>NZ_JBZEGV010000005.1:0-100000 GCF_058312955.1 Mesorhizobium sp. LEGMi-168a
CACCGAGCTGCCGAGTTGCCCGTTTGGATGCATCGCTACAATTGGCATCGCCCGCATGGCGGCCTAAAATCCAAAACACCCATCAGTCGCCTCGCATTGTCCGAGGACAACCTGTTGAGGCTCCACAGCTAGTCCACCGGCTTGATCTTGCCGAGCGGGATGAAGCCGAGCGAAGCCTTGCCCTTGACGATCTTGAGCGGCATGGATGGCTCGTTGCCGAGCATCGCCAGGCCGGCAAAGCCCTGCTCGATCTCGTTTTTGTGCTCGGGAACGGCGCCGGCGAGGATGGCGGCCACCGCCTTCGGATCCTTGAGCTTGATCGTCAGATTGGCATCGATCAGGCCGTCCGCGTCGACCGAGATCGGTCCGGACACCGTCACGCGCGCCGTTCCCGACGACAGGTCGAGCTTGGCGATGTCGACCGACTGGCCGCGCAGGCTTTTCGGCGGCGCTGCGATCAGCGCGACACCGTTCTTCAGCGTCGCCTCGCCGTCGCCATCGAGCGCCGGCAGCACGCGGCCGCCGATCGCGTCGGCATCGATTTCAAGATCGCTGAAGCTGCCGGTATAGACGACGTCCTGGTCCTTGGGCGCCAGTTGCCCGGCCGCGTTTGCCGCGTAGAACAATTCGGCCGGATCGGAATCGTCGGCCGGGTCGGTCTGGCCTGACAGGCCTTCAGCCTGCAGCGACACGCGCCTGGGCAGCGGCCAGGACAGTTTGACCGTCGCGTTCAGCTTGTCCCAGTCGATCCAAAGCGGCGGCATGCCCGGCGCCGAGGTTCTGAGCGGGCCCCGCACGTCGGCCACCGGCGACAAAGGCTGCGTGATCTCAGCGACCGCATTGAAGTTGCCGGTGGAGGCGGCGATGTTTTTGGCATCGTCCTGATAGGCCAGGCTGTCGCAGGAAACGGCAAAGCTCAGCGGATAGCCGCTGACGGCAAGGTTGGCGCAGCCGGCGGCGATGCCTTTGGTGCCGAGTTTGGCCACCGCCTGGTCGGCCTCCGTCTTGAGGCGGCCGGCGAGATAGAACCAGCCGGCGCTGTAGAGCGCGAACAACACGACAATGAATGCGGCAAGCCAGAACAGCCGGCGGCGAGGTTTGCGCGATCGCTCGTCACTTGACGTCATGCTGCGGCTCTCGTTAACCCCTCGTGCGGCGAGCGGGCTGTTGTTCTTACGCACAACAAGCGGGGACAGAAGAAACACCTTACCGGTGCGATGTCTTCACTCGAGTGCGATCAGGCTTGGCGATATGGGCGATTTTTGGGTTTTTGGCTATGGGTCGCTGATCTGGCGTCCCGGATTCGCACATGTCGAGACGCGGCGCGCCCGTCTTTACGGCTATCGCCGGTCGCTCTGCGTCCATTCCTTCGTGCATCGCGGCACGCGTGAGAGGCCGGGCCTTGTGCTCGGTCTCGATCGTGGCGGTTCCTGCATCGGCCTTGCCTTTCGCGTGCCCGGCGATTTGCGGGACGAGGTGCTTTCCTATCTGCGCGAGCGCGAGCTGGTAACAAACGTCTATCTCGAGCGCTTGCTCGACGTCCGGCTCGACGGGGCCGGAGGGGACAGAACGGTGGAAGCGGTCGCCTACATCGTCGACCGCGCGCATGAGCAATATGCCGGAGGGCTCGACGCCGGCCATGCCGCGGCGGTTGTTCGCGGCGCGGTCGGCCAGTCGGGCAGGAACGAGGACTATGTGCTCAGCACGGTGGAGCACCTGAAGGCGCTCGGCATCCGCGACCATTGGCTGGAAGAGGTGGGGCTCCAGGTCGCGCCTTCCTGAAAAGCATTTCCGGCGAAAACGGGATCGCCTCCAATGCTCCCTCTCTTTTTTACGCAATCCCGGACGCAAGGCTACGGCTAAGTCGCCGAGCCTAACTGTGCGCTTTTGCTGGAATTGCTCTGGCCCGATCAAAAAGCAAAACCATGCCTTTGACCTTGGTGAGGCACGACCTAGCTTAACCGCAATCCATCTCGGCATCCATCCTTGGGCGGCGTCGAGGCCCATCCCAGCATCACGGAGATCAATCTTGCAGAAACGCCGTCTCGGTCGCACCGACCTTTCCATCGCGCCGCTGGTTCTGGGCGGCAATGTCTTCGGCTGGACCGCCGACGAGAAGACCTCCTTCGACCTGCTCGACCGCTTTGCCGAGGCGGGCTTCAACGCCGTCGACACGGCGGACGCCTATTCGCGCTGGGCACCGGGCAACAAGGGTGGCGAATCCGAGACCATCATCGGCAACTGGATGAAGAGCCGCGGCAATCGCGACAAAATAGTTGTCATCACCAAAGTCGGCTCCGACATGGGGCAGGGCAGGCGGGACCTGTCGGCGGCCTATATCGAGAAAGCCGTCGATCAATCGCTCAAACGGCTGCAGACCGATGTCATCGACCTCTATCTGTCGCATTGGCCGGACCCGGCCACGCCTTACGAGGAAACGCTCGGCGCCTATCAGCGCCTGCTCGAGAAGGGCAAGATCCGCTATCCGGGCTGTTCCAATCTCGATGCCGGGCAATTGCGGGCAGCCCTCGATGTCGCCAGCCTGCGCAGCCTGCCGCGTTATGAGGTTCTGCAGCCTGAATACAATCTGTACGACCGCTCTTCGCTGGATGGGCCGCTGCTCGACCTCTGCAAGACGGAGGGCCTCGGCGTCATCACCTATTTCAGCCTGGCCAAGGGTTTCCTGAGCGGCAAATATCGCTCCAAGGCCGATCTCGGCCAGAGCGAGCGCGGCGAAGACGTGGCCGAGTATCTCAACGAGCGCGGCATGCGCATCCTCGCCGCGCTCGATGCCGCGGCCGGGCGCCATTCCGCCAAGCAGGCGGAAGTCGCGCTTGCCTGGATCATGGCGCGACCGGGTGTCACGGCGCCGATCGCCAGCGCCACGACGCCCGCCCAGATGGACAGCCTGATCCGCGCCGCATCGCTGAAACTTTCCGCCGACGATATCGCCGCGCTCGACCGGGCCAGCGCTTAGCGTTTGTCGAAAGCGGTCGCGCGAGGCTGACCGCGCACGATCGTCCAAGACCTTTGCGGGAACCGCGCGATAATTCCTGCCGTAACGCGGTAGGGATTGGGGTTCGGCATGGCCGGAGACGTTCTGTCTGGAGGTCAGCCCTGGCAGCAATTGCTGGCCCTGATTATTGTTGCGACTGTCGTCATGGGCAGTCCGGGCCCGGCGACAATCAGCGTCACGGCTTTCGGCGCAGCCTTCGGCCTGCGCCCTTCAATGCGCTACACTTCGGGCGTCGTGCTTGGCACGATCGCCGTGCTTCTGGTGGTGGCCGCCGGCCTGGTCGGCGTGCTCGCCTCGATGCCGGGGCTGGCGTCCCTGCTGACCATCGCTTCGGCCGCCTACATTCTCTATCTCGCTTTCGAAATAGCGACAGCGCCGCCGCTTGCCGAAGGCGGAAACGAGGCGGCGCGCCCCACCTTTCTCGGCGGCTTCATGCTCGCCGTCGCCAATCCGAAAGCCTATGTGGCGATCGGCGCCGTGTTCGTCGGCGCGTCGTCAAAGGTCGATGAGCTGGGGCTTTCGACCAAGCTGCTGGTGCTTGCCGCGATGATCGTCGCCATCCATGTGCTCTGGCTTTTCGCCGGAACGATTTTCGCGCGGCTGCTGCGCAATCCGTCGGCGTCGCGGGTCATCAACCTGGTTTTCGCGGCGACGCTGGTGCTGACCACCGCCTTGGCGGCGCTGCGGTGAGTCAGGCCTTAGCCTGTGCCGCCGCGCCAAGCTCCGCCAGCCGCTTGATCGCCGTCGGCGGCATGGGCGGCGGGTTCGGCGCGCGCGCGGCTTCGATCAAAAGCTGATCGCAGGCTGCTTCGGTCTCGCCGATCAGCCGCTGCATGAATTCCTCCTTGTCGAGGCCAGGCGGGATCGGCGGCAGGAAGCGGGCCTTGATGGTGCCGGGATAGCGCATGAACTTGCGGCGCGGCCAGTAGAGGCCGGCGACATGGGCGACCGGCACCACGGGAATGCCAAGCTGGGTGTAGAGCTCGACGATGCCGTATTTGTAGGACGGCTCGGCGCCCGGCGGGCGGCGGGTGCCTTCCGGATAGATGATGAGCTGGCGGGGATTGCGCGCAATCTCCTGCCTGGTGGCGGCGACCACCGCTTTCAGCGCCTTGGAGCGGCTGCCGCGATCGACCGGTATCATGCGCATCTTCATGATGTACCAGCCGAAGAAGGGGATCCAGGTCAGCTCCCGCTTCAGGATGTAGAGCGGGTCCTTGAGGTAGGGGAAGAAGGCGATCGCATCCCAGAACGACTGATGCTTGGGCGCCAGGATGAAGGACCCTTCGGGGAGGTTCTCGATCCCCGTGATCTCGTTCCTGGTGCCGGCGATCTTTTCGTAGAGCCACATCGAGGTGCGCGACCAGAATTTCGGCACGAACCAGGCGCGGTGGCGCGGCGACAGGAAATAATAGGGCGTCCAGAAGATCATCTGAACGATCAGGCTGAGATAGAAGGCGAGGTTGAACGCCAGCGAGCGGATAGTGAGCATGCGGGAAAGAGCCCGGTGTGGAGGTGTGCGTTGGTTACACCAAGCGTGGGCAAAAAGGAAACGGCGCTGTGGTTGAACCCCGCCGCTCCCTCTCTTGTTCGCCGCAATTCCGGACGGCAAACCGCTTCACACTTTTCCCGGAATTGCTTTAAAGCGACCGCGCCAGCCGCTCCTTCAGCCGCGGCGCGGCGAAATCGAGGAAGGCGCGCAGCTTCACCGGCAGCAGGCCCTGACCGGCATGCACGAGGCTGACCGGCCAGGGCGGCGGCTCGAACGGCTCGAGCACCACGCGAAGCGCGCCCGCGCGCACCGCGGCGTCCGCCTGATAGGATAACACCTTCGTCAGGCCGAGGCCGGCGATCGCGGCATCGATTGCCGCCTCGGCGGTGTTGACCTGCAGCCGCGAGCGGACCGGAACCCTAGTTTCGTTCTTGTCCGTGCCGAAGCTCCATGTCGTCGGAGCGGCAAGCCCTTCGAAGGTGATGCAATTGTGGCCGGCGAGATCGCGCGGTTCAAGTGGCGTGCCGCGCTCGGCGAGATAGGCCGGGCTTGCGCAGACGATGCGGCGGATCGCGCCGACGCGCGTTGCGATCATAGCCGAATCCGGCAGCTCACCGATGCGGATGGCAAGGTCGATATGCTCCTCGACCAATTGGGTGATCCGGTCGGACAGCGTCAGGCGGATGTCGACATCGGGATAGGCGGCAAGGAAGGCGGTGACAACGGGCAGCACATGCAGGCGCCCGAAGACGACGGGCGCGGTGATGACCAGCTCGCCGGTCGGGCTCAAATATTCGCCCGCGGCCGCGCGCTCGGCCTCGCTTACCTCATCCAAGATGCGGCGGCAGGCCGCCAGATAGGATTGGCCAGCGTCCGTCAGAGCGAGGCGCCGCGTCGAACGGTTGAGCAGGCGCGTCTTGAGATGCCTTTCCAAGTCCGAAAGCCTGCGGCTGACCGTCGCCAGTGGCAGGCCGACGCGTCGCGACGCTGCGGAAAGGCTGCCGGCCTCCACGGTGGCGACGAACAAGGACATGGCGTCGAGGCGATCCATTCATTCTTCCAGAAAGTGGAATAATAAGTTGCAAATATGCCACCTTCAGATAACCAGCGGAAGAATGCATGTTGCGTGGGTATTCAATTTGAAAGGAATGTCCATGCCCCGCATCCCCACGCCCGAGACCATTGCCGCCGCTCCCGAGGCCTCGCAGCCAATGCTCAAGGCCGTCGAGAAGCAGCTTGGTGTCGCGCCGAATCTGTTTCGGCTGGTCTCCAACAGTCCGGCGGCGTTAGAGGGCTATCTTGCCATGTCGGCGGCACTGGCCAAAGGGCGCCTGCCACCGCCCACGCGGGAGCGCATCGCATTGGCTGTCGCGGAGATCAACGGCTGCACCTACTGCCTCTCCGCCCACACCTATCTCGGCAAGAACCTTGCCCGCCTGGATGATGCGGAAATGGTCGCCAACCGTGCCGGAACCTCCAGCGACCCAAAGGCCGCGGCGGCCGTTCGTTTCGCAGCCAAGATCGCTCGCGACCGGGGCCATGTCGTCGAAGGGGATGTCGAGGCGGTGAGGCGGGCCGGCTATGACGATGCGCAGATCATCGAGATCGTGCAGCATGTCGCCCTCAACGTCTGGACCAATTATATCAATGAGATCGCTGGCACGGAGGTCGACTTTCCGGTTGTTCGCGCCCGTCAGGCGGCCTGAATCCGTCATAAGAGGAATGCCCATGTCCGAAAGCCGCCCGCCGCTCCCACCGTTCAACGCCGAGACAGCCGCGCAGAAGGCACGCATGGCCGAGGATGCATGGAACTCCCGAGACCCGGCGCGGGTCGCGCTCGCTTACACGGCGGACAGCCGCTGGCGAAACCGCTCCGAGTTCCTGCAGGGGCGCGATGCGATCCAGGCTTTTCTCACACGCAAGTGGAGCCGCGAATTGGACTACAGGCTCATCAAGGAGGTCTGGGCCTTTCACGGCAATCGTATCGCCGTGCGCTTTGCCTATGAATGGCACGATGACAGCGGCTCGTGGTTTCGCAGCTACGGCAATGAGAACTGGGAATTCGACGAGCATGGGCTGATGCGGCTGCGTGTCGCCAGCATCAACGATCTGCCGATCAGTGAGGCCGACCGCAAATATCACTGGCCACTCGGCCGCAGGCCCGACGATCACCCGTCGCTTTCGGGGCTCGGCCTTTAGAGCGGTTCTTCGTTTCAAGGAAACACAGGACCGCTCTATCTCTTTGTTTTGACGCAATTCCGGATGGAAAACCGTTCCGCACTTTTCCTGGAATTGCTCGAGAGGAAGCTGCCATGAATGCCCATGCTTTCACCAGCGATGTCGCCTTCACGCCTACGGTCAAGGCCATCCAGTCCCGCAAGGGCTCGCGCGGAGCCTACGCTCGCGTTGAGGAGCGCGGCGGCTGGCGCGCGACGATCACGCCCGATCTCGCCGCCTTCATCGAGGCGCAGACCAGCGTGTTCCTGGCGACCGCCAATGCCGAGGGCCAGCCCTACATCCAGCACCGCGGCGGCCCGGCCGGCTTCCTCAAGATGCTCGATGAGCACACGATCGGCTTTGCCGATTTCTCGGGCAACCGGCAGTTCATCACCCAGGGTAATCTCGCGGACAACGCCCAGGCCTTCCTGTTCCTGATCGACTACACGCTCCGGCAGCGCATCAAGATCTGGGGCAAGGCACGCGTGGTCGAGGACGACGCGGAGCTGACGGCGAGGCTGATGCCGGCAGACTACAAGGCGCGGCCCGAGCAGGCGATCCTGTTCACCGTCACGGCCTGGGACGCCAATTGCCCGCAGCACATTCCGCAGCGCTTCGAGGCGGCGGACGTGGCGGCGGCGCTGGCCGAACGCGACCGGCGTATCCAAAGTCTTGAACAGGAGATCGCACAGTTGCGCGGTAAGTTGTCTGGAGAGGTCTAGCTTAGTTCTTCACCGCGGATGCTTCGGCGATCGCGACGCCCTCGGCGCTCGGGCGGAGCGGAACGACGCCGCGTGCCAGCGCCAGTACATATTTGCTGTATTCGGTGAGCAGCACGCGCAGCGCCTCCGGCTTGGTCAGCCAATTGCCATTGCCGAGTTTGGTGTTGACCACCGGGTAGGGCTCGAGCCGCGCGCCATGCAGCAGCCGGCCCATCTCGAGCAGGCTGCGCGGCATGTGATAATTGTTGGTGACGAGGATGATGCTTCCATAGGCGTGGCTTTCCACCCATTTGGCGCTCTCCTCGGCATTGCCGATCGTGTCGAGCGCGGCGCGGTCGATGTCGACGCAGCAGGAAAACAGCTGCTTGTCACCGCCCATCGCCACTTGCAGCTGGCGGCGGCTGGCCGAGGGGTGAACGCCGCTGATCAACAGCCGCTCGCCCTTGCCCGACGCCAGCAGATCCATGGCGGCGTCGAGCCGCGACTGGCCGCCGGTAAGCACGATGATGGCATCGGCCTTGGCCGGATTGGCCGGCGTCGTCATGTTGCTGACCTTGTCGGCAAACCATCCGAAGCCGCCGGCGAAAAGCGCCAGCAGGGCAAGCACGAAGAAGGAGCAGATACGAAGCGCAAATCTCAGACGCCCGTGCGTTGCAGGCACCGCGCCGCGCGCAAGCGCTGCTGGCATCCGTCCAGCTGTTCCGATCGAATCCTGCGCGTCCATCATCCCCAGGTTAATCCTGAAAACATCCTATGGTTAACTCTGAAATGCGGCCTTTGATAGATAAGGCGGCGCACATTGCGTTACGGCAGCTCCCACTCCGTGATCGTTTTCCTTCCCGAATATAACGGTTTCAGGCCGGCTTTCATTTTGTCCCGCGGGGATCGCATCATGATCAACCCGCATCCGGCTGGCGGATGTCGATATCGCTGAGATAGGCGACGACCGTGGCGTGCGAGGTCGCCGCTGTCAGCGCGCCGATCACCAGCACCATCAGGCCGACGCCGAGATAGCCGGTGGAACCGATGGCGAAATTGCCGAACAGCGCGGTCGCCTGGTCGGCCTCGGGCGTCGCCATGTTGCGCGACGACCACCAGGAAAAGACAATGAAGACCAAAATGGCCGCCGCGCCGCCAGCGGCGGCGCCCTTCATGCCGGTGACCAGGAAATGCCAGCGGAATTCGCGCGCGATGAAGCGGGCCTCGGCGCCGACGAAATGCAGCACTTCGATGATGTGGCCATTGCCGGCCATGGCGCCGCGCGTGGCGAACACCACCGTCAGCACCGTCGCCGACAATATCAGCGCCAGAACGGCAAAGCCGATCGTCACCGTCGTGTGCGCCATGGCGATCAGCCGGTCGACCCAGGTGCGGTGATCGTCGAGCGCCGCGCTCGGCAGCTTGGGCGTGATCGCGGCGCGCATGGCGGCGAAGTCGGGCGGGCTGGCCTCGTCGATGGTGACGACGATGAGCCTCGGCACCGGCAGTTCATCGATGTTGAGGCCGGTTCCCAGCCATGGTTCCAAAAGGCGCGCCGTCGCATCGCGGTCGACGATTTTCGTGCCCTTCACGCCCGGGAACTCGCTGGCGATCTGCGAGGCCTGCGCAAGGGCTGCTTCCATGTCGAGGCCCTCGACCGGCTTGATCTGGATCGTCGCCTCGCGCGAGATCTGGTTTTCCCACACCGAAGCTGTGTCGCGCACCAGCGTCACGGCGCCGAAGGTCAGGCAGGACAGGAAGGTCATGATGGCGATGACCAGCACCAGGGCCCGGCCGGCGATGTTCTGCGCCGGCACGATCGGCGCCATCTTGCGCTGAACGCGCCTCACCGTCACCGTCGTCTCGACAGCTTCGTCATGCAGGTGATCGGCCGGAAGGTCAGTCATAGACGTCCAGCCTTCCGCCAGCGAGAATCATGCGTCGAGCATCGACCTGCTCCATCAGGCCGAGATCGTGGGTGGCGATCACCACGGCGGTGCCAAGCCGGTTGAGCTCGATGAACAGCCGCAGCAGCCGGCGCGCCAGCGGCGGATCGACATTGCCGGTCGGCTCGTCGGCAAGCAGGATCTCCGGCTGCTCGATCAGGGCGCGTGCGATCGCGGCGCGCTGCTTCTCGCCGCCAGAGAGCACCGGCGGCAGCACATGCATGCGGTCGCCGAGGCCGACCCATTTCAGAAGCTCGGTGACGTCGGTGCGATAGCTTGCCTCCTCGCGCCCGCGCACGCGCAACGGCAGCGCGACGTTCTCATAGGTGGTCATGTGGTCGAGCAGGCGAAAATCCTGGAACACCACGCCGATGCGACGCCTGAGCAGGGGCAGCTCGCCGCGCGAGATGCGCGAACGGTCCTTGCCGAAAATGGTGATCAGGCCGCGCGTCGGCTTGAGCGACATGAAGAGCAGGCGCAGCAAGGTCGTCTTGCCGGCGCCGGAGGGGCCGCTCAGGAACTGAAAGGAGCGCTCCGGAATGTGCAAGGAAATGTCGCGGAGGATCTCCGGACCCATGCCATAGCGGAGGCCGACATTTTCGAAGCGGATCACGTTCGGCGACCTGAAACCTTAGGCGGCGTTCCGCCAGCCTGTTCTCTGCCAAGACCATCGGCCGGCATGGTTAATGGTCGGTTAATTTCGGCTCGTTTTCGACGTTTCACAGCGGTTCCGGTGGGGAAGCGTTAACCATTTGCGTTTACCCAAAACAAACGAAGATTGCACTGGGGCCGTAATGGCTGAGGATAGAACCGCGCGCCCTGTTTCCGGCGAAATCATGACCGGCACGGCGGCAAATGCCGCGCCGGAGCGCGTCATGCTCGATGCGCCGGCCGACATCGTCGATGCCGACTATGTGGTGCTGCCTCGTTTCGCTGGCCGTTCGGAACCGATCGCAGCACCACCGCCGCAAACACCGTCCACGCCGTCCATCGAAGGCATGGGCATGCTGCGCAAACCAGAGGTTGCGCCCGCGCGGCCGGCCTCGCGCGGCGGTCCAATCTTCTGGACCGCCGGCGTGGGCGCGGCGCTCGTCGCTTTCTGGGTCTCGGGCGGGCACGCCCTGGTGCGTCAGAGCCCCTTCTGGGCGGCTTCGCAGCCGGGAAGCGCGCTCAGCATTTCCGGCGTGACGTCGCGAATCGATGCCTCGGGGCTGAAGCCCGTCCTGTTCGTCGACGGCGAGGCGGCCAATGACGGTGCAAGATCGGAGTCGCTGCCGCCAATCGAGATACGCGTCACCGACAAAGCCAGCAACGTCATCCGCTACCGGCTGGGGACATCCAGCCGCTCGCTGGCGCCCGGCGAAAGATTCGGCTTTTCCAGCCGCCTCGATGTGCCTAGAAACGGCGTGAAGACCGTCTCTGTAATCTTCGCCGGCTAGGTGCGTCGATATTCAGGTGATGCCGGCCTGCAAACAGCGGTTTCCTGCGCTTCCGGCCTTCGCCGGCCGAAGCACTTGTGAGGGGCGTGGCAGTTGAATTAAGGCTACGGCCGGCGTAGGCCGGTGCTCACGTACCCAAAAGTACGCTCCGCTCCGGTTCTCGGAACCCGCTATTTTCGGCTCGGCCTAACCTGAATCTCAACGCACCTACACGCCTTCGGCGTTGCAGGCGATTTTGAAGGAAAAAGTATGCCAGTTGTGCGCGGCAAGGACATCGAGGTCCTGTTTTCGGCGTCGGCGATCGCCCGCCGCAATCTCGAGCTCGCCAAGGAGATCGCCGGGCGCGACTACCACGACCTGCTGGTGATCTCGATCCTGAAGGGCTCGTTCGTCTTTGCCGCCGATCTGATCCGCGCCATGCACGATGTCGGCCTGTCGCCCGAGGTGGAATTCATCTTCATCTCCAGCTATGGCGCCGGCACCACCAGCGGCGAGGTCAAGGTGCTGCGTGACATCGACAATGAGGTTGCCGGCCGCGACGTGCTTTTGATCGACGACATACTGGAATCCGGCAAGACGCTTTCCTTCACCCGCGACCTCATGCTGTCGCGCGGCGCCAGGAGTTGCGCCATCGCGGTGCTGCTCGACAAGCGCATGCGCCGCCAGACCACGCTCAACGCCGACTATGTCGGCTTCGACTGTCCCGACTATTTCGTCGTCGGCTACGGCATGGATGTCGCGCATGCTTTTCGCGAGCTGCCGTTTGTCGGGATGGTCAAGGGCGACGCATAGGGCGGCGCTGACAAGGTTTCGCGCGACCTTTCGAATTTTCAGAAAAAGTCAACGTTTCCCCGCCATGTATTTCGGCATGGCAAAACTTCTGATCGTCGAGGACGATGAGTCCGTCCGTACCCTCGCCGCCCGCGCGCTGGAGCGTGATGGGCACAGTGTCACCATCGCAGCCGACGGCGCGCAGGGTCTGGCGCTGATCCGGCAGGCGCATGGCGGCTACGATCTCGTGGTGTCCGACATCCGCATGCCGGAGATGGATGGCATCGAGATGGCGACGGCGGCGGCAAGACAGTTCCCGGCGATGAGGATCATGCTGATGACCGGCTATGCCGACCAGCGCGAGCGCGCCGAGGAACTGAACGGCATCATCCTCGACGTCATGCAGAAGCCGTTCACGCTGGCCGAGATACGCGCCCGCGTCGGCCGGGCACTGAGCTGCTTGGTCTGATTTCTTTCACGCCGCATCGCCGGTTGCCGCGAGCGCCGGCATGGCGCTTCGACGCCGCTCGCCGTTGAGCGCGACCAATCCGGCGCCGATGATCAGCGCCGCGCCCAGCACCGTCGTTATGCGCGGCACTTCGGCGAAGAACAGGAAGCCCCAGAGGGGCGACCACAGGATGCCGGTATATTCGAAGGTGGCGACGCGGTTGGCGGGTGCCATCCGGTAGGCTTGCGACAGCAAAATCATGCCGGCGGAGGCGACGAAGCCGCAGGCGGCCATCTTGAGGAAGTCCGGCAGCGCCGGCCATACCCATGGCCGCACCAGGAAGTCGAGGCTCGGATGGCCCGCATGGGTGACGCCGGCAAGATGGAATATCGTGGCGACCGCCACAGCGCCTGAGAGATAGGCACCGTTCTGGTAGAAGGCCATGACGGTGGAGGATTCGGTATCGCCGATCCGGCGCGCCATCAGCTGCGAGGAGCCGTAAAGAAATGCCGAGCCGAGCGACAGCAGTGCTGCCCAGTCGAACAATCCGGCACCCGGACGCAGCATCACCACCACCCCGACCAGGCCGATGAGCACGGTCGTCAGCGTCCGCCAGGAGACGCGCTCTCCGAGATAGGGCCCGGCAAGCGCCATGATGAAAAGCGGCGCCATGAAGTAAAGCGCAATCGCGTCGGCAAGCGATAGAGCGGCGATCGCCAGATAGTAGACGGTGTAGGAGCTGAATTGCATGAAGGCGCGCAGCGTCAGCATGCCTGCCCGCTTCGACAGCAGCGCTTTCAGGCCGACATCGGCCTGGACGATGACGATCAGGATCGGCAGCGCGACGATGGCGCGAATCGCTATCACTTCGGTCACCGGATAGCCGCCCGAAACCGCCTTCACCAGCGGGTCCTGCAACGAAAACACGAGGACGCCCACGCAGAGGCTCAGAATGCCAAGCGCCCTCCGGTTCTGCATGGTCGATCCAGCGAAAAAGAGCCCGCCACCGTTTCGGGCAGCGGGCACGAGTGAGGACTTTTCGAATTGGTCCGCGGCCGAATCTCGCGGCCGCATATCCAATGGGTAAGGCAACTATCCTGCGACGTTTGACATGTTGCAAACGAATTGGAATGATGCCAGCAATCAAACTTTCTTATGGCGACTTCGATGAGGCCCACCCTCGACAGCGACCTCCTGCGCACCTTCGTGGCGGTGGCCGAGACGGGCAATTTCACCAAGGCCGCCGAAAAGGCCGGGCGCACTCAATCCGCGGTCTCCATGCAGATGAAAAAGCTGGAGGACATGGTCGGCGCCAGCCTGTTCGAGCGCGGCTCGCGCGGGGTGGCGCTGACGCGGCGCGGCGGCGAGCTCATCGCCAACGCCCGCCGCATCGTCTCGCTGCTCGACGAGACGGCGGCATCGCTGGTGGCGCCGCCGCTCGGCGGGCTGGTGCGCATCGGGATTCCTGCAGAATACGGCCGCTCGATCCTGTCGCGGGCGCTCGGCGAATTCGCCAAACGCCACCCGCGTGTCGAGGTCACGGTGCGCTACGCCCATTCGGCCTCGCAGGTGAGGGCGCTGGCGGCGGGCGAGCTCGACCTCGCCGTGGTGTTCGAGTGGGAAGGCTTTTCCGGCGGCGAGGTGCTGATGCACGATCCGACGGTGTGGGTGACATCGACGCTGCACCACATGCATGAGGAGCGGCCGGTGCCGATCGCGCTCTACAGCCGCGACGGCTGGTGCCGCGATTTCGCGATCAAATCGCTGCAGCAGCGCGGCCTCGACTATCGCGTCGCCTATACCAGCGACACCAATGGCGGCCTGACGCTGGCGGTCACATCGGGCCTGGCGATCGCGCCGATCTCGCGCAGCAACATCCCGCCCGACTGCCGCGAGCTGACGGCCGCCGACGGCTTCGGCGACATCGATTCCTCCAATGTGGTGCTGCACCGCAATCCGCTGGCGGCCGGCGAAGCGATCGACGGCATGGAGGACGCGATCCGCGAGGCTTTCCTGCTGACCAGGCAGGCGCAGGCAACGGCCAGTCTTTGACGGCCGCCGGTCGCATTTGCCTTGGAGCGTTTCACCGTTTCACGGAAAACGGCGAACCGCTCCACCTCTTTGTTTTAAGCAATTCCGAATGGAAGGCTACGGCGAAGTCGCCGAGCCCAACCGTTTCACTTTTCCTGGAATTGCTCTAGGCCCCCGCACCTCAAGCTCTTTCGTAGAAAGTCAGGCGGTTGCCGAAGGGATCGATGACCGTGACCTCCCTCGTCTCCCACGGCGTCGTCTCCAGGCCCGGCCTGTTGAAGCGATAGTGCTTGGCCTTGAACTCGCGGTGCAGGTCGACGATGCCGACGACCTCGATGCGGACATTGGCGCCGGGTGAGCCGTCGCCGTGGTGCTCGCTCAAATGCAGCTCGCAGCCGTCGCGGGCGATGCCCATGTAAAGAGGCGCGTTGTCGTCGAAGCGATGCTCGAGGCGGACCTCGAAACCGAGGAAGTCGAGATAGAATTCGCGCGCCTTGGCGATGTCGAACATACGCAGGATCGGGGTGACGGTTCCAAGCTTCGGCATGGTGATGCGCGATGGTGTGGTCGAGCTATTTCAGTTCGAGCAGCCGTTCGAGGTAGCTGCGCTCTATGTCCGGGCTCAGCGCGTTGCCGAGGCGCTTGCGGATCGCTTCGAGGATCTGACGGGCGCGCTGCACGTCGATCTCGTCCGGCACCTTGACCGAATTGCCGTCGTCGGGACCCTTCGTGGCGCGCGGCCGGCCGAGCGGGTCGCGGTCGGCATCCTGCTGACGCCCACCCTGCTCGCTGCCGCCCTGGTCGCCCTGCATGGCCTGCATCTGCTTCATCATGTCCTTGGCGCCGCGCCGCAGCGCCTCCAGCGCCCGGCCCTGATGGCCGACCGCCTGGTCGCCTTCGCCTTCGCCAAGCGCATGCTCGGCATCGCCCATGGATTTGCCGGCCTCGCCGAAGCCCTCATTGGGCTGCATGCCCATGCCTTCGAGCCCCTTCTTCAGCTTGTCGAGCTCGCTCTGCAACTGGCCCTGGCCCTCCTGCAACTGCTTCAGCGCGTCGGCGAATTCCTGCGGCGTCATCGGCTTCGGCCGGGCGAGGGGGTCGCGGTCGTCGCCGAAGCCGGGCTTCTGCCCATCCTGCGACTGGCCCTGCTCGCCATCCTCGCCCATCTGCTGGTCGCCATTCTGGCCGCGCTGGCCACGCTGCATCTGGTCGAGGCGGAAGGTGTCGTTCATCATCTCCTGCTGACGGCGCATGATCTCGCCCAGCTTGTCCATCTGCTGGCGCATCTCGCTGTCCTGCTCGCCGCCCTGCTGCTGGCGGCCGGCCTGCAGGTTGTTCATCATGTCCTGCAACTCCGACAGGAGCTGCTGCGCCCGGTCGCGGTCACCGGATTTGGCGAGGTTCTCGATCTCGTCCATCATCCGGTTGATGTCGCTCTGGCGCAGTTCCCGGCCGTTCTGCTGCATCTGCGGGGCGTTTGGGTTCTGCTGCGCGCGCTGGGCGAATTCCTGCAGGAACTGGTTCATCGCCTCGCGCAGTTCCTTCATCGCCTTTTCGAGCTCTTCGTCGCTGGCGCCGTTCTTGATGGCGTCCTGCAGCGCCTGCTGCGCCTGGCGCAAGCGCCGCTCGGCGGCCGATAGATTGCCTTCCTCGATGCCGAGCGCGATCTCCCACAGATAACCCACCTCGTTGCGCAACTGGTCGTCGGTCACGGAGAGCTTCAGCCGGCTCCTCGCGCTCATGATCGCGAGATAATGCGACATGTTGTCGAAGGTATCCTCGGGACGCAGCGTGATCGCGTCCATCAGGTCGAGCACGCGCGGCTTCGCGTTGGTGTCGAGCGCCAGCAGCCGGCGCTGCTCGATCACGGCGCGGGCCAGCGGATTGGAGAACGGCCGCTCCGGCATCACCAGCGTCTTGGTTTCGCTGGTGGCGGTGTGGCCGGCATCGTCGGTGGCGGTGAGCCGCAGCTTGATGGTGCTGCCGGCCCAGACATGCTCGGTCAGGTCCTTGGTCGTCTTGGCCGTGTTCGCCTTGCCGCCGCGGCGCGGCAGGGTCAGCGGCATGTCGGGCGGGCCATAGAGCGGATGCGCATTGGCCGGCGGCGGATCCGACGGCTCGAAGACAGCCTTGGCGGAGGCCGCGCCATAATCGTCGTCGATCTGGTAGTTGAGCTCGATGGCGCCGTTGACGGCGCGCTTCGGCTCGCCGACGAAACGGATCGTCGGCGGCTTGTCCGGAATGATGGCGAACGCCCAGCGGCCGAGATCGTCCTCGCCCGACTTGAGCGTCAGCGTGCCATCGGAGTTCAGCTTGCCGGAGAACTGGCGCACCTTAAGCTGGGCAGCGGCTGGGGTCGCGGTCTGGCCGGCGTCGGGCGTGAGACCCTTCGGCGCGGCCGGCTCGATGGCGCGGGCATTGCCGTTCGTGTCGGCATAGCTCAACGTTTCCTCGCCCGAGCCGCCGGTGACGCGCAGCGAGACGTCGCTGCCCTGCGGAACGCTGAAGGTCTGCGCGGCCTGGTTGACGTCGGCGGTCAAAAACAGTGGCGGCTTGCCGGTATAGGCGGGCGGCGTCACCCAGGCATCGATGCGCGGCGGCACGGTATCGCGCGCGGCGCGGGCGACGAAGCCGTCGCCGATCCTGCCGCCGAAGGGGCCGAAAGAGAAGGCAAAGGCGGTGACGAACAGCAGCCCAACCAGGGCCCGCAGGCCCCAGCGGTCGTAATCCGGCACGCTTGTGCGCGGCAGGTCGGCGCCGAGACTGTAGAGCCGCTCGGCCATGCGCTTCTGGTGCTCGCGCCACAGTGCCTGCGAGAAAAGGCTCTCCGCGCCGCTCGGCCGGTCGGTCTGCACCTGCACGGGGCTGTGCAGCAGCTCGTTCGCGGCCTCGATGCGCCGGTCGACCTCGGCTGTGGATGGAATGCGGAAGAAGCGCAGCGGATAGAGCGCGGCCAGCGCCGAGATGGAGAACAGGATCAGGAGACCGATTCGCGCCAGATCCGGCAAGAGCTGGAACAGGCCCAGCCACGAGACGCTGAGGAAAAGGCCGGCGGCCACTGCCAGCGGCAGCAGCAACGGCCAGCCACGCTCGAAGATCATCGAGGCCCGCGTCGCCAGCCGGCTCAAGGCAAGTCGCCCGGCCAGGCCGCGTTCGCCGCTGGAAATGGGTCGTTCCGTCATCGGCCCTTCCTGCCCGGGCAGGATAGCCCGAGCCTCATGAGCAGAAGAATACCAGCAAACACGGCAAAGGCGAGGCGGGTTCCAAAATCGTGAAGAGCTTCGCCCCGGTTTATGGTCAGAAATTCGCGGGATTTGTGTTGGAACCGCAGACCAGGACGGCCACGCGCTCGCCGGAGGCCGGCGCATAGCGGCCGGAAAGCACCGCTGCGAAGGCAGCGGCCCCGCCGGGCTCGGCGATGATTCGCACGCGGTCCCAGAGCGCTTTCTGGGCGGCCGCGATGTCGCCGTCGCTGACCAGGATCGAGCGCTCGACGAAGGCTTCAGCGATCGGGAACATCATCTCGCCGACACGCTTCGGCGCCAGCGAATCGGCAGCGATGCCCTCGGCCGGCGCGTCGACCGGCTTGCCGGCCTCGAAGGCGCGGTAGAGCGTCGGCGCGCCCTCGGGCTCGATGGCGATGATGCGGATGCGGCCAGCGAACCAGGCGGCGATGCCGCCGATCAGGCCGCCGCCGCCGACGGCGACCAGAAGCGTGTCGATCTCAGGCAGGTCCGCCTCGATCTCGAGGCCGAGCGTGCCCTGGCCGATAAGCGTCTCCTCCTGGTTGAAGGCATGGATCTGCAAGGCGCCGGTCTTTTGGGCAAAATCCTCGCTGGCGGCCAGCGCCTCGGCGTAGCGCGCGCCGCCGACGACCAGCTCGGCGCCATAGCCGCGGATGCGTTCGAGCTTAGCCGGCGGGCTGACCTCGGGCACGAAGATGGTGGCCTTGTGTCCGAGCTTCATGGCGGCGTAGGCGACGGCAGCGCCATGATTGCCGCCGGAAGCGGCGACGACGCCGGCTTCCGGCACCTGCCGCTCGAGCAGGTTGGTGAAGGCGCCGCGCGCCTTGAACGAGCCGGAATGCTGCAGGCATTCGAGTTTCAGGTCGACCGGAAAGGCCGGCCGGCCGAAGTCAGCCATGTCGACGCGCATCACCGGTGTATGGCGGACATATGGGCGGATGCGCGGTTCGACGGCGGCAATGCGTTCGCGCGTGATTGTCCTGCTGTTCAGCATGCGAGGCTCCCTGGGATTGACATCAATTAGTAACTTAGCAAAATGGCTAAATGCAAGAGGTCGACATCTTCAAGGCGATTGCCAATGAGCGCAGGCTGCAGATCCTCGATTGGCTGAAGGATCCGCGCGCGCATTTCCCGCGCCAGGCCGATGGCGATCTGGTCGAGGACGGCGTCTGCGCGCTGCTGATCGCCGAAAAGCTCGGCATCACCCAGGCGACGCTCAGCGAGCATATGCGCGTCTTGACCCAGGCGGGCCTGCTCAGCGCCAAGCGCACCAAGCAATGGATATTCTATCGCCGCGACGAGGACAGGATCGCCGAAGCGAAGGCGCTGCTCCTGCAGAAGATTTAGCGCCAGTAGGGAAGCACTACTTCAGCCAATCGGGCAGCGAGTCCAGTCCGATCATCTCGTCATAGGTCTGGCGCGGCCGCACGACATGGAAGCGGTCGCCGTCGACCAGCACTTCGGGCACCAGGAGCCTGGTGTTGTAGGTGCCGGCCTGCACCGCGCCATAGGCGCCGGCGGTGGCGACGGCGATGAGGTCGCCGGCCTTCAGCCTGGGCAGGTCGCGGTCGAGGCCAATGAAATCGCCGGTCTCGCAGACAGGGCCGACGATATCGACCTTCATGCGCGGCGTGGCGGCCGGCGGCTGCACAACCGGCTTGATGTCGTGGAAGGCGTCGTAGAGCGTCGGCCGGATCAGGTCGTTCATGGCGGCGTCGACGACGAGGAAGTTCTTGGCGTCGCCTTCCTTCACATAGATCACTTCCGAGACCAGGATGCCGGCATTGCCGACGATCAGCCGGCCGGGCTCGAACATCACCTTGAGGCCGAGCTTGGTGATGTGCTTCCTGACGATCTCGGCATAGGCGTCAGGCAGCGGCGGCGGGCTGTTGTCGACGCGATACGGGATGCCGAGGCCGCCGCCGAGATCGATATGCTCAATGGCATGGCCATCGGCGCGCAGCACGCCGACCAGTTCGACCAGCAGCGCGAAGGCGTCGTCGAAGGGCTGCAGCTCGGTGATCTGGCTGCCGATATGGGTGTCGATGCCGGTCACCTTGATGCCCGGCAGCTCCGCCGCACGGGCATAGACCTGGCGCGCCCGCTGCCACGGGATGCCGAACTTGTTCTCGGCCTTGCCGGTCGAGATCTTCTTGTGGGTCTTGGCATCGACATCCGGGTTGATGCGCAGCGAAACCGGCGCCACCTTGCCGATTGCTGCGGCGCGCGCCGAGAGCAGTTCCAGCTCCGGCTCGGATTCGACGTTGAAGCAGAGGATGCCGGCGGTGAGGGCAAAATCCATTTCCCGCGCGGTCTTGCCGACGCCCGAAAACAGGATCTTGCCGGCCGGGATGCCTGCTGCCAAAGCGCGGCGCAATTCGCCTTCCGACACCACGTCGGCGCCTGCGCCTTGCCTGGCCAGCGTCTTCAGCACGGCCTGGTTGGAATTGGCCTTCATGGCGTAACAGACCAGCGCGTCGAGGCCGGCAAAAGCTTGCTTGAAGACGCGGAAATGCCTGGTCAGCGTCGCCGTCGAATAGCAGTAGAACGGCGTGCCGACCTGCTTTGCGATGTCGGGGATCGCGACGTCCTCAGCGTGAAGCACACCGTCGCGGTAATCGAAATGGTTCACGGGAAATGGTCCGAAAGTTGGAGCACGATGAGATCGGGCGATCTCATCGGCTTTAGAGCAAGGGGTCGAGAATAAACTTCTTGTCCTTGACCGGTTTCTCCGGCTCGGGCGGCAGCGGCTGCTTGGCCTTTTCCGCATCCTTGCGCGCCTGAACGGCAGCCTCGTAGGGCGTATCGAGGCCGGCCCTCCTGCCGCAGGCCGTGACGGCGACGACCGCCGTCAGCAGCGCGAGCGTCACCAAAATCCTGCCTCGGGTCATCGATCCATCCGTTCGAAACTGTTTTGTTGTGCTGCCGCTTTTAGCCGAGTTTCCGGCGCATTGCATCCCGGCATTACGCCTTGGCCAGGCGCTTTTTCCAGTAGCGGATCTGCTTCTTCACCTCGGATGGCGCGGTGCCGCCGAAACTCGTGCGGCTCTTCACCGAATTCTGCACCGCAAGCACCGAGAAGATGCCGTCGGTGATGCCCGAATGGATCGAGCGCAGGTCCTCCAGCGACAGCTTTTCCAGGCCGACTTTCTTCTCTTCGGCAAGAGCGACGGCACGGCCGGTGACGTGATGGGCCTCGCGGAAGGGAAGGCCGAGGTTGCGCACCAGCCAGTCGGCAAGATCGGTGGCGGTGGCATGGCCGGCACCGGCGGCCTTCTTCATGGCGGTCGCGTTCACGGTCATGTCGCGCACCATGCCGGTGGTCGCTGCC
Organism: Mesorhizobium sp. LEGMi-168a; assembly: GCF_058312955.1. Lineage (NCBI taxonomy): Bacteria > Pseudomonadati > Pseudomonadota > Alphaproteobacteria > Hyphomicrobiales > Phyllobacteriaceae > Mesorhizobium > Mesorhizobium sp. LEGMi-168a. Next base: position 20,638 of record NZ_JBZEGV010000005.1, read on the forward strand.
AGCATCAGGTCGAGCGTCTCGGCGGCGTCGAAGACCGATTCCTTGTCCTCCTGCATGTCCTTGCCATAGGTCAGCGGCATGCCCTTCATCACCGTCAGCAGGCCGACGAGGTGGCCGTTGATGCGTCCGGTCTTGCCGCGCACCAGCTCGGCGGCGTCGGGGTTCTTCTTCTGCGGCATGATCGAGGAGCCGGTGGAGAAGCTGTCCGACAGCCGGACGAAACCGAATTGCGGCGTCGACCAGATGATGATCTCCTCGGCGAGCCGCGACAGATGCGTGCCGCAGATCGCGGCGAGCCCCAAGAATTCGAGCGCGAAGTCGCGGTCCGAGACGCTGTCGAGCGAATTGCGCATCGGCTCGCGGAAGCCGAGCGCCTTCGCCGTCATGTGACGGTCGATGCCGAAGCTGGTGCCGGCAAGGGCGGCTGCGCCCAGCGGGCTTTCGTCCATCCGCGCGATGGCGTCGCGGACGCGCGAAAGGTCGCGGGAAAACATCTCGACATAGGCCATGCAGTGGTGGCCGAAGGTGACCGGTTGCGCGGCCTGCATATGGGTGAAGCCGGGCATCACCGTCGCGGCATGCTCCTCGGCGCGTTCGAGGAACGCGGCGATGAGGTCCTTCAGCGCCCGGGCGACCCGCTGGCACTCCTCCTTGACCCAGAGTCTCAGATCGACCGCCACCTGGTCGTTGCGCGAGCGGGCGGTGTGCAGCCGGCCGGCGGCCGAACCGATCAGGTCGGCAAGGCGCGCCTCGACATTCATGTGAATGTCTTCGAGCCTGGTCGAGAATTCGAAGCTGCCGGCCTCGATCTCTTTCAGGATCGTGTTCAGGCCGTGAGCGATTTTTTCTTGATCCGCAGCCGAAATAATGCCCGTTTGCGCCAGCATCTCGCTGTGGGCGATCGATCCGCGAATGTCCTGTGCATAGAGTTTGCGGTCGAAGGAGATCGACGCGTTGATCGCTTCCATGATCGCGGCCGGACCCGAGGCAAAACGTCCGCCCCACATCTGGTTGCTGGCCTTCTTGTCGCTCATCGCTATAACCCGTGCTCCGGAGCAGTTTTTAAGAAAATGGCAGACGGCAATAAATTCTTCCCGGCCCCGCGCCTCATCCTCGCCGCCCTGGTGGCGGGCGTGCTGGCCGGCGCGGTCGCGGTATATGTCAGCGAGAGCGGTTCTGGCAACAATGCGCCAGATCAGGTTGCCGCCGCTGATAGCGGCAAGGACGACGTCGCCTGCAAGGCCAAGGGCGAGCGAGCCAAGCAGATCGCGGCAAAGGCCGTCGGCCAGGTCGCGGCGCTGCAGCCGGCGGATCCGCCGCAGTCGCTGAAGAGCCTGGCCTTCAATGGGCCTGACGGCAAGCCGATGACGATAGCCGATCACGCCGGCAAGACGGTGCTGCTCAATCTCTGGGCGACATGGTGCGCGCCCTGCCGCGCCGAAATGCCGGCGCTCGACGCGCTGCAGAAGGAAAAGGGCAGCGACGCCTTCGAGGTCGTCGCGGTCAATGTCGACACGGGCGACGACGCCAAGCCGAAGAAATTCCTCAAGGAGATCGGCGTCGAGACGCTCGGCTACTATCGGGATCCGACGATAGCTCTGTTCAACGAGGTCAAGACACGCGGGCTGGCGCTCGGCTTGCCGGTGACGATGCTGATCGACGGCGAAGGCTGCCTGATCGCGCATATGAACGGCCCGGCGGAATGGTCGAGCCCCGACGCCAAGCGGCTGGTGGAGGCGGCGGTCAGCCCGTCATCAGGCTGAGCGCGATGCGGCGGCCGGTTCCAGCATCAGAATGCTGCCGCCACGCGACATGACGCGATCATTGGCGGCCGGCGCTGGCACGCCGGTCAGCTCGCTGAAGGTCTCGATCGGTCCCGGCCTGCCGAGATAATATCCTTGGCCGATCTCGCAATCCTCGGCATCGAGGAAGCGCAATTCGTCCAGCGTCTCGACCCCTTCGGCCAGAACCGGCAGGCCGAGGCCGCGCCCCAGCCCCAGCACGGCGCGCACGATGGCCGCGACCTGGCCGTTGCTGTCGACCGATTTGATGAACGAGCCGTCGATCTTGATCTTGTCGAACGGAAAAGCGCGCAGGTTGGAAAGGGACGAATAGCCGGTTCCAAAATCGTCCATCGCGACGCGGACGCCGAGCGCCTTGACCTGCCGCAAGGTCGCCAGCGCCCGCGGCATATCCTTGATCAGCGCCGTCTCGGTCACTTCGAGCTCCAGCCGGCCGGCAGGCAGGCCGGAGCGCAGCAGGATCTCGTGCACCTTGCGGCTGAAATTCGGATTGTGCAGCTGCACCGCCGAGACGTTGACGGCGATCGTCAGCGGATTCTTCCAGCGCGCGGCCTCCTCGCAGGCCGTCGCCAGCACCCATTCGCCGATCTGGGCGATGGCGCCGCTGTCCTCGGCCACCGGGATGAAAACCGACGGCGGGATGTTGCCGCGCTCCGGATGGTGCCAGCGGATCAGGGCTTCGAACCCGATCATCTTGCCGCTGCTGATTTCCTTCTGCGGCTGGTAGACGAGGCAAAACTCGCCGCGCGCCACCGCCTGGCGCAGATCGTGTTCCATGACGCGCCGGTCGCGCGCCTCGGCGCCCATCGACGCTTCGAAATAGCGGTAGGTGTCCTTGCCTTCGGCCTTGGCGCGGTAGAGGGCGGTGTCGGCATGGCTGACCAGCGCCGTAAGTTCGTCGGCATCCAGCGGGTAGAGGGCGATGCCGATGCTGGCCGAGACCATCTCGACGCCGGCCGACAACCCGCTCTCCTGGCGCAGTTTTGAAAGCACCGCCTCGGCGATGCGGCCGGCGGCCTGAGGGTCGGGAAGGTTCGGGGCGATGATGGCGAACTCGTCGCCGCCAAGGCGGGCCAGCATCTGCCCTTGGCGGAGCACGCTCGAGGCGCATTGCGCCACTCTTTGCAGCACGGCGTCGCCGGCCGCGTGACCGAAAAGGTCGTTCACTTCCTTGAACCGGTCGAGGTCGAGAAGCATAAGCGCAAGCTGCCCGCCCTTGCCGCTGCTGCCCGCCGTGGCGATCTCGGCCTCGAGCCGGCTGGTGAAGCTGCGGCGATTGGCAAGCCCGGTCAGCGGATCGAAATGCGCGAGGTGAAGGATCTCCTGTTCGGCCTTCTTGCGCTCGCGTATGTCGCGGACGGCGACGACGTCGTGAGGCTTGCCGCAATAGTCGATGCTGCGGGCGATCAGCTCGACGGGGATCCGGGTCTCGTCCTGGCTGCGCAACTCGGCTTCCTGCGCCTGGCCGTTGCCGGCGGCGATGCTCGAGGCGATGCGTTCGCCGAAAAGATCGCCAAGCGTCATGGTGTTCAGCGTGCCGGGGGCGACGCCGCTCAGCGCCGCGATGCTGTCGTTGGCGCTGACGATGCGGCTGCCGTCGCAAACGATGAGCCCTTCCACGGCGGCGTTGGCCAGGCCATGCATGCGCTCGGCCTCGATCCGGTGGCGGCGGAAGCGCAGATCGATCCTGAGCGCCGCGGCCGAGAGCACCAGGATGACCAGGCTTGCCGCCGCGGCGGCAAAGGCCTGCGACAGCGGCGCGATGGTGAATTTTGAGATCTCTATCGAGGAATCCGGGTAGATCGACACCGCCGCCATGGCGATGAAATGCAGCGTGCAGATCGCCAGCGTCAGCAGGATGGCGGCGGCGATCGTCGTCAGGGTCGACGGGCGGCGCAGCACGACGAACAGCGAAAGCGCGGCGAGCGTGACGCCCGCCACCAGCGAAAGAGCGACGAGCAGCTCATTCCAGACGATCCTGCCCTGGACCTCGAACGCCGCCATGCCGGTATAGTGCATCACGGCGATGCCGGCGCCGAGCACGGCGCCGCCGACAAGGTAGTGATCGATGCCGCCGCGCAGCGTTGCGATCCACATTCCCGCAGCCGTCAGGATGACGGAAGCTGCCAGCGACAGCGCGGAAAGCTCGGCGTTGTAGGCATTGGGTATTCCCGGCGTGAAGGCGACCATGGCGATGAAATGCGTCGCCCAGATGCCGAATCCGGTCGCCGTCGCCGCAATCAACAGCCAAGTATAGCGGTTTCGACTGGTCGATTGCTGGACGTGGCGAAGAAGATTGACCGCGGAGTAACAGGAGATTCCGCAAATCAGCGCCGCAAGCGCGACCAATCTCAGATCGTGCTCGTGCACGATGCAATTATAGACGGTCAACATCTTGCTTCACCTGATCTTCCCGCATCAATCAAGGCAATGGAATTGATTAGGGCTCGACGGCTGAAGAATCGATTAGTGCGCCTGCAACCGAGGCGTGCCTCTCAGGTTGTATTGCCCAATGGCCGTCATTCGAGGCGAACCGTCACGACGAGCGCGTCGTGATCGGTGCTCGGGCTGCCGTCCGGCAACAGTGCCGGCAAAGTCGCCGGCGCGTTGGCAGCAAGGCCGCGGGTGAAGAACCAGTCGATACGGCCGATCGGCGTCGGATCGCCGGCGGCGCGCCGCTGGGTCGGCCGGTCGAGGTTGTTGGCATCACGCCAGTTGTAACCGCGCTCGGCAAGCACTTGGAACAGCGGTTCGTGGCGATCGACCTCAATTAGCCGGTCCGGCTCGGCGGCGATGCGTGCGCGCCATGCCGCCGGGTCGTCGTGGCGTTCTTCATGGGTAGCGGTCAGCGTGTTGAAGTCGCCGCCGATCAGTACCGGCGCTTGCGCATCGTATTTGTCGATGGCGTCGAGGAGGTGACGTGTCTGGTCGGCGCGACCGGCCGGATCGGTGCGGTTTTCGAGATGCACCGAAACGACAGTCACCCGGCGCTCGCCGAGCAGCACCTGGCCACCGATCGCCATGCGCCCGCCGATGCGCGGCTGGCCGCGCTCGGGCCGGAACCAGCCGCCGGCGGCGTCCAGGCGAATGAGGAATGGGCGCTTGAGCGGCACGGCGCTGGTCACGGCGTTGCCGTGGAAGCCTTCCTCGTTGAGCGTTCCACCGGCCGCCGTCCGTTCCGTTTCATTGCCGGTGCCCAGCTCGACGAACTCGACGCCATAGGCAAAGGCATGGCCGAGCCGTTCGGCAAGCCGGCCCAGCGGATGACCGTTGCCGGAGCGGGCCATGCCCTTGTCGACCTCCGTCAGCAGCACGACGTCCGGCGCCTGCCCGGCGATCGTCGCGGCAATCGCCTCGACATGGCGAAGCCGCTCGACGTTCCAGGCCATCACCCTCAGGCTGTCGCCGACACGATCGAGCGACGTCTTGCCGCCGATCTCGATCTCGCCGAGCGCCGGAATGGCGGCCGCGTGGCGCATATGGGTGGCGCTGTCGCGCGGACCTTGCCGCATCGCCAGGCGGTCAGCCATCGGCACATGGGTCAATTGCGGGACAAGCATGTCGTTCATCCAATTTCGCCGGCATCCAATTTAGCCGGTTAAGCATGGGTGGTCTTTACGCCGTCTTGTGGCGCCCTAGCTTCCTAGACCGCCGATATGACGTTTTCATGCCGGCGCGACCGCCGAGGGGGAGGAGAGACTGGCTGTCCACAGGGCCTCAGCTACCGGTCCAGGGGCCACAACAGAACTGTCACATACCTTCTCTAAGAGAGCGGGCAAGGACTTGCGCAAAACCCTTGTCACACTGCCACTCAAGAGGGAAAAACCATGACCATCATCAAGCGGGGCCTCACTGCCCTTGCCGCCGGCGCGCTCAGCACCGCGCTCGCGGTTCCTGCCTTTGCAGAGCCGGTAAAGTTCGATTTCTGGTTCGGCCTGTCGGGCGATCTGGCACGCGTCGTCGACACGCTGTGCAAGAACTTCAACGCCTCGCAGTCCGACTATGAGGTGGTCTGCACCAGCCAGGGCAATTACGACGCCACGCTGCAGAACACGATCGCCGCCTTCCGCGCCGGCAAGCAGCCGACCGTCGTCCAGGTCTATGACGTCGGCACCGCCACGATGATGCTGTCGGGCGCCTACAAGCCCGCCGACAAGCTTATGGAGGAAAACGGCTACAAGATCGACTACAGCGACTATTTCCCCGGCATCGCCCGCTACTACGCGACGTCGAAGGGCGAGATGCTGTCCTTCCCGTTCAACTCTTCGACGGCGCTGATGTACTGGAACAAGGACGCCTTCGCCAAGATCGGCAAGACCGAGGCGCCGAAGACCTGGGAAGACGTCGGCGCCGACCTCAAGGCGCTGAAGGACGCCGGCTATGATTGTCCGATGGCAATCAACATTTCCGGCAACGAAAGCTGGCAGCTGATGGAGCAGTTCTCGGCCATCCACAACCAGCCGATCGCCACCAAGAACAACGGCTATGACGGCCTCGATGCCCGCCTGGAAATGAACAGGACCAAGTTCGTCCAGTACGTCACCGACTTGAAGAAGTGGTATGACGACGGCCTGATCAAGATCAAGTCGAAGGACCTCGGCCAGGACATGGTTCAGGCCTTCGCCACCGGCACCTGCCAGGTCATCATGACCTCGGTCGGCGACCACGGCACCGTCGGCAAGACCCAGAAGGAAGGCATGAACTGGGATGTCGCCGAACTGCCGGTCTATGCCGGCACCGAACGCAAGAATTCGCTGGTCGGCGGCGCCTCGCTATGGGTGCTCTCCGGCAAGTCCGACGCCGAATACAAGGGCGCGGCGGCCTTCCTCAACTTCATCCACGACCCCAAGACCGCTTTGTTCTGGTCGACCAACACCGGCTACATTCCGGTGACGAAGTCGGGCTTCGAGTACATGAAGTCTTCCGGCTTCTACGACAAGGCGCCCTACAAGGGTCGTGAAGTGGCGATCGCCAGCCTGACCGCCTCGGAGCCGACCGAGATCACCCGCGGCATCCGCCTCGGCAACTTCACCCAGATCCGCGCCGAGTTCGGCACCCAGATGCAGGCGATCTTCGCCAACAAGGAGAGCGTGCAGGACGGCATCGACGCGCTGGTCAAGAACGGCGACGCCATCCTCGACCGCTTCCAGCAGACCTATCCGAACAAGACGCTGCCCTAGCCTCGACAATTCGTGGCCGCCCGCCGATAACTGGCGGGCGGCCGTTTCTTATCAGGGCTAGCCGCTCGACGGCTTCGGCGGATCGATGGAAAAACGCGTCACTTTCGGCAGATGGACGATCGGCATCCTGTTCGCGGTGCCGCAGCTCATCCTGATCTTCACCTTCTTCTATTGGCCCGCCGGACAGGCGGTCTACTGGTCGCTGACGCTGCAGCAGCCTTGGGGCGGCGGCAATATCTGGGTCGGGCTCGACAATTTCCGCTCGATCCTCGCCAATGCCGACTACTGGAACTCAATCACCGCCAGCCTGACCTTTGCCGGGATCAGCACCGGCCTTGCGATGGTCATCGCGCTGGTGCTCGCCACCTTGACCGACCGGCAGCTTGCCGGCTCGCGTCTCTATCGGGTCGTGCTGATCTGGCCCTACGGCATCGCAGCGCCCGCGCTGGCGCTGGCCTTCCGCTTCATCCTCGCGCCGGAAGCCGGCTTCATGGCCGCCGTCAACAAGTTCTGGCCGGGCTTCTGGGATCCCGGCCTCAACGGCGCCGACGCCATGGCCTCCGTCATCATTGCGTTCTCCTGGAAATATGTCGGCTATAATTTCATCTTCTTCCTCGCCGCCTTGCAGGCGATCCCGCGCTCGTTGATCGAAGCGGCCGCAATGGACGGCTCCGGCGTCGTCCGGCGCTTCTGGGACATCCAGTTTCCGCTGATCACGCCGACGATCTTCTTCCTCCTGGTCATCAACATCACCGAGAGTTTTCAGGATTCCTTCGGCATCGTCGACATCATGACCGCCGGCGGCCCGGCGAACGCCACCAACCTGATGGTCTACAAGATCTATTCCGACGGCTTCAGAGGCCTCGATTATTCGGGCGCCGCCGCGCAGAGCATCATCCTGATGCTGCTCATCATCCTGCTGACCATCGTTCAGTTCCGCTTCATCGAGCGGCGCGTGCATTATCGCTGAGGCGGCCATGGTCGAGCGCACCCCGATCCTCAACTTCTTCACGCATCTGATTTTGTTCGCCGGCTTCGTTTTCTGCGTGGCGCCTTTCCTCATCGTGGCGATCGCCGCCTCGCACAATCTGAAAGACGTCAACGACGTGCCGATGTCGCTGCTGCCGGGCAGCGATTTCTGGGTCAACATCAAGACCGCCTGGACGACGGCCGACCTCGGCCCCAAGCTCTTCAATTCCTTCGTCATGGCGGCGGGCGTCGCCGCCGGCAAAGTGATCATCTCGGCGCTTACCGCCTTCTCGATCGTCTATTTCCGCTATCCGGGCCGGATGCTGATCTTCTGGTTGATCTTCGTCACGCTGATGCTGCCGCTCGAAGTGCGCATCGTGCCGACCTACGCGGTGGTCGCCAATGTGCTGTCGCCCTACCAGGCGATCATGGACGTGACCGGGCTCTCCTGGCTGATCGAGAAAGTATCGGGAGTGCAGGTCTCGCTCAGCCTGGGGCTACTCAATTCCTATACCGGCCTGATCATGCCGCTGATCGCAACCGCCACCGGCACCTTCCTCTATCGCCAGTTCTTCCTGACCGTGCCGGACGAATTGACCGAGGCCGCGCGCATGGACGGCGCCGGTGCGCTGCGCTTCTTCATCGATATCCTCTTGCCGCTGTCGCGCAACAACATGGCGGCGCTCGGCACCATCATGTTCCTGTGGGCCTGGAACCAGTATCTGTGGCCGCTGCTGATCACCACGGATCAGTCGCATGCGACGGCGGTCACCGAGCTGAAGCAGCTCATCCCCAATGTCGGCGGCGCGCCGGAATGGCATATCGCCATGGCCGGCACGCTGATCGTCATGCTGCCGCCGCTGATCGTCGTGGTGCTGATGCAGCGCTGGTTCGTGCGCGGCCTGATCGCCACCGAGAAATAGGGAGACAGGAAATGGCCTCCATCACTATTCGTGACGTCAGAAAAAGCTACGCCAAGATGCAGGTCGTGCACGGCGTCAATCTCGACATCAAATCCGGCGAATTCGTCGTCATCCTCGGGCCATCGGGCTGCGGCAAGTCCACGCTGCTCAGGATGATCGCGGGGCTGGAGGAGATTTCCGACGGCACGATCGCCATCGACGGCACGGTGGTCAACAAGCTCGAGCCGCGCGAGCGCGGCTGCGCCATGGTGTTCCAGAACTACGCGCTCTATCCGCATATGAGTGTGGCCCAGAACATCGGCTATTCGCTGAAGGTGGCCGGCGTTTCTGCTGCCGAGCGCACGCAGCGCATCCAGGCCGTCGCCCGCATCCTGGAGCTCGAGCACCTGCTCGACCGCAAACCGATGGCGCTTTCCGGTGGCCAGCGCCAGCGTGTCGCCATGGGCCGCGCCATGATCCGCGAGCCCAAGGTCTTCCTTTTCGATGAGCCGCTCTCCAACCTCGACGCCAAGCTGCGCGTGCAGATGCGCTCGGAGATCCGCAAGCTGCACCGGCGCCTCAGCGCCACCTCGGTCTTCGTCACCCACGACCAGGTCGAGGCGATGACGCTGGCCGACCGGCTGGTGGTGATGAATGGCGGCCGCGTCGAGCAGGTCGGCACGCCGGCGGAGGTTTACAGCCGGCCGGCGAGCCGCTTCGTCGCGACCTTCGTCGGCGCGCCGGCGATGAACATGCTCGAAGGCACCGTCACGCTCGACGGGCTGTCGCTGCTTGGCGACAGCCGCAAGCTCAACGTATCGCGCGCGGGCCTGCCAGTCGGCGCCAAAGTCGCGGTCGGCATTCGGCCGGAAGCCGTGCGCATGGTGGCGCCGGGCACGCCGGGCGCGCTCGATGCAACGGTCGACCTCGTCGAGGAATTGGGCGCCGGCCGGGTCGTCTATGTCGATCTCGACGGCGCGCCGTTCTCGGTGGTGACCTCCGAGACCGTTCACCCGGAGCCGGGCAGCGCCATCGGCCTGCAGTTCGCCGAGAGTGACCTGCACTTCTTCTCGTCGGAAACCGGAAGCCGGCTCGACGTGTTCAAGGCTTCGGTGCCGGAGCCTGCGCTGTAAAGATCGAAAGAGGGTTTACGGAATGAAGATCATCCAGGTTACCGACGTCCATCTCGGCCGTCGGGGCGAGGTTCGCTTTGGCGCGAACCTCAATGAGCGGCTCGACCGCTGCATCGACCACATCAACGCCCGCCATGGCGATGCGGCGCTCTGCGTCTTCACCGGCGACCTGACCGATGACGGCGAAGCCGAGAGCTATGCCGGCCTGAAGTCGGCGCTCAGCCGGCTGACCGTGCCGTACCGGCTGCTGCCCGGAAACCATGACCGCCGCGCCAACCTGATCGCGGCCTTCCCGGAAAACGGCACCGACGGCAACGGCTTCGTGCAATCGATCTTCGACGCGCCCGAGGGCCGGCTGCTCTTCCTCGACAGCCTGGCGGAAGGCCGCGTCACCGGAGAACTGTGCGACAACCGGCTTGCCTGGCTGGACGCACGGCTCGCCGAGGCGGCAGGCAGGGCGGTCTATGTCTTCCTGCACCATCCGCCGGTCGAACTCGGCCTGACGATCCTCGATCCGCTCGGCCTCGAGCAACCGCAGCGGCTGCTCGATGTGCTGACGCGCCACGGCAATGTCCGTTACATCTTCTTCGGCCATGTACATCGCGACATCGCCGGCACGGTCGCCGGCATCCCGTTCTCGGCGCAGCGTGGCCTGCATGCCCGCTTCATGCTCGACCTGGTCGGCGAGGAGGTGGTCGAGCAGGCGCCGCCAGCCTATTCGATCATCCTGATCGACGGGCAGCGCGTGGTCATCCATAGCCACGATTTCCTGGAGAGCTGGCCGCTCTGGTCGCCGGCGACAGGCGAGCGGGTGCGGTAGAACACCGCGCCAGCCTGAGGCTCAAGCGAACACGTGCGCCTTGCCGGAGACGGTGAGGCGCACGATCTCGCCGACGGCCGGCGCGTCCATGCCTGTCTTGCGCAGGATGAGCGGCGTGTTGCCGATCGCGGCGGCATCCGGCGGGTCGGGGCTGTTGAGCAGCCGCACCGCGACGGTGCAGACCGAGCCGGCGAATTCGGAATCCGTCACTTCGCCGAACAGCATATCCGGCGTTCCCGACATGCCCTCGCGTGAGGTGCGCTTGAGCAGCACCTGCTCGGGCCTGAGCATGATGCGGGCGACATCGCGCCGCTCGGCCGTGTCGACGGCGATGCGGCCAAGCGGCGAGATGGCAAAGCCGTCGGCGATCCTGGCCGGCACAATGATGGCGTCGCCGAGGAACTCGGCAACCATCCTGTCCTTCGGCTGGAAATAGAGCTCGCGCGGCGTACCGACCTGCGAGAACAGTCCGTCGCGCATGACGGCCACCTGGCTGGCGAAGGACAGCGCCTCGGCCTGGTCGTGGGTGACCAGGATGGTGGTGATGCCGGCTTCCTCCAGAAGCTCGGCCACCGCCTTGCGCATCGAGGCGCGCAGGCCCGTGTCGAGCGCCGAGAAAGGCTCGTCGAGCAGCATCAGCCTCGGCTTCATCGCCATGGCGCGTGCCAGCGCCACGCGCTGCTGCTGGCCACCGGAGAGCTCATGAGGCCGGCGCTTCAGGATCGCCTTGTCCAGCCCGACGATATAGGCCAGCTCGATGATGTGCTCGGCGCGCTTCTCGGCGTTTCGGGGCATGCCGAAACCGATATTGTCGGCGATGGTGAGATGTGGGAACAGCGCCCCGTCCTGCGCCACCACGCCGATGCCGCGGCGATGCGCCGGCACGGCGGCGCCGCCATTGGCGAGCACCTTGCCGTCGAGCGCGATGCGGCCGCGGTCAGGCGCCTCGAAGCCGGCAATCAGCCTGAGCAGAGTGGTCTTGCCGCAGCCGGACGGCCCAACGACCGCGGTGCGGCTGCCGCTTTCAACTTGCAAGTCGACGCCGGCAAGCGCTGCCACCTTGCCATAGTGTTTCTCCACGCCATTGAGTTCGAGGAAGCTCATCGTCCGGCCATCCGCTTCGACTGGATATAGAGCATCAAGGTCATCGGCAGCGAGATCGCGACCATGATCAAGGCGTAGGGTGCTGCGGAGGCATAGTCGATCTCGCCGCTGTAGGACCAGAACGCCATCGCCAGCGTGCGGGTGCCGTTCGGCGCCAGCATCTGGGTGGCGGTCAGTTCATTGGTGATGCCGAGCGCAACCATCGCCATGCCGGCCGCGGCACCCGGCGCTGACAGCCGGATCGTCGTCGACCACAGCGCCTTGAGCGGCGGGCGGCCGAGGCTCGAGGCGGCGCGTTCGAGCTCCACCGGCGCCTGCGCGATCGAAGCGCGCAGGCTGACCAGCGCGCGCGGCAGGAACATCAGCGCATAGCCGAACAGGATGGTGAACAGCGTCTGATAGAGCGGCAGGGCGACGCGCACGGTGATGGTGACCAGCGCCAGCGCGATGACGACGCCCGGCAACGATCCGACGATGTAGTTGCAGCTCTCGAGCAGGCGCTGAAAGCGGCCCGGCGCGCGGATCGAGATCCAGGCCATAGGCATCGCGGCGATGGTCGCCAGCAGCGCCCCGGCGAGGGCGAGGACCAACGTCTGACCGAATGCGGGGCCGATCTCGTCCCAGCGCCAGACATCGGCACCGCCGGCAAGCAGCCAGCGGCCGACGGTGAGGAAAGGCACACCGAGCGTGAGCAGCGCGGTGGCGGCGGGCAAAAGCAGACAGGGCAACGTGGTGCGGCCAAGCCGGGCGCGCTGCTGCTGGCGCGGCGCGCCCGAGCCGACCCGCGCATAGCGTTCCTCGCCACGCACGACCACCTCCACGCCGAGCAGCACGAAGCAGCAGGCGACCAAAACGGCGGCGAGCATATTGGCCGCCGGGCCGTTGAAGGTCGACTGGAACTGGTCGACGATCGCCGTGGTGAAGGTGTCGAAGCGGATGAAGACATAAAGCCCGTATTCGGCAAGCAGATGCAGGCCGACCAGCAGCGAGCCGCCGCAGATGGCGAGCCTCAATTGCGGCAGCACGACGCGCGCGAAGACGCGCCAAGGGCCGAGGCCAAGGGCGGCCGCGGCGTCTTCCAGCGCGGGGTCGAGCCGGCGCAGCGCCGCTGCGATCGGCAGATAGAGGAACGGAAAATAGGCGATGACGGAGACCAGCACGCCGGCCCAGAGCCCGTGCAGGCCAGGCACAAGGCTGATCCAGGCGTAGCTGTGGACGAAAGCGGGGATGGCGAGCGGCGCGACCGACAGCCACGACCACAGCCGGTTGCCGGGCAGATCGCTGCGCTCGGTCAGCCAGGCGAGCGCCACCGACAGCATGATGGCGATCGGGACGGTGACCACGACGAGCAGGATGGTGTTGACCAGGAGCTCGCCGACGCGCTGGCGGAAGATCAGCGCGATCACGGTTTCCCAGCCAGTCTGGATCGCTGTCCAGACGATGAAGGCGAGCGGCAGCAGCGCGATCAGCGAGATCAGGGCGGCGGCAAGCGTGATCCACGACGTGGACCGTCGGCTCTGCCTTGCGGCAGCCGGCAAGCCTGCAGGCGTGAGGTCGATCGCGGATGCCATCAGGGGGTGTGCACCGCCAGGCACGACGAACGAAGGCAATTCGATGAACCGCTGACGCGGCCGGAAAGGCAGCTGATCGTCATCGACGAGGCCATCTCCAAAACAAAAACGCTCCCGCGGAAAGCGAATTCCCGCAGGAGCACGGTCGGTTGTCCTTTTAGGACGAACGCGAACTAAAGCAAGCCGGCTTGCGTCATCAGGTCGATGACCTTCTTGGAATTCAGGTGCGTCGGATCGATCCTGGGCGCCTGCAGATCGGCCAGCGGCACGAGCTTCGGATTGGACTCGGCACCCTTGCCGACCGCGTATTCATACGACGTGCCGGTCTTCAAGATCTCCTGGCCGCCCTTGCCGGTGACCCATTTCAGGAACGCCTGGGCTTCCTTCGGATGCTTGCTCGAAGCCAGCACGCCGCCGCCGGAAATCGACACGAACGCGCCCGGATCCTGGTTCTTGAAATAGTGCAGGCCGATATTCTTGCTGTTCTCGCCGGTCTTGGCTTGGTCGCCGAAATAGTAATAGTGGTAGATCACGCCGCCCTCGATCTCGCCGGCATTGACCGCCTTCATCACCGTGCTGTTGCCCTTGTAGGCGGTGAAGTTCTCCTTCATGGCCTTCAGCCAGTCGGCGGTCGCGGCTTCGCCCTTGAGTTCGAGCAGGGCGCTGACGATGGCCTGGAAATCGGCCCCGGCCTGCGAGGCGGCCCAGCGGCCCTTCCAGCTCGGATCGGCGAGGTCGAGTAGCGACTTGGGCAGCTGGTCTTCCTTGAGCTTGTCCTTGTTGTAGGCAAAGACGGTGCTGCGGGCGGCGACGCCGACCCACTTGCCGCTGGAGGGCTGATACTCCTGCGGGACCTGCGCCAGCGTGTCGGCATCGACCGGCGCGAGCAGGCCGGCTGCCTCGACCAGCGCCATAGCAGGCGAGTTCTCGGTCAGGAACACGTCGGCGGGCGAAGCGGCGCCCTCGGCGACGATCTGGTTGGAGAAATCGCTGTCGCCGCCGTTGCGCAGCGTCACTTTGATGCCGGTTTCCTTGGTGAAGCCCTTTGCCCATTCCTTGGCAAGGCTCTCATGCTGGGCATTGTAGACGATGATGCCTGCATCCTCGGCCAGAGCCGGCACGGCGACCAGGCTGGCTGTCAGCGCAACGACGCCGGCAAGGGTGGAAAGAGCATATTTCATGGCATGGTCCTTGATCTTGGTGATCCGCCCCAGGCAGACGCTGCACCTACCAATACCTGATAGTGATAGTCAACATTGTAGGGGTGGCTCATTCCGTCGCGGAGGCGTGAAAGCCGGCGCCATGCGGACAATTCCATGTGAATTGGGCTGTCGTAGGATCTTGCACGCCCAATCAATCGACTGGCGGTGTTCGAAGGTTGTTATGCCCCTCGTTGAAAAGGCTCCGGCTGTTTCGAGCCGAACAATTACCAGTCGCACGGGGCCGGCAACACCGGTCCCGTGCGGTGAGCCGTCAAGTGGATCCGGTCAGAGCCGTTCGGCTCGTGCCTTCAGGATCTGGTACAGCAGCTCTCGAATGCGCCGCCAGATCGTCAATGGCCTGGACATGGCTCTGCCTCCTTTTCTTGCGCTCCTTGAGCCGCCGGTTCAGAAGAGCTGCGCGGCCAGCGCGGCTCCGATCAGCGAGGTGCCGACCCCGGCCGCGCGGATGGCTGCCGGCCGGCTCCGCAGCGTCAGGGCGGCAAGCACTCCGGTCGCATGCAAAGCCGAGGTGCTGGCCAGGAAACCGATCGCATAGGCCATGCCACCGACCGTCTCTGGAGTCTCGAGACCATGGGCGTTGCCGTGGAAGAGGCCGAAGAGCGCCGTCAGCGATGCGGCGAAGGCAAGCGGAAACGGTCTGGCGAGCGCGACCATGGCGCCGAAAATCACCAGCGATAGCGCGATCCCGGACTCCAGCGCGGGCAAGCCGATGCCGGCGATCCCGAGCAAGGCCCCGGCGACCATCGCCGCGATGAAACAGGCCGGCACGAGGATGACGGCCCTGCCGCCGGTTCGGGCCGCGATGATGCCGACTGAGAGCATCGCAAGCAGATGGTCGACGCCGGCCAGCGGGTGTTGAAGGCCGCTCAGAAGGCCGTGGACATGGAAGCCGCCGGTATGGGCGAAGGCCAGCGACGGCATGAGAACCGCCGTGGCCGTCGGGGCAAGCCTGGTGAGGATGGAAAGCATTCTGTTCATCGTTCTAGACCTGTCTGAAGGGAGTGAGCCGGTCACAGCCGGCGTTCATTGTCCGGGCATCACGATTTCGGCCGCCGCGGATTTGTCGATCAGAAGCCGCGCCTCGCTGAAATCGAGAGGCCTTTGGCTCTTGCCGTCGTGGTAGACGAAGGCCAGTCGCCGCCGGTGTGACGTCAGCTTCGCGGGCAGCGGGTTGTAGGTCACGCCGGCGCCGCCGATCAGCGGCATCACGGCACCGACATCGACGATATCCTGCGTCTCGACACGCAGCAGATGCAGCCGCTTGCCGTCGGCGGTTTCACCGAGGAACGGAATGCCGGCCAGCCGCAGGAAGCTGGACGGATCGGGCGCCCGCGCGAACCCATCGAGAAAGGCCGTTTCGACGAGATCGAGATCGGTCGTGGGCGGGTCGGCTGGCTCGTGCGCATGCTCGTGCGGCAAATGCGGCGTCTGCCACTGCAACGGTTTGCCGGCCGGCCCGTTGTGACCGACGGTGAGCGGATGGTGATGGTGGCCAATCGGCCCATGATGGTGGTGGCCGTCGCCATGGTTGTGGCTGTGGTGATGATGATCATCGTGCATGGTCAAAAGCTCGTCGGCTTGTCGATGATGGATTTGTGCTTGCCCAGCGTGCCATGGGCGACCATCGAGCCGAGCGCCTCGACGACGACCCGCACACCGAACAGCGCGGTGATGTCGGAGGTGTCGTATGGCGGCGACACCTCGACCACTTCCAGCCCGCAAATACCAGGCGCCGAGACCAGCCCGAGCAGCTTCAATGCCTCGCGCGGCAGGAAGCCGCCGGGCTCGGGCCAGCCCGTGCCCGGCACGAAACCACAGTCAACACTGTCGACGTCGAAGGAAATGTAGACGGCGTCGGCGTCCTTCCACGCCAGCTCGAGCGCGATCTCCGCCGTCTTTTCCAGCCCCATCTGCTCGATGTCCGAAATCGTCAGCACGTTGGTGCCGCGCTTCCTGGCCTCGGCAACGCCGTAGCGGGGTACCTGCCAGCCGCCGATGCCAAGCTGCACCAGATTGGTGGCCGAGACGTTCGGCAGGTTGGTCGCCCAATACCAGGGCGTGGTGTGCATGCGCTCGTCGAGATCCTTTTCCTGGATATCGATATGGCGATCGAAATGGATGATGCCGATGCGCTTCGAGGTGACGTCGGCGATGCCGCGCACGCAAGGGAACCCGATCGAATGATCGCCGCCCAGCATGATCGGCAGCGCACCGGAGGAGGCGACATGGCTGACGCCCTTGGTGATTTGGTCAAAACTCTTTTCGAGATTGGCCGGAATGGTGAAGACGTCGCCGGCGTCGCACAGCGTCATCTGCTCGCGCAGGTCGACGCCCAGCTCGTAATTGTAAGGCGTGTAAAGTGCCGAGATACGGCGGATGCCCTGCGGCCCGAAACGGGTTCCCGGACGGTAGGTAGTGCCGCTGTCGAAGGGAATGCCCATGACGGCAGCGTCATATCGGCCGACGTCGCGGACATTCTCGACATAGGGCGCCTTGAGGAAGGTGTTGATTCCGGCGAAATGCGGCAGCTCGCCGCGCGCGAAGGTCGGGATAGACTTGTCGGTGATCGAATCCGATCCCGGCAGGCCCATGTTCAGCGCCCATTTCTGTTCCTTGCGCCAGCCGTCCTCGGGCAGCTTTCCTTCCGCCTCGATCGACCTCCAGCCCTGCATATCGCGGATCTCGAAGTTGGGATGGTGCAAGCGCTGGCGCGGCTGCCGATCAAATAGCCCGGCCCGGCGATGCCGGCGCTCTGGAACGTCTCTGTGCATGAAAAACCTCCGTTACGACGCCGTCGTCGCGATTGCGCTGTCCAGTCGGGCCGTCCCGACCATCGCGGCCACTTCGGCCACGTCTCGTGCGGAAGCCCGGCTCTTGCGGTCGAGCTTCAGATCGTAGGTGATCGTCGCGCCGTAGGCGGACGGAAACTGGGGATCATGGCGCACCTTGTCGAAGACAAGCACGCGGGTGCCGAGCTTGAAGGCCTCGCCGATGTCGTGGGTGACCATGACTACGGTCATGCCGTGCTCGGTCCAAAGCTCGGTGAGCAACTCGTGCATCTCGACACGAATGCCCGGATCGAGCGCTCCGAACGGCTCGTCGAGAAGCAGGATCTGCGGCCGGCCGAGCAAGGTCTGGGCGATCGCCAGCCGCTGCTGCATGCCGCCGGAGAGCGATGCCGGATAGAGGTCGCGGGCATGAGCGAGGCCGACGCGCTCCAGCATGGTCTCGGCTTCCTGTCTCGCGGCCTTGCGTCTGGCGCCGAAAACGCGGGCGAATGGTCCGCCGGAGCGGAAATCCTCGACCAGCAGCAGGTTCTGCAGCGCGGTCAGATGCGGAAACACCGAGTAGCGCTGGAAGACGATGCCGCGCTGCGGCGTCGGTTCCGGCACGATCGGCCGGTCACCGATGACGACCACGCCGCCGCTCTGCCGCTCTTGGCCGAGCAGGATGCGCAGGAAGGTCGATTTCCCGCAGCCGCTGGCGCCGACCAGAGACAGGAACTCGCCAGGCTGGGCGGTTACACTCACCCGCTCCAGCACACGGACATCGCCGTAGCTCTTTTCCAGGCCGTGGACGACGATGCGGCTCATTTTCCCGCCCCCTGATGCGCCCAGGGGGAAACCACGCGCGAGAGCCGCGCCAGCAGCCAGTCGGTGGCGACGGCGAGCAGCGTTATCCAGACGACGTAGGGCAGGATGACATCCATCGACAGGTAGCGCCGGACGAGAAAGATGCGGTAGCCCAGCCCCTCGGTCGAGGCGATGGCCTCGGCCGCGATCAGGAACAGCCACGCCGGCCCGAGCGCCAGCCGCACGCAGGTGATGAGGCGCGGCATGGTCTGCGGCAGCACCAGTCTCAGAACCATGGTCCAGCTGTTGCCGCCGAGGGTCTGTGCCTTGGCGACGAGCTCGGGCGGCAGTTCGGTGACCCGGTTGGCGATGTCTCGTACCATGACGGGCGCCACACCAATGGCGATCAAGGTGATCTTGGCCGTTTCGCCGAGGCCCAGCGCGATGAACAGGATCGGCAACAGCGCCAGGGGCGGGATAACGCAGACGACGGTGACGAAGGGCAGCACGAAGGCCCTGACGCGCGGGATGAAACCGATGGCAATGCCAAGCAAGAGCGCCGCCAGCGTCGCAAGGCCAACGCCCGCGAACAGCCTGACCAGGCTGGCATAGGTGTCGGCCCACAGGATCAGGTCGCCGGAACGCTTGTCCGGCACGGTCGCCAAGTCGAAGAACGCCAACCACATCTGTACCGCGGAGGGCAGCAGCTTGTCGTTGGCGTTGACGGCCAGCCGTTGCGCCGATGCGGCCAGATAAGCCACCGCAACGGCCGCGAACGGCAACGCGCCAAGCAACACCGCTCCGCCACGCGAGACGGTGGCGTTGATCAGGCGAAGCCGAGCCTTCGGCACGCTGGGGGGCGGGCTGGCTGAGTTCGCGCCTGCCCCAGCTTGTACGGCACCGGTTCCTCTGGCCAGCATGACGATCGGTCTTAGAGCATTCCGGCCGCCGCCTCCGCCATGAAGGCCGGGTCGAACCGCAGCTTGACGTTGCCGGCATCACCCAATGTCGAGCCATCGGGAAAGCTCATGCCAATCATATCGACGCTGGGCGCGTTGGTGCCCAGAATGCCGTGACTGAACAGGAAATTGCGGACGAGATCCATCGTCTTGGGCAACTCGGCGCCCTTGGTGAACGCGACCGCCTTGGCCGGCTCGAAGAACATCGCCGTTGATGCGAGCTGCGCATCGAAGCCGGCAAGATCGGTTCCGGACGCCTTGGCCATCTCTTCCTTGGCCGCTTTGCCTTCGGGCGTGCCGGAGGTCATCAACGCCATCGCTTCGTACCATGCGCCGACAAGCGCCTTGCCGAGCGCCGGATTATCCTTCAGCGTCGTGGTATTGACGGCCATCAGGTCGATGATCTCACCGGGGATCTGCGTCGAATCGAACACCTTGTGGGCGCCCGGCATGGCGACGATTTCCGAAACCAGCGGATTCCAGGTGACAACGGACGTGACATCGCTGGTGCCGTAGGCGGCGACCATGTCGGCGTCGGAGGTGTTGACCACCGTGATGTCCTTCTCGGCGAGCCCGACCGTATCCAATGCGCGCGCCAGCAAGTAGTGCGAGACCGAGAGCTCGACGAGATTGACCTTTTGGCCGGCAATGTCCTTGAGCGCGGTCTTGTCCTTGAGGATGACGGCATCGTTGCCGTTGGAGAAGTCGCCGACGATCAGCGCGGTGGTGTCGACGCCGCCGCCGGCCGGGATCGACAGCGCGTCCATATTGGTCATCGAGCAACCGTCGAAGCCGCCGGCGGTGTACTGGTTGATGCTCTCGACGTAATCGTTGATGCGGGCGATCTCGACGTTGATGCCGTATTTGTCGGCCCATTTCTTCATGATGCCGCTGTCGGCGAGATAGCCCCACGGCATCCAGCCGACATAGATCGACCAGCAAATCTTGAAGTCTTTCTTGGGCGCCGCTTGCGCGGCCGGAATGAAGGGAAGGCTGAGTGACGCGGCCAGGATGATTGCAGCCAGCTTGCGAAGCATTGCGTACCCCTGTTTTGCGGTCCGGATCGCGTCCGGACTTTTGTTGGGGGTTCACGGAGCGCGCATCCGGGAGAGGTTCGCGCCAGCAAACCCGTGCAGGGTTCTCCCGGGATTTTGGCCCGCCGTGTTCCGCCGGATGCCTCAGTGCATCCCTGGCGGCTGCGTCTCTCGGACCAGCACCGTGATCGACACGGCCGGAACCCTAGACGCTCTGCACGCCCGATACGAAGCAAGGGCCGTGCCAATCTGAAATGCGCCGGGTTGAGGCTGTTTTTCCGGGTTATGAAGGCGGCAGCGGCACGCCTATGGCGCAAAAATCATCGCAGCGCCGCCGAAATAAGCAGCATCGTGCCGTGCGACCGTCTCGGATGTTGCCTGGCCGCGCCTTCCCGCGAAATTTGAAAAGGCGTGGCGGCCGCCGCAAACTTTCGTGATTTTCCGGTACTTTGGCTTGGACATTATTTGATCGGCCACGTAACAAATCAGCGCCGAAGCACGAAAATCGGGGGAGTGGACTCTGTGACCGGCAAGGACGAGGCCGAACTCTCCGGGCTGTTCAGGGCCGCAATCGCGGGAAATGAAAGGGCGTATGCCGACTTTCTGCACCGGATTGCCGCTCTCGTTCGCGGCTTTGTCCGGCGCAAGATCGTACAGGGCGGGGTCGACCCCGAGGATGTCGTGCAGGAAACCTTGCTGGCCATTCACGTCAAACGGCACACCTGGCGCGAGGATGCGCCGGTTCTGCCGTGGGTCTATGCGATCGCCCGCTTCAAGCTGATCGACGCGTTCCGCAGGCGCGG
This sequence comes from Mesorhizobium sp. LEGMi-168a, assembly GCF_058312955.1. Taxonomy (NCBI): domain Bacteria; kingdom Pseudomonadati; phylum Pseudomonadota; class Alphaproteobacteria; order Hyphomicrobiales; family Phyllobacteriaceae; genus Mesorhizobium; species Mesorhizobium sp. LEGMi-168a. Next base: position 41,710 of record NZ_JBZEGV010000005.1, read on the forward strand.
GCGGCGCATCGAGGTCGAGATCGACGAGATCGCCGAGACTTTCGCTGAGCCGGAAGCGGAGACGGTCAGCGAGCGCGACATCGCCAGGGCCCTGGACGGCCTGCCGCAGGCGCAGCGCTCGGTGGTTTCCTCGATTTCGGTCGACGGGCATTCGATCGGCGAGACGGCCGCCAAGCTCGGCGTCAGCGAGACGGCGGTCAGGGTGTCGCTGCATCGCGGCCTTGCCGCGATCGCCAAAAGGTTCGGACGACAGTGACATGAGAACCGAGGACCTCATCAAGGCGCTAGACGCCGATGCAAGCAGCAAGGCGATGCCGCTGGGGCTGGCATGGTGGGCAGCCTTCGGCGTGGCGGTAGCGGTCGCGGCGGCGGTCTTCTTCATGACCATCGGTCCGCGGCCCGACATCATGCCTGCCATGCACACGATGCGCTTCATGTCGAAGTTCGTCTTCACGCTCACGCTCGCCGCCAGCGCTTTCGCGCTGATCCGCGCCCTGTCGATACCTGGCGCGGCAACAAAGCGGGCAATGGCCTGGATGGTCGCCGCGCCATTGCTCGTCGCGGTGGCGGTTATCCTGGAGCTTTTCGTCGTGCCCGAGGCCGACTGGGGCAGGCGGCTCGTCGGCTCCAACATGATGATCTGCATGAGCTTCATCCCGCTGATCGGCATCGGCCCCCTGGCGATCTTCCTCGGTATGCTGCGCTACGGCGCGCCGACGCGGCCGGTGCTGGCCGGGGCGGTCGCGGGCCTTTTGGCGGGAGGGTTGGCGGCGACGTTCTATGCCGCGCATTGCTTCGACGATTCGCCGCTGTTCGTCGCCACCTGGTACACGATCGCAATCGCCATCCTGACCGCGCTCGGCGCGCTTGGCGGGCGGCTATTCGTGCGCTGGTAGGATCGCACACCGATCCTTAATCATGCCGGCAATTGTTTGCCGGTTAGCGGAGCGGTCGGCCTCCCACGCAACCATTCCTTAAAATCGATCCGCCAGGGTTGTGGCAACGCGCAGTTGCGCATGGGGTGGGATCGCATTGTGGCGTGGTTGGGTTTGAAAGTTCCGCGGGCCAGCGAGCGCGCGGTGCTGGTCTTGATGATAGCCGGCATCGTTGCCGTGGCCGCATCGATTCTGTCGCCGAGCTTTCGGCTCAGCGTCGAGGAGCTCAGGCTCTGCCTGCAGCTGTCGATTGCCGCGATCGGAGTGTCGCTTTTCCTTTTCGCGCTGTTCATTCGCCGGATCGCGGCCGACCACCGGCAAATCGCCGAAAGCGAGCAGCGCTTCCGCCGCGCGATGGAGGATTCGGCGATCGGCGTCGCCATCGTCGGTCTCGACGGCCGCATCGTGCAGACCAATCCCGCCTTCGCCGCCATGCTCGGCTACAGCCGCGCGGAAATCGAGGCGCTGACCTTCTTCCAGATCACGCATCCCGACGATCTAGAACTCGGCCGGGAGACGATGGTCGCGCTGAAGGAGGGAAAGATCGATTCCTTCCATTTCGAGAAGCGCTACCTCAAGAAGGACGGCACTCCGGTCTGGGCGCAGCTTGCCGGCTCCGTCATCCGCGAAGAGGAAACCGGCAGGCCACTCTATCTCGTGTCGCAAATCGAGGACATCGATGCGCGCAAGCAGGCCGAAGCGCGCATCGCCGAAGCGGAGACCCGCTGGAACTTCGCGCTGACCAGCGCCGGACAAGGCGTCTGGAGCCTCGACATGCGCAAGGGCGGCACGACCTATTCCGAAACCTGGGTGAGGATGCTTGGCTATGACGATGGCGAGCTCGACGGCGATCCCGACCGCTGGCTGACGATGATCCACCCGGACGACCGCGAGCGCGTCGCCGAGGCGGACCGGGCGCATCTTGCCGATGAGACTTCCTTCTTCGAGGCCGAGTTCCGCATGCGCCACAAGGATGGCCACTGGGTGTGGATCCTGGACCGCGGCAAGGCGATCGAGCGCGACGGCGAAGGCCGGCTGATCCGTGCCATCGGCAGCCTGACCGACATCACCGAGCGCAAGGAAGCGGAAGAACGTCTCAAGGTCTCGGCGGCCATGCTGGCCGACGAGAAGGAGCGGCTCAGGGTGACGCTGCAGTCGATCGGCGATGCGGTTATCTGCACCGACGCCGCCAACCGCATCACCTTCATGAACCCGGTCGCCGAAAAGCTGACCGGCGTTACCGCCGGCGAGGCGCTGGGCAAGGTGCTCGGCCATGTCTATTGGGCGGTCGACGAGGAAACCGGGCAGAGGATCGGCCTGACGCGTCCCTCGGCCGGCGACCGTCAGCATTGCGACCAGAACACACGTGCCGTTCTCGTTCGGCGCGACGACACGCGCTGCAGCATCCGGCAGGTGGTGTCGCCGATCATGAACGACCGCAACGAGTTTTGCGGGCTGGTCATCGTCTTCCAGGATTTCACCGACGCGCGCGCCCTGCAGCGCCAGCTGGCCTATGCCGCGGCCCATGACGCGCTGACCGGGCTCGCCAACCGTTCGAGCTTCATCCGAACGATGGAGGAGCTGGTCGATCAGTGCCGTCTCAACGGCGGCGAACATCAGTTCATGTTCGTCGACCTCGATCATTTCAAGGCGGTCAACGACACAGGCGGTCACGCCGCAGGCGATGCGCTGCTGAAGCGCGTCGCTGACGCCATCCGCAATGTGCTTGGGCCGGAAGATATCGTTGCCCGCCTCGGCGGCGATGAGTTCGCGGTCATCCTGAAAGCCAGCGCGCAGGCACAGGCGGCAATCGCGGCGCGCTCGATCATCGACGCCATCCGCAACCTGAATTTCAGCTGGGACGGCCGCCCGCATTCGATCGGCGCCAGCATCGGGCTCGCATCGATCCGCGCCGGCTGCGGCGAGGTGGATGAGATCATCGCCCGGGCGGACGCCGCCTGCTATGCCGCCAAGGCGGCCGGACGCGGTTGCGTTTCGGCAGCACCCGACGTAGCCCCGAAGGAAGGGGTGACGTCTCTACCGCTCGCCGCGGCATCCTGAGCGCCGGAAAGCGCTCAATCGACGAGGATCAGCGCGTCGGCACCGGATGGTCGCCGCGATAGTCGTAGAAGCCTCGGCCGGTCTTGCGGCCGAGCCAGCCGGCCTCGACATATTTCACCAAAAGCGGGCAGGGGCGGTACTTCGAGTCCGACAGCCCCTCATGCAGCACCTGCATGATCGACAGGCAGGTGTCGAGGCCGATGAAGTCGGCAAGCTGCAGCGGCCCCATCGGATGGTTGGCGCCGAGCCGCATCGCGGTATCGATGGCGTCGACCGTGCCGACGCCCTCATAGAGCGTGTAGATCGCCTCGTTGATCATCGGCAGCAGGATGCGGTTGACGATGAAGGCCGGAAAATCCTCCGAGACGGTGATCGTCTTGTCGAGCTGCTTCACGAAGGTCTTGGCCGCCTCGAAGGTCTGGTCCTCGGTGGCGATGCCGCGCACCAGCTCGACCAGCTTCATCACCGGCACCGGGTTCATGAAATGTATGCCGATGAAGCGCTCCGGCCGGTCGGTCTGCGCGGCGAGCCTTGTGATCGAAATCGACGAGGTGTTGGTCGCCAGAATCGCTTCCGGATTGAGCTGCGGGCAGAGCTGGGCATAGATCTTGCGCTTGACCGTCTCGTCCTCGGTCGCCGCCTCGATCACGAGGTCGGCGGCGGCGAGATCGGCCATGGTGGATGCCGACGAGATGCGCGCCATCGCTTCGTTGCGCGCCTTCTCCTCGAGCTTGCCGGAACCGACCTGGCGAGCCATGTTGCCGCTGACGGTGGCGATGCCCTTCTCGATGCGGTCGGACGAGACGTCGTGGATCAGGACCTTGTAGCCGGCCAGCGCCGAGACATGGGCGATACCGCCACCCATTTGACCCGCGCCAACAATACCGATCGTCTCGATCTTGCTCATTACCCCGATCCCGTCTGGAGCGTTTCGCTTCTTCGAAGCGAAACGCTCCCATCTCATTGTTTCCCGCAATTCCGGACGCAAAACGGCTGCGCACTTTTCCTGGAACTGCTTTGAGCCTTCACGGCCTGCTTTTTGTGCAGCGCAAACTAAAAGGGCGGGGCGACTTCGTCTACCCCACCCTTTTCATTTTAATATGCCTAAGCAGAAGGCGTCAAAGCACCTTTTGCAGTTCCGGCAGGATGACGAAGAGATCGCCGACGAGACCGTAGTCGGCAACCTGGAAGATCGGCGCCTCCTCGTCCTTGTTGATGGCGACGATGACCTTCGAATCCTTCATGCCGGCGAGGTGCTGGATGGCGCCGGAGATGCCGACGGCGATGTAGAGGTCGGGGGCGACCACCTTGCCGGTCTGGCCGACCTGCCAGTCGTTCGGGGCGTAGCCGGCGTCGACCGCGGCGCGGGACGCACCGACGGCGGCGCCAAGCTTGTCGGCGACGGGCAGGATGACTTCCTGGAACTTCTCCGAGGAGCCCAGCGCGCGGCCGCCCGAGATGATGATCCTGGCCGAGGTCAGCTCCGGACGATCGGTTTCGGAGAGCTTGTTCTCGACGAAGGAGGAGAGGCCGGGGTTGGCGGCGGCGCCGACCGTCTCGACCGCAGCCGAACCGCCCTCGGGCGCGGCCTGGAAAGAGGCGGTGCGGACCGTGATAACCTTCTTGGCGTCGGTCGACTGCACGGTCTGGATGGCGTTGCCGGCATAGATCGGCCGCTTGAAGGTGTCTGGCGAGACCACCTCGATGATCTCGGACACCTGGGCGACGTCGAGCAAGGCGGCCGCGCGCGGCGCGACGTTCTTGCCGACCGACGTGGCCGGCGCGACGATGGTGTCATAGGAGCCTGCCAGCGAGACGACGAGCGCCGCCGTCGGTTCGGCGAGACGCTCCGAAAGCTCGTCGGCTTCAGCGAGCAGCACCTTGCGCACGCCCTTCAGTTTCGACGCGGCGTCGGCGGCAGCTTTGGCGCCCTTGCCGGCAACCAGCACGTCGATATCCGAGCCGATCTGGAGGGCCGCCGACAGTGCCTTGGCGGTCTGGTCGGAAAGGGTTGCGTTGTCGTGTTCGGCGATGAGGAGAATTGCCATTTTCCTGTTCCTTTCCTGACCGCTCAGAGCACGCCGGCTTCGTTCTTGAGCTTCTCGACCAGCTCGGCCACGCTCTTGACCTTGACGCCCGCCTTGCGGCCGCCCGGCTCCTCGGTCTTGATCACCTTGAGGCGCGGCTTGACGTCGGCGCCGTAGTCGGCCGGGCTCTTCTCGTCGAGAGGCTTCTTCTTGGCCTTCATGATGTTGGGGAGCGAGGCATAGCGCGGCTGGTTGAGGCGAAGGTCTGCGGTGACGATCGCCGGCATCTTCAGCTCGACGGTCTGCAGGCCGCCGTCGACTTCGCGCGTCACCTTGGCCTTGTCGCCGGCGAGCTCAATCTTCGAGGCGAAAGTGCCCTGCGCCCAGCCAAGCAGCGCCGCCAGCATCTGGCCGGTCTGGTTGGAATCGTCGTCGATCGCCTGCTTGCCGAGGATGACAAGGCCGGGCTTTTCGGCTTCGACCACGCCCTTCAGCACCTTGGCGACGCCCAGCGGCTCGGTCTGCTCGTCGGTCTTGACCAGGATGGCGCGGTCGGCGCCCATGGCGAGCGCGGTGCGGAGCGTCTCCTGCGCCTGCTGCGGGCCGATCGACACGACGATGATCTCTTCCGCCTTGCCGGCTTCCTTGATCCGGATCGCTTCCTCGACCGCGATCTCGTCGAACGGGTTCATCGCCATCTTGACGTTGGCGAGCTCGACGCCCAGTCCGTCGGCCTTGACCCGGACCTTGACGTTCGCATCCACAACCCGCTTCACGGGCACAAGGATCTTCATTTTCCTGTCACCTCTCCTGAGATAGTCGGGCGCGCTATAGCAGTGTGCGCCTGGTCAGAGTTGTCGAAAGCCGACATTCCGGGCGGAATATCCGTCCAGCGTGGGCGTTTCCGTAGTGGCGGCGATCCGGCGCGTCAATATGCACGACGCACTCAAATCGGTTCAGTCCCGAGGCGACGCGGCTCCGCGGCCCCGTTGCGGCGCCGACTGCGCCGGAGCTTCGGGCGTTGCCCCAGGTTCGGTCGGAACGGGCACCTGCTGGACATTCGGCGTGGGGTCCGGCTCGCCATCGGCGCCGGCAAGCAGCGGCACGCCCCGGCTGCGCAACACCAGCACGAGAACGGCGCCGGCGACGATGCCGCCGATATGGGTGGCCCAGGAAATCTGGTCCTCGCCGCCTGCGGCAAACATCACGATCTGGAACAGGATCCAGAGGATGAGGGGAATGAAGGCCGGGATGCGGAGCGGGATGCGGGCGAAGGCCAGCACCCAGACTTTAACCCTGGGATAGAGGATCAGGTAGGCGGCGACCACGCCGGCGATGGCGCCGGAGGCGCCGATCAGCGGCACTTGCGAATCCCAGGCTACCAAGCCCTGGAAAAAGGCGCCGGCGGCGGCGCAGGCGAGGTAGAAGATCAGGTAGCGGATATGGCCGAGCGCGTCCTCGACATTGTCGCCGAACACCCAGAGGAACAGCATGTTGCCGCCGAGATGGAAGATGTCGGCATGCAGGAAGGAATAGGTGAGGTAGCTGAGGCTTTCGGGAATGACGACGAATTCGGGCGACAGCTCGACCTTGTCGTGGACGACCGAGGGGATGAAGCCGAGGCCGAGCACCGCGGCATTGTTGAAGTTCTCGCCGCCAAGCGTGGTCGCGAGATAGACCAGGGCATTCGCCGCGATCAGGCCGATCGTCACATATTGCAGGCGGATGTGGCGCAGCCTGTTGGTGTCATAGAGCGGGATAAACATCGGACCCTCCCGCCATACCTGATTGTCAGCGGTTCTTGCCGGGAACCCATAGCACGTCGGCATTTCCGTTGTCATTGACCGCACGCGCGGCGACGAACAGGAAGTCCGAGACGCGGTTGACGTATTTCAGCGCCTCGCGGTTGACATGCTCGGCCGGGTCCTGCGCCAGCGCCACCATGATGCGCTCGGCGCGCCGCGCCACTGTGCGGGCAAGATGCAGGGCGGCCGCCGCCGGCGTGCCGCCGTTCAGCACGAAGGACTTCAGCGGCTGCAGATGCTTGTTGAGAAGATCGATATCGTTTTCGACGCGCTCGGTCTGCGCGGCGACGATGCGCAGCGGCTCGTAGTCGAGCGGCTTGCCCTCGTCCGGCACCGCAAGATCGGCGCCGAGGTCGAAAAGGTCGTTCTGGATGCGCGAAAGCATGACGTCGATCGCCGGATGATCCTTTCCGGTGTGGAGGCGCGCCATGCCGATACAGGCATTGGCCTCGTCGACCGTGCCGTAGGCTTCGACGCGCAGATCGGATTTCAGCCGCCGCTCGCCGCTGCCGAGACCGGTGGTGCCGTCGTCGCCGGTGCGGGTGTAGATCTTGTTGAGCTTGACCACGCCTTACCTCCTCGCGGCGAACGTCACTTGCGAGTGAACCAGACGGCCAGCAGGATCAGCGCCAGGGCCACGGCCTGCAGCAGAACGCGCGCCTGCATCAGCTTGTTGGAGGTCACGCCGGAACCGCCTCGCATCATGTTGACGAGGCCGCGGATCAGCACGACGACGACGGCGGCCATGACGACCAAAGCGAGGATTTTGAAGGTGGTTGCCATGGGCTGGCTCCGGTTCGGTTTCGTTCAGGCGCGCCTGGCGAGCACGCGGTAGAGCGCTGATGCCGGCAGGATGCGCTTGAGCATCACGCCGATTCTGGCCGGCACTGTTACCACATAGTGCGGGCGCGGGCGCTGTGACAGAAGCGCGTGGCGCAAGGCAACATGGACAACTTCCGGTCCGGGCTTCAGCCGCGAGACGCTGCCGCCGGCCTGCAGCCGTGCAAGCTGCGCCTGGTAGTCGGCGCGGTGGGCGGAGTTCTCGATGTCGATATTCTTCAGAAACCAGGCGAGGCCGTTGCTGGCGATCTTCGAGGTCACCGGCCCGGGCTCGATCAGCGAGAGGTGGATACCGCTGCCTTCAAGCTCCTGGCGCATGCACAGCATCAAGCCTTCGACGGCGTGTTTGGACGCCGAATAGGCGCCGCGAAAGCGGACCGGGGCGAGCCCCAGGATCGAGGAGCAGTGGACGAGACGGCCGTTGCCCTGGCGGCGCATGACCGGCACGATGCGCCGCGTCAGATCGTGCCAGCCGAAGAAATTGGCCTCGAACTGCTCGCGCAGCGCTTCCACCGGCAGGTCCTCGACGGCACCCGGCTGCGCGTAGGCGCCGTTGTTGAACAGCGCATCGAGTTTGCCTTCCGTGCGCTCCAGCACGGCATCGACCAGGGCGGCAATCGACTCCGGCTCACGATAGTCGAGATAGAAGGCCTCGAGACCGTCGGCCTCGAGAGCCTCGATGTCGGTCGGCTTGCGTGCCGTGGCGAACACCCGCCAGCCTTCCGCCTTCAATGCCCGCGCGCAATAGGCGCCTATGCCGGAGGAGGCGCCGGTGACGATAATGGTGCGCAACTCTTTGGCGGCGGGAATCGCGGTTTGACCTGGGGTTGCCATTTGCCGCAATCACTTCCCATATTCGCGGCGTCGACACAATCGAGCGGAGCGCCGGTCCTTGCTCAGGAATATCGTCGCGGTCAAGCGCGTGCTCTACGATGCGATCGGCCATTTCAACACCGACGACGGCTGGGCGATGGCCAGCCATCTGGCGATCACCTCGCTGATGGCGCTGTTTCCGTTCCTGATCTTCGCCACGACGCTGGCCAGCTTCCTCGGCGCGCGCGCCTTCTCCGACACGGCCGTGCATCTGGTCTTCGACACCTGGCCGGAGCAGATCGCCAAGCCGATCGCGCGCGAGGTGCAGAACGTGCTCACCGTGCGGCGCACCGACCTTCTGACCTATGGCGTGCTTTTAGCCGCCTACTTCGCCTCGAACGGCATCGAGGCGCTGCGCACCTCGCTCAACCGCGCCTACAGGGTCACCGAGACGCGCGGCATCATCCACCGCAGGGTGCAGAGCATCATATTCGTGCTGATCGCGACGGCCTGTTTTCTTGCCGTCAGCGTGCTTCTTGTGTTCGCGCCGCTGCTGGCGCGGCTGGCCGAGGCCCATTTTGAATGGATCGAGCCCTATATGGGCACGATCACCATATGGCGTTATGTGATCGCCTCGACGGTCATCGTCATCGGGCTGTTCGCCGTGCATATCTGGCTGCCGGCCGGCAAGCGCCGCTTCGTCTCCATCGTTCCCGGCATCGTCTTCACGCTGGTCGCCTGGCTGGCCGGCTCGACCATCTTCGCCATCTATCTCGACCATTTCTCGTCCTATGTGACGACCTATGCGGGGCTGGCCTCGATCATGATCGCGGTGGTGTTCCTCTACATCATCTCGGCCATCTTCATCCTCGGCGGCGAGCTTAATGCCGCCATCAGCCGTTATCTCGAGGCGCGCGCCAGGGTAGGGTGAGGTATGTCAATATTCAGGTGAGGCCGGCCTGCAAATGGCGTCTTCCTGCGCTTCCGGTGCTCACGTACAGAAAGTACGCTCCGCTCCGGTTCTCGGAAGCCACCATTTTCGGCTCGGCCTGACCCGAATATTGACATACCTTGAGGCGAGATCGTCGCGATCATGCCTTGGCTGGCCGCGCGGTCGCCAGGCCGACGCCTAGCGTCGCGATCGCCATGCCGGCGATCTGCAGCAGATTGAGCTTTTCGCCGAACAGGGCCCAGGCGATGACGGCGGTGACGGCCGGCACCAGATAGAACAACGAAGCGACCTTCGACATCTCGCCGTCCCTGATCATCACCATCAACAGGAAGATGGCGCCGACCGACAGCACCAAGACCAGCCAGGCGAACGCGAAGATGAGCTCGCCATTGACGGTCATCGCGCGCGTCTCGAAGGCGAGCGACCCCAGGATCGTCACCACCGAGCCGCCGACATACTGCCACATCGTCGCCGAGACGAGGTCGCCGCCGGAGGCGAAGCGCTTCTGCCAGATCGTTCCGGCGGCCATGCCGAGCACCGAGACCAGCGAGGCCGTCAACGTAGCCGCGGTGACGCCGCCGCCGATCGCGCCGAGCTTCGGCCAGAGCACGATGACGACGCCCAAAAGCCCGACGGCAAGGCCAGCCCAATGGCGCGGCAGGATCGCCTCGCCGAGGAATTTGCCGGCAAGCACCGCCGTGATCAGCGGCTGCAGGCCGACGATCAGCGCCGAAAGCCCGGCCGGCATGCCCCGGTGGATCGCCCAGAACACGCCGCCCAGATAGACGCCGTGCATGAGGACGCCGGCCACCGTCGCGTGCAGCGCCTCCTCGCGGCTCGCCCTGCGCGAGCCGAGCAGCACGGTCAGGCCCGCAAACAGGATCGCCGCCAGCACGAAACGGATGGCGAGGAAGGTGAAAGGCTCCGCCCACGGCATGGCATAGCGCGCGCCGATGAAGCCGGTCGCCCACAGGACGACGAAGGAGGCGGGAATGAACCGCTTGATGCTGTGCATTGTGAGGGAGGGCTTTGGCTGCGGGGTGAAGGGTTGATGACGGCAATTGCTCTAATGCCGTTCAATTCGGCAAGCAAAACGAAACGGTTGATCCATAAGCTCATTCGAATTCAACAAACGGTGCCAAAGAGGGGCATGGCGTTAAGGCACGCCATGGGCAGGCATGCTTTTGCATCTCGGTACGACGTGGCTGCTGTTCGCGGTCGCGACCGTCGCGGTCTTCGGATTCTTCTTCGGCACCGCGCTCGACGCCATCATGAAGGACGACGGCTTCGGCTCGACCGGCAACACGCTGCTGTTCACGCTGGGCTTCTTCGTTGCGGTGATGGTCGCCAATGAGCACGGCATCACCTTCAGGGACCTCAGGCTTGCGGTGGCATGGGGTTTGAGCGGCGCCTTCGTCCTGATCAGCGTGATGGCGCTGATCAAGGCGGGGCTGGCCCGTCTCTGATCAAAGCCCGACGAGCCGCCGGACGTCCTGCGGCGACACGCCCGCCTGCCTGAGCGCGGCGAGGCCGGTGTCCTTGAGGCTCTTGGAGAGCTTCCTGCCGTCCGGCCCGAGGATCAGGCGGTGGTGGAAATAGCGCGGCGGCGGGAGGCCGAGCAATTCCTGGAGCAGGCGCTGCACGCCGGTGGCCGCGTAAAGATCCTGGCCGCGCACGACATGGCTGACCTTTTGCAGCGCATCGTCGACAACGACGGCGAGATGGTAGCTGGTCGGGATGTCGCGGCGCGCCACGATAACGTCGCCCCAGGCTTGCGGCGTTGCCTCGACCGTGCGAGTCGCGGCCATGGTCTCGTCGGTGAACTCCGTCCAGGACATGGCACCGGGCACGCGCGCCATCGCCGCTTCGACATCGAGCCGCCAGGCGAGGGGTGTGTTCTCGGCGATGCGTCGCTTGCGCTCTTTCATCGACAGCGCCTTGTCCAGGGACGGGTAGAGCGGTACGCCGTCAGGGTCGCGCGGCCAGTCGCGGCCGCGTTTCTCGGTCTCGGCGATGAAGGCGCGGATCTCGCCCCGGCTCATGAAGGCGGGATAGACCAGTTCCTCGGCGATCAGCCGGTCGAGTACCGCCTTGTATCCGGCAAAATGCTCGGACTGGCGCCGCACCGGCTCTTCCCAATCGAGCCCCAGCCATTTCAGGTCGCGAAATATGCCGGCCTCGAATTCCGGCGTGCAGCGCGTGATGTCGATGTCCTCGATGCGCAGCAACAGCCGCCCGCCGGCCCGCGCCGCCATCTGCTGGTTGAGCAGGGCCGAATAGGCATGGCCAAGATGCAATTCGCCATTGGGGCTCGGCGCGAAGCGAAATGTCAGGAGCGTCATGTCTCAAGGCGCATTCGGGTTGAAAGGCGCTTCCGGCGGTTGCTAGTTAGCCATCAATTGCCATTTCGCGGGCGCCTAGGGAACAAGCAACGTGCAACGCATCGCCTCGCTCGACGACATTGCGGCAGGGCTCGACGTGCTCTGCCTGATCGATCCGCGACTGGAGAAGGTGCGCGGCATGGCGGGCGAGGTGCCGCTCAGGCTCTCCGAGCCCGGGTTCGGGAGCCTCGCGTCGATCATCGTCTCGCAGCAGGTGTCCCGCGCCAGTGCGGACGCCATCTTCGGCCGGCTGACCAGGCTGGTCGATCCGCTGACGCCGGAAGGGATTCTCTTCGCCGGCGAGGATATTTTCCGCGAGGCCGGCCTGTCGCGGCCGAAGCAGCGCGGGCTCATCGCTGTCGCCGAGGCCGTGGCCGGCGGGCTCGACCTCCACCATCTTTGCTCGCTCGACGCCACTGATGCGATCGCTGCGATGACGGCGGTGCCCGGTATCGGCCCCTGGACGGCGGAGTGCTATCTGCTTTTCGCCGCCGGCCATCCCGACGTCTTCCCGGCGCGCGATGTCGCGCTACAGACGGCGGTCGGCCATGCGCTGGGCATCGACCCCCGTCCGCCGGAGAAAATACTGATTCAACTGGCCGAATCATGGAGCCCGTGGCGAGGTGTCGCGTCGCGGCTTTTTTGGGCCTATTATCGTGAATTGAAGGGCAGGGATGCGGCGCCCCCTGTCGAAATGGCCAAAAAAGCATGAAAATCATGCATTTTTGACCGTTTCGGCGAACGACAATCCGCTTCACATCCCTGTCATGTCGGGCTTACAGTATCCGCGCCGTTCGGTTCTGGAACCAAGGAGGCCAACGACGTGACGGTTGCCGTATCTCCGGATGGGCTTCCCGCGCTGGTGCTGAATGCGGACTACCGTCCGCTCAGCTATTACCCCTTGTCGCTCTGGTCGTGGCAGGACGCCATCAAGGCTGTCTTCCTCGACAGGGTCAACATCGTTGCCGAATACGAGCACGCCGTCTCCTCGCCGACCTTCTCGATGAAGCTGCCGAGCGTGGTGAGCCTGAAGGCCTATGTGAAGCCGTCGCGGCATCCGGCCTTCACCCGCTTCAACGTCTTCCTGCGCGACCGCTTCCAGTGTCAATATTGCGGCACGCCGGACGACCTGACCTTCGACCATGTCATCCCGCGCCATCGCGGCGGCGCGACGACCTGGGAGAATGTCGTCGCCGCCTGCTCGCCCTGCAATCTCAGGAAAGGCGGCATGATGCCGGCTCAGGCCAAGATGTGGCCGCTGCAAAAGCCCTATCAGCCGACGGTGCACGACCTGCACAACAACGGCCGCCTGTTCCCGCCCAACCATCTGCATGAAAGCTGGATGGATTATCTTTACTGGGATGTCGAACTGGAGCCTTGAGATCGTTCGAGAATTCGGGAGGCTGGCCGTCTGAAGCAAGTGTCTCCGCTTCCGGCCTTCGCCGACCGAAGCGCTCATTAGCCGTGGTGCAGTTAAGGCTACGGCCGGCGTAGGCCGGTGCTCACGTACTTTAAGTACGCTCCGCTCCGGTTCTCGACACTCACTTCACACGACTCATCCTGCCGAATTCTTTGAACGATCTCGCGTCGGCGCTTTCGGGCAGTTCAGTCGCGCGACAGCGCGCTGCGGAAGGCGACGGCGGCCAGGATGAGGCTGGCGATGGCGTTCCAGCCGGCGAGCGACAGGCCGAGGATGCGCAGCGCGGCCTTGTCGCAGGAGGGCGGCACGAATTTGTCGAGCGCGTCGAGCACGCCCTTGCCGCCGGTGTCGACCGGGCCGGCGCCGGCGGTGCAGTCGGCGGGACCCGGCCACCAGCCCCATTCGACGCCGGAGTGGTAGACGCCGAGATAGAGGCCGTAGAGCATCAACAGGCCGCCGATCGCCAGCAGGCCGCGCGTCACCCAGGCCGGCGCGCGCAGCATCGAGGCGATCGCCGCCACCACCATCAGCGGCACGCCGACATAGTAGGGCGTGCGCTGCTCCAGGCAGAGATGGCAGGGGATGTAGCCGCCGATATACTGGAAGGCGAGCGCCGAGCCGACGGTCGCGGCCATGGCCACGGCGAGAAACAACGCGGCGCGCGTCCGCTGGCGTCCGGTGTCGGCAATCATGGTCGCTGTCATCGAAGGGTCCGTTCGCTTGGCTTTATCCGTGCGCGTATCTGACCGCGATATAGAGCAAAATAAGGGCAGCGGCACCGGCGCTGACGATCATGCCCAGACGTTTTTCGATGAACTCCTTGATCGATTCGCCATAGCGGCGCAGCAGCCAGGCAAGCAGCAGGAAACGGGCGCCGCGCGCGACGATGGCAAGCCCGATGAACAGCAAAAGATTGACGCCGATGACGCCGGACAGGATCGTCACCACCTTGATCGGCGGCAGGTGGGCGGCACCCGAGGTGATCAGCATGAGGATGATGAAGCCGACGCCGGACGAGGTGCGCAGGTGCTCGAACTCGTCGTACTTGCCGTAGAATTCCAGGATCGGCTTGGCCACCGCCTCATAGGCGTAGTGGCCGATGAACCAGCCGGCGACGCCGCCGAGCACCGAGGCGACCGTGGCGATCAGCGCGTAGCGATAGGCGCGCTCGGGTTTGGACAGCGCCATCGGCAGATAGAGCACATCGGCTGGCACCAGGAACACCGAGCTTTCGACGAAGGCGATGAAGGCCAGCCACCACTCGGCCGATTTCCGTGCCGCCAGCGACAGGGTCCAGTCATAAAGTCCGCGAAGCATCGGCTCTCCTGATGCGGTTGACGCAATTCCGGACGGAAAACCGCTGCGCACTTTTCCTGGAATTGCTCTAATGCATGTCACCCCAAACGGCTCAGCGGTTTTCGGCCACCGGCATGCACGAAACAAGGACCCACAGCGCCGCAGCCAAAGCTTTTGGCCCGGGCGCCCGACCCGCAGCCTGTCTAGAAAGAATTTCCGCGCCGCACAATGGCGGCGCTGCTTACGAAACCGTAAGGCGTTGCGGACGGCATAGGCGATTTGGCAACAGGCCAGTTGACGAAAGGCCCTCCGCCCGTATAGTCCGCGCCCATCCAGGCCGCCCGGCCTGAGCCCCTATGGCGGAATTGGTAGACGCGCTCGACTCAAAATCGAGTTCCGCAAGGAGTGCTGGTTCGATCCCGGCTAGGGGCACCAATTTCAATCTACCGCTCCGAACCTGGACTTCGGCGCTCTCCGGCTTACCGCCGTTTCTCGGCCTTTTCCGCAAGATAGCGAGTGGCTAGCGCAATCGAATTGGGAATTGGGGTGGAACCCCGATAATTCGCAACCTGGCGCCGGGAGATTTCTAATTGCAGAGCCATTCCGTCGAGGGTGTATTCCAAAAAATCCATAATCCGGCGGAACTCGCCATTTTCCATGCCGACAGCAGGTAAGGTTTTGATCCAAACGGCAGAAAGCTCAATTCCGCCGTCCCATTCGACAGCGTTCCCATCCTCATTGACTCGGACGGTTGCAAACAGCTCGTCATTATCGCGTAGCGGAATAAAGTGCCGGTGACTGTTTAGAACTGGAGCAAGATCCACCGTTACGGAGTTTCCGTCACGCCAGGTGATGCGAACACGACGACCATCAATGACAGTAACGGCAGCAATCCGAGGAAGCGGGCCGCCCACGGTGACGATATCGTTATCCATCGATACGGTTCCACTCATTGCGTAGCTCCTGTTCGCGTGCCTGCGCCCACGCGACAACCGCAGCGAGGTCCGCGCGGCGCATTGAGCCCTCTATGACGCGCCACGATCCGATTGCGATCAACACTTCATACTCCGCCTTGACGGCGTGGAAGTGCGGCGGGTTGTGGTCGGCGAAGACCTGAATTTTTATTCCATCACAGGTCGCGACTGTGGGCATCGGCTTGCTTTCCGCCAAATTTAGTGCAGTGCATGCATTAAATCAACAATAAAGTGCACGATATGCACTATTTCGGCAAGCCTACCGCATATTCCCCGTATGCCCCTGCGAATACCGCCCGGGCTGCGGCCATACCGTCAGCCCGTGCGGCTCCACACCGACACGGATCTTGGTCACCGCACCGCTCGTCGTGTCGATCATGTAGACCTCGCTGTCGAAGCGGCCGGAGAGCCATAGCTGCTTGCCGTCGGCGCTGAGATTGCCCATGTCGGGGCTGCCGCCGTCGGGGATCGGCCATTGCGCGACGACCGAGCGGGTGGCGAAGTCGATCACCGTCACGCTGCCCGGTCCGTCGGCGCGGCCTTGCTCCATCTTGTGCGAGCCGCGGTTCGAGACATAGAGCCGCTTGCCGTCGCGGCTGACGACGAAGCCGTGCGCGCCTATTCCCGTCGGGATGAAGCCGATCTCCTTGAAGCTGTCGCCATCGATGAGGAAGACGCCGTCATTCATCATGTCGGCGACATAAAAGACCTTGCCGTCGGGCGACAGGCGGACGTCCTGCGGCATGCCCATCTTCGACAGGTCGAGATGGCCGAGCACTTTCTGGTTCTTGAAGTCGATCTTGGCCAGCCCGCCGTCGCCATATTCGCAGGTGAAGATCGCATAGGAATTGTCAGCCGAGAAATCGGCATGGTTGATGCCGGGGCAATCGGGCGTCGGGATGATCGATTTCAGCGCCATGGTCTGCGGATCGCGCAGGTCGAGCTGCTTTAGGGCCTCGTCGACGATGATGGCGGCGCTGCCGTCCGGCATGAAGTACATGTTGTAGGGGTCGTCGACCGGCGCCTGCTTGCCGGGCTTGGCGGTCGTCGGGTCGATCGGCGTCAGGCTGCCGTTCTTGCCGGTGCCGTTGTTGGCCACCCAGAGCGTCTTCAGGTCCCAGGACGGAACGACGTGCTGCGGCTTGCTGCCGACCCGGAACCTGTCGACTTCCTTGAGCGTCGCCGGGTCGATCACCGAGACGCTGTTCGAGGAGCGGTTGGGGACATAGACGCGCGGCAACGCGCCTGACGTCGCCGGGCTCATATGGCCGGCGGTCGTGTGGCTGTAGATGTTGACTGGCGGCGGCGCAGGCTCGGAGCAATCCTCGGGGCAGGAGCCCGCGAAGGCGCTGGTGGGCGATAGGGCGAGCAGCAGGGCAAGCAATAGGCCTGGCAGCGTGCTTGGCAGGCCGGCATGGCGCGGGAGTGTTCTGATCATCTGGATTGCTTTGTAAGGAAGGCAGGCCGGATCGGCCCGCCGGATGCCATAGCCGGTGCAACGCTCTCCATCTAGCGCCTTTTCAACAGGCTCCGCATGCGGTTGCGCAGGAGGCGCGCCATGTTGCGCGTCTCGCGGTCAAGATGGAGCTGCGAGGCCGCCTGGCGGGCCAGCCGGTCGGCGTCGGGCGTGAGGCCCACGACCAGCGTGCCCGTCGGCTTGCGCTCCATCCACAGCCGGCTCATCACCGGATGGTCGGGCACCGCGCAGGAATCGGTCATGCCGATGTTGGGATCGTCGAGATGCTGTTTCGTCACCTCGATCATCAAAAGCGTGCCCGGCGAATAGGCGGAGAGCGCCTCGTCATAGGCCGTCTTCCATGTGTAGGCGACGCCGGCCTCGACGAAGACCACCAGGCAGGCGATGGTGCGGCCGTCGAGCCTCAGCGAATGGATGCGGCACATATCGTGCTCGGCCAGCCGGTGCACGGCCTCGCGGGCGAAAGCGGCGCGGTAGCGGTCGATGGCCATGGCCGTGCGTTCGCGGCCCTTCCAGCCGGCGGCCTCCAACGTCAGGAAGCTCTCGATGGCGTGGCGGATCTCGTCCTGTCCGCGCGCCACGACATGCTCGAGCTTGCCAAGGTCGGCGAGCCGCCGCTTCAGCCGGCGGAATTCGCGATGGTGATGCGCGCGCAGCGAGGCCTTGAGATAGTCGTCGCCGTCGGTATCGCTTTCCAGCACCGGGCGCTCGACCTTGCCGGTGGTGACCAGGGTCAGGCCGCGGCTGTCGGCAAAGGAGGTGAGCAGGCTCGCCACCGGGCCGTCCAGCCGCATGTCGGGCAGCACGAACACTTTCGGCAATTTGAGATGGGGCCTCGACAGCATCGAGAAGAAATCCTCGATGACGCCGACCGGATCGTCGCGGTCGACCAGCGGCGTGCCGAGCGGGCCGAACGGGCTCGACCATGTGCGCATCACCGGGACGCCGAGCGGGATAGCCGGCCGCTCGACCGAGAACGGCACCAGGAGCCGCAGCCGGTTGCGGTATTCGTCGCCGTCGCGGATCACGGCCAGCCGCACCTCGCGGTCCTCGAGCCGAGGCATCGCGGGCGCCAGGAAGCGCGGGTTGAAGAACACGTTGGGCTCGATCGTGCGAGCGCTCAGATAATCGAGCTCCTCGACGAGATCGAAGCCGGCCGAAGCCGGATAGATCGCGAGCTTGCGCTCCGGCCGGTTGTTGGCGAAGAGCTCGATATGGGCGGGATCGACCTCTCGCGCCAGGCCGGCGAGACCGGACACCATGGCGCCGGCCGTGCCGCCGCTGGTCTCCTCGAGCAACGGAACGGCGGCCATCAGGCAACTTCCTTATTTGCAGGCACGAAAATCGCCATGACGATGCCAAGCTTGCGCCAGACGGTGAAGGACAGCGCAGCGGCTTCGAAGACCATGGCCAGGCTGGTGGCGATCGCCGCGCCCCAGAGGCCGAAGAGCGGGATCAGGACCACGTTGAGGCCGATGTTGAGGGCAAGCGTCATGGCGTAGACGGCGGCGCAGATGTTCTGGTTGCCGCTCATGGTGAGCAGGCTTTCGCAGGGGCCGACGGCGCCGCGCGCGACGACGCCCAGGACCAGCAGGAAGAGCAGCGGATAGCCAGCGGTGAATTCCGGGCCGAACAGCACCAGCATCGGCTCGCCGAGCGCCAGCACCAGCAGCGCCATCAAAAGCGAAGGCCAGAAGGTCCAGGAAACGGTCTCGCGGGCGAAGGCGGCGAGCCTCTCAGGCTCGCCATGCGTGAACTGCGCATAGCGCTGGGCAACGCCCGCCTTGACGGCGAAATAGACGAAATGCACCAGCGCCAGCGTCTTCACCGTGGCGAAATAGACGGCGACGTCATTGGGGTGGAGATAGGCGCCGACCATCAGCACGTCAGCATTGGTGAGCAGGAAGAAGAAGCTCTCGACCAGGAAGATCGGCAACGAGACCAGGATCCACTGGCCGAAATGCACGGTCACCGGTCCGGCAGGGATTTTCTTGTCCATACGCGAGGTGACGCCCACCAACTGGCCGAGCGTCGTGACATAGGTGGCCGCGATCGAGGCGAAGATCGCGGTCTTGGCATCAGGCACGTAGTGCATGGCGAGCATTGCCGCCATGAACACCAGGATCAGCACCGGCCGCACCAGATAGGTCGGCGACAGCGCGAACAGCGCCCATGAATTGGCGCGCGCCAGCCCCTGCAGCAGGTCGCCCATCGCGATCATCGGCAGGCAGATGACGCCGAGGATGAAGGGAACGACATAGTAGTTCTCGATCCAGGGCGAGGCGAGCCAGACGCCGAGCGCGCCCAGCCCGGCGATCAGCGTCGAGGCGATCAGCACGAACAGCCGGCTCGCCAGCACGATGCCGCGCAGCTCGGCGAGCATTCCGCGTTCGCGATATTCGGGGATGAAGCGGATGACCGAGGTGTGGAAACCTAGACAGGCAAGGTTACCGACGATGACCATCGTCACCCAGACCAGCACGAAGATGCCGTATTCGAACGAGCCCATCCAGCGCGCCATCAGCACCTGGCTGATGAAGGCGATGACGGCGCTGACGATGCGGATCGAAAAGGCGATCAGCGACATGCGGCCGGCTTCGCCGCGTTCGTCGGCAGTGAACAGAACGGCATCGATGCGGCCAAGCAACGGCCGCATGCGCAGCGCCCAGCGCTGCGGCAGGAACCGCCCGGCAGTCGTCGCCGCGGAAAAGCGCACCCCGAATACTCTCCGTTTTCCGCCTCTTTTTCAGTGGTCCGGTCTATCCGAAACACCTTAAGAAACGGTTGGGTGGAGAGGGGGTCCGCCAAACAACGAAAGGCGAGCGGGCGCCGGGGTTTGCCATGAGGCCGCCGGCACCGCGCTCGCCCTTCCCCGCCAGGGGAAGGCAGACACCGGACGCGGCGCCGGTGTCCGAGGTTCCACAGGGATGTTCCTACATCCCCTTCATCGCATCGCACGACACGTTCGGGTTCATGTCGGCGAAGGCGCCGGTGGGGTTCTGTTTCCAGGCCCAGACATGCAGCTCGTAGAACGGGCCGAGGCCGTAGCGGTTGGGCGCCGTGTTGAAGTTGAACAGATGGCCTTCGAGCGAGGCCGGGCCCGTCGAGGTGATGTATTCGACGGCGATCAGCTTCAGCGTGCCGTCGGCCATCGGTTCGTACATTACCGCCTCGGGCTTGGCGACGTCGACGGCGTCGTCCTTCAGATAGGCGGCGTTGACGTAGTGGATGCCCATGGCGCCGCCGGTGAGGCCGCTGGCGCAGGGGATCGGCGCATAGCCTTCGGCTTTCGCCACTGTGACGTCCTCGAAGCGGCCGGCAACCGCCCGCACCTTTTCGGCGAGCGGATTGACGGTCTCGGCCCTGACGGCGCCGGCTGCCAGGATGGCCAAGGCCGACGCGGCGACCAGGCACCTGTTGCAATTGTGGATGCTCATTTTCCTCTCCAATTCGGTTGAGGCGCGCAAGGCAGAGCCGGCCGGCCAAAGACCTGGCTCGGCAATGCCTTGACGCCTGTCATTACTGTGGGAACCGCCCAGGTTCCGCCGGTCAAAAATCAGCGGTGGTGCCACCAATATTCCCAGTATTCGCGCGGCATCTCGCGCTCTTCGAGGCCGATGTCGCGTCTCAGATAGTCGTCCTGCGGGAGCAACCGGCGGCGCCGGTTTCGTAGCGGCGAAAGCAGCGCCGACACGGCCCGCCGGATGAAGCCGCGCCGTGGCGTGAGGATATCCGCCGGGGCGGATACACTCTCGCTGTCCGGCACGCCATCAGGTCCGCCTCCGGCGGGGACGATCTGGAGCGCATCGTTCTGCTGTGAATCAGCGATAAAAGTAGGGGTCGAGGACCCGCACCTCCGTGATCTTGTCGACGGGAAGCGCGTTCTTCTGCGCGGTGCTGCGGATCGCTTCGGGCGAGGGGGCGTCATAGATGCAGAAGCTCCTGCTCTTGTCGGGCGAGACGAAGGACTGCACCCAGGTCACGCCCTTCTCGGCGTTGCGGGCGATGACGCCGCCCATGGCGGTCGCGCCGGCATCGTTCATCGGCACGTTGAGGCCGTCGGGAAATGTGCGTTCAACCAAATAGCGAGGCATGATTGGTTTTCCTTTCGTGATTGAATCACGCTCGGTCAGAGCGCGGCTGGACTAAAGCCACGCTCGGAAATGCCGCGCATCGGAACCTTTCCCCATATTGGGCGGGACGATTCCCCATGTTGGAAGCGTTAATTGTGGAGATCCGCACCGAAATGTGTGGAAGGTCACATTTTGGCGTGCTCATCCGGACTATCGGAAGCGGCACCCGCCGCGGTGAAATCCTGACTTTGCGCGAGAGAACGAGAATGCTTCTGGAACGGCAGATGCAGCTGCGGCAACTGGAAGCGCTGCTGGCGGAGGTAATGCAAGGCCGCGGCCGTGTCGCGGCGTTGTCGGGCGAGGCCGGCGCCGGCAAGACGGCGCTGGTCGAGGCTTTGGTGGACCGTGTGGGGCAAGGTGTGATCCTGCTCCGCAGCGCCTGCGAGGATCTGTCGATCCCTGATCCGCTGGGGCCGCTCTATGACCTCGCCCGCGAGGCGCAATGGGGACTGCCGCGCGCGATCGACGACCGGCAGGGGCAGCGGCTGCCGCTGTTTTCCGATGCGCTCGACGTCTTCGAGGCGAAAGGCCCGAGCCTGCTGATCATGGAGGACCTGCATTGGGCGGATGACGCGACGCTCGATTTCGTGCGCTTCCTCGGCCGTCGTATTGCAAACTCGCACATTTTGCTTCTGGTCACGGCGCGCACCGATCGCAGCGAGGGTCAGATGCGCGTACGCCGGGCGCTCGGCGAGATCCCGGCCGGCAATGTCGTGCGTATCGAGGTGCCGCTGCTCAGCGAAGCCGCGGTGCTGTCGCTGGCCGAGATGGCCGGCCGCGACGGCGGCGCCATCTACCGGGCCACCGCGGGAAATGCCTTCTTCGTCACGGAACTGCTCGCCGGTGAAAGCGACAGCGCGCTGCCGGCCAGCGTGCGCGACGCGGTGCTGGCGCGGGCGGAGCGGCTGTCGCCGGGCGCCCGCTCGATGCTCGACGCGGTGTCCGTGTTCCCGCGCCGCGCTGACGGCTGGGCGCTGCAGGGCCTGTGCGGAATCGCCGCCGCCGGCCAGCTCGCCGAATGCGTCGCGCAAGGCCTGCTCGAGGATTTCGGCGACGGCTACGCTTTCAGGCATGAGATCGCCCGCCGGGCCATCGAGACGGCGCTGACGCCAAGCCGACGGCGCGAATACAACCAGCGCGCGCTGGCGGCGCTGCAGGAAAACCCGGATGTCGCCACCGCAAGGCTGGTGCATCATGCGGTGGAGGCGCAGAACCTGGAGGCGGTGCGCCAGCTCGCGCCGCTCGCCGCGCGCGAGGCTTCCCGCGTCGGCGCGCATCGAGATGCCGCCGGCCACTACGAGGTCGCCTTGCGCTATTGCGACGGCCTGTCGATGGAAAGCCAGGCGGCGCTGCATGAGGCCCATGCCTTCGAATGCCATCTCATCGGCCGCATCGACGCGGCCATCGAGGCGCAGGGCGAGGCGCGCCGGCTGCAGCAAGCGCTGGGCGACAGGCTGAAGGAAGGCGACAGCCTGCGATGCCTGTCGCGCTTCGCCTACCTGCTCGGCGACCGCGCGGCGGCGGACCGGTTCGGGGCGCAGGCCGTCGAACTTCTGGAGACGGCGCCCGACAGTCCCGAGCTTGCCATGGCCTACTCGAACCTCTCCCAGCTGGCGATGCTGGCCGAAAGGCTCGACGAGACGCTTTCGCTCGGGGCCAGGGCGGTCGAGCTGGCCGAGCGGCTGAACCGGCCGGACATTCTCTGTCACGCGCTCAACAATGTCGGCGCCGCCGGGCAATGGCTGGATTTCGCCAAAGGGCGACGCGACCTCGCCCGCAGCCTCGGAATCGCGTTATCGGGGAATTTCCAGGAGCATGCGGCGCGCGCTTTCACCAATTGCGCCTGCGTCGAGATGAACAGGCTCAACCTCGGCGAGGCGGAAGCCTTTCTCGACCGCGGCATCGCCTATTGCGTCGAGAACGATCTGGCGACCTGGCGCGATTACATGCGCGGCGTGCAGGCGCAATTGCTG
Organism: Mesorhizobium sp. LEGMi-168a; assembly: GCF_058312955.1. Taxonomy (NCBI): domain Bacteria; kingdom Pseudomonadati; phylum Pseudomonadota; class Alphaproteobacteria; order Hyphomicrobiales; family Phyllobacteriaceae; genus Mesorhizobium; species Mesorhizobium sp. LEGMi-168a. Next base: position 64,797 of record NZ_JBZEGV010000005.1, read on the forward strand.
CTGCGGCGCGGCCTGTGGAACGACGCCGCGGCGATAGCGCATGACGTCATCGACGACGAGGCAACCACCGCCCTTGTCCGCTATCCCTCGCTGGTGGCGCTGGCGAAGTTGCGCATCCGGCGGGGCGATCCGTCGGCCGAACCGGTGCTGGACGAGATGAGGCGCTTCCTCGACAAGGGCATGGAGCTGCAGCGGCTGGTGCCTTATGCGGCGGTGGTGGCCGAGCTCGCATGGCTTGGACAGGGCGACAGAGCCGAGGCGCTGCGCCTTATCGATCTGGCCGAAGACCTATCGCCGACGCGGGCGGTGTTTGGCGAGCTGGCGACCTGGCGGCAGCTGCTGTCGCCTGAGAGCGATCCCGGCGACACCCGCGGCATGACCGAGCCGCATCGCCTTCTGCTTGCCGGCGATTGGCGGGGTGCTGCGGCATTCTGGGCCGGGATGGACGCCCCCTTCGAGCGCGCGCTCGCCTTGCTGCAAGGCGACGAGATGGCACTGCGCGAGGCGCTCGACATTTTCGAAGGGCTTGGCGCAAGACCGGTGGCGCAGCATGTGCGCGGCATGATGCGGCAGAGCGGCGTCATTCATATCGCCCGAGGGCCAAGGCAGGCGACGCGCGCCAATGGCGCCGGCCTCACCCAGCGCCAGATGGAAGTGCTGCAGTTGATCGAGCGCGGCTTCTCCAACAAGAAAATCGCCGCGCACCTGACCATCTCGCCGAAGACGGTCGATCACCATGTCTCGGCGGTGCTGGAGAAGCTGGAGGCGGTCTCGCGCGGCGAGGCGACGGCCGCCGCGCGGGCGTCGGGGCTGTTGTGAGGGTTTGCGTATAACGAACGTCGGCGCCGCCCCTCATCCGCCCTTCGGGCACCTTCTCCCCGTGAACGGGGAGAAGGAAGAGGCTATCAGGCGAAGGCGCCGTGGCAGTGCTTGTACTTCTTGCCGGAGCCGCAGGGGCAGGCCTCGTTGCGGCCGACCTTGCCCCAGGTCGCCGGGTTCTTCGGATCGCGATTTTCCGGCGCAACGATGGCGTTCGATTCCTGGCGGACCAGAAGCGCGGTCTCGCCGCCCTGGAAATCGTCCTCGCCGGTGGTGCCGTCGAGATGGCTGCCGAACATGTCGGGCGCTTCAGGCGGCGGCGCTTCCGCCGCCTGGCGGACCAGCTCGACGCGCATCAGCTGCGCGGTGACGGCCTGGCGCAGATTGCCGAGCATGCCCTGGAACAGCTCGAAGGCCTCGCCCTTGTACTCCTGCAGCGGATCGCGCTGGGCGTAGCCGCGGAAGCCGACGACCGAGCGCAAATGGTCGAGGTTGACGATGTGCTCGCGCCACAGATGGTCGAGCGTCTGCAGCACCACCGAACGCTCGACATAGCTCATCACATCGGGGCCGAAGCGCTCGGCCCGTTCCTTGGCTGCCGCCTCGGCCGCGGCCGAAATGCGCTCGCGAATGTCGTCCTCGGCAATGCCCTCTTCCTTGACCCAATCCTCGACCGGCAGGTCGAGATTGAGATATTGTCCCACCTCTTCCTTGAGGCCGGCGACGTTCCACTGCTCGGCATAGGCGTTTTCGGGGATGTTCTTGGCGACGATCTCCTCGATGACGCCCTCGCGCATCTCGGTGACCGTCTCCGACAGGCCTTCGCCGTCCATCAGCTCGATGCGCTGCTCGAACACGACCTTGCGCTGGTCGTTCGAGACGTCGTCATATTTCAAGAGGTTCTTGCGGATGTCGAAGTTGCGCGCCTCGACCTTCTTCTGCGCCTTTTCCAGCGCCTTGTTGATCCAGGGATGGATGATCGCTTCGTCTTCCTTGAGGCCGAGCTTCTGCAGCATCCCGTCCATGCGCTCGGAGCCGAAGATGCGCATCAAATCGTCCTGCAGCGATAGGAAGAACTTAGAGCGGCCGGGGTCGCCCTGGCGGCCGGAACGACCGCGGAGCTGGTTGTCGATGCGGCGCGATTCATGGCGCTCGGTGGCCAAGACGTAGAGGCCGCCGGCGGCCAGCGCCTTTTCCTTCAGTCGCGCGATGTCGTCGCGGATCTGCTTTTCGCGTGCCTCGCGCTCCAGTCCGGGCGGAACCTCCGCAAGCTCCTCGGCGATGCGCATGTCGGCATTGCCGCCGAGCTGGATGTCGGTGCCGCGGCCGGCCATGTTGGTGGCGATGGTGATGGCGCCGGGCTTGCCGGCCTGGGCGACGATGGACGCCTCGCGCTCATGGTGGCGGGCGTTGAGCACCTCGAAGTTCTTGAAGCCATCCTTGCGCAGGCGCTCGGCCAGCTGCTCGGATTTCTCGATCGAGGTGGTGCCGACCAGGATCGGCTGGCCCTTGTCGCGCGCTTCCTTGATTTCCTTGACGATCGCCTTGTATTTTTCATCGACCGTCCGATAGACCTCGTCGTCCTCATCCTTGCGCACGACCGGCAGGTTGGTCGGAATCTCGGTGACTTCGAGATTGTAGATGTTGGCGAATTCCTCGGCCTCGGTCAGCGCCGTGCCGGTCATGCCGGCGAGCTTCTTGTAGAGGCGGAAATAGTTCTGGAAGGTGACGGAGGCGAGCGTCTGATTCTCCGGCTGGATCTGCACGTGCTCCTTGGCCTCGAGCGCCTGGTGCAGGCCCTCGGAATAGCGGCGGCCGGGCATCATGCGGCCGGTGAATTCGTCGATGATGACGATCTCGCCGTTGCGCACGATATAGTCCCTGTCCTTCTGGAACAGCAAATGCGCCTTCAGCGCGTTGTTGACGTGGTGGACGATGGCGACGTTCTCGACGTCGTAGAGCGACTCGCCCTTCAAAAGGCCGGCGTCGCGCAGCATGTTTTCCAATCTCTCGGTGCCGTCCTCGGTGAAGATCGTGGTCTTCTGCTTCTCGTCGACCTCGTAGTCGGCCGGGCCGAGCCTCAGCATGAAGGCGTCGATGGTGTTGTACATTTCCGAGCGGTCCTCGAGCGGACCGGAAATGATCAGCGGCGTGCGCGCTTCGTCGACCAGGATCGAGTCCACTTCGTCGACGATGGCGTAGGCATGGCCGCGCTGCACCATCTGCGAGCGTTCATACTTCATGTTGTCGCGCAGATAGTCGAAGCCGAGCTCGTTGTTGGTGGCATAGGTGACGTCGGAGGCATAGGCCTCGCGGCGCTCGTCGTCGGAGAGGCCGTGCACGATAATGCCGACGGTCAGGCCGAGGAACTTGTAGATGCGGCCCATCCATTCGGCGTCGCGCTTGGCGAGATAGTCGTTGACGGTGACGACATGCACGCCCTTGCCGGCGAGTGCGTTGAGATAGACCGGCAAGGTGGCGACCAGCGTCTTGCCCTCGCCGGTGCGCATTTCGGCGATGCCGCCATTGTGCAGCACCATGCCGCCGATCAATTGCACGTCAAAAGGACGCATGCCCAGAACGCGGCGGGCCGCTTCGCGCACAGTGGCGAAGGCCGGTATCAAAAGATCGTCGAGCGAGGCGCCGTTGGCGAGATCCTGGCGGAATTTTTCGGTGCGGCCGGCCAGCTCGGCATCCGAGAGCGCCCGCATCTCGTTTTCCAACCCATTGATGGCCTCGACACGGGGCCGGGTCGACTTGACGCGGCGATCGTTGGAGGAGCCGAAAACCTTACGGGCGAGACCGCCGAGACTGACCATCCAATGGCCCTTTCGATAGCAATTTTAGCCGTTTGCGACGGGCGCCTGGCGGGCCCATCAAATCCGCGTGAATGCGGACAAACGCAAATAGCGCCCGGAAAACGGTTCTGGACGCCAAGTCGTTGGACAGATAAGAGGGGGCTCAATCGATGTCAACGCCGCGTTGACCCTATGGGCAGCGCCAAATTCCGCCACAATCCGACTGATCTGGAACCTTTCCGCTCACGCGGTCCTTATTGGCAATCCCATTGGAGTTTATCTTGATGTCCCTGTCGTTCCGCCGCGCGTCGCTCGCCAGCCTTGGCCTGGCCTTCGGGCTCTCGGCTCTTTCGCTGTCGCCGCTGATGGCGCAGGAAACCAAGCCTGCCCAGCCCGATGCAGCAGCGCCCGCCGCCGCGCCGGTCGACCCGAACACCGTGGTCGCCATCATCAACGGCGAGAAGCTGACCGAGGCGGACCTTGCGCTCGCCGAAGGCGAGCTGTCGCAGCAGTTCGCGCAGCTGCCGCCGGAACAGCGCCGTGCCGCTGCCCTTTCGGCCGCCATCGAGATCCGCGTCATGGCCAAGAAGGCGGTCGACAGCGGTCTCGACAAGGATGCCGATTTCCAGCGCCGCATGGCGTTCCTGCAGCAGCGCGCCCTGCATGGAGAAGTGGTCGAGAAGGAAGTCGTCGACAAGGTGACGGACGCCGATGTCCGCGCCCGCTACGACCAGGAAATCGCCAACACGCCGCCGGTCAATGAGATCCATGCCCGTCACATCCTCGTGAAGACGAAGGAAGAGGCCGAGGCGATCATCAAGCAGCTCGACGGCGGCGCCGATTTTCAGAAGCTCGCCAACGAACACACCAGCGACCCGAGCGGCAAGTCGAGCGGCGGCGATCTCGGCTGGTTCGGCCCTGGACAGATGGTGCCGGAATTCGACAAGGCGGCGTTCGCGCTTGACGTCGGCAAATACTCCAAGGAGCCGGTGCAGTCGCAATTCGGCTGGCATGTCATCAAGGTCGAGGACAAGCGCGCCAAGCAGCCGCCGGCTTTCGACGACGTCAAGGATCAGGCCAAGCAGGCGGTGATCCGCGACAAGTATTTCGCCATGGTCAAGGAATTGCGCGGCGCCGCCAAGGTCGAAATTCCGGACGCGAAGCTTAAGGCGGCGGTCGATACGCTGGAGAGCGGCAAGTAATCCGCCACTGGCCTGGAACTTTGCAAAGGGCGCCTTCGGGCGCCCTTTCGCGTTCGGGGCGTAATGCGCGTCCCGCTGGGTATTGAAACTCAAGCAGGCAGCAGCACCATGTGAATATTTATTGCCTTCAGGACGTGTGCACGGCCAAGTGAACCCCGGTAGCCTTCTGCAAGTGGCTGATGACGGAGAACAAGTTGCCTGCCGTGGGGTTGCCGGCAGCACTGAACATCCGCATGAGGCTCTTTGGTGGTTTGCCAACATCTTCGGCGAGTTCCTCGAAGCCAATGGTCGCATTGATATAGTCGCGCAGCACGAGCTTGCCCGTGTCGACGTCGCCATTGAGGAGCAGCTCAATGGCTTCGCCAAGAAGGGCAGCGCGAAAAGCCATATCGGCGTCGGCACGCGCCTTTACAGTTTCCTTGAAGTCGCGGGTCAGAGGCATCATTGTCGCCCTTTCTTTCGTTGCCGGTACTCTTGCCATCGATCTTGCGCGGCCGTGATATCCGCTTGTTGCCTGCGCTTTGTGCCGCCGGCGAGAAGGATGACCAACTCTTCGCCATCGCGCCCGAGGTAGATCCGGTAGCCCGGCCCCCAATCGATGCGATGTTCCAGAACGCCGGCTCCGACCGATTTGAGGCTTGCAAGATTGCCCTGCTCGATGCGGGCAAGAGCGACCGTGATTTTCGCCGCCGCTCGTGAATCCAAAGCCCCGAACCACGTTCTGAACGGGCTGTGTCCGTCAACCGCAAGGAATTCCAGAACTCTCATTCGAACGGTAACATATATGTTACTGTTAAGAGAAGCAAGCTGTAGCTTCCGGTCTACCGTTCAAGATCTTCCACGGGGTTCAGCCAAACGCCTTTTCGTCCAATGCCTTAACGATGCCACGCACCACGTAACGAACGGCGGTCCGGATCGTCGCCTCGTCTTCGTCGAGGCGGTTGGTCAAAAGATGCCTCCAGGCATAGGAGGCGATCAGGTCGGCCACAATCTCGGCATCGACGTCGGCCGCCACCTCGCCGCGCGCCTTGGCGCGCTCGATCATCCGGCCGGTATGGGCGCGGCGCCCGCTTGCGTAGTCGGCAAGCGCCGCCGCGGCGGCCTTGTCGGACTGCGCTTCGGCGATCAGCGACCGGAAGACATTGCCGGACGACGTGTCGCGCCAGTGCGCGAACAGGTTCACGAGGAAGCCGGCAAGATCCTCCTCGAGCTTGCCCGTATCGGGCGTCTCGACGCGCTTTTGCCGCTGATAGACCTCGATCAGCAGCGCCGCCTTGCTCGGCCACCAGCGATAGATGGTCGGCTTCCCGGCTCGCGCCCGCCGCGCCACGGCCTCGATCGAGAAGCCGGAATAGCCGGCCTCCGCCAGGACCGCTTCGGCGGCGTCGAGAATGGCATCGGCGCTTTCCGGGTTTCGCTTTGCGCCAATCGATTTGCGCCCCGGGGCGGCGAGTTCGCCCATTTCTCCGTCCTTAGCCGATGAATCTCCTACCGATCATATTGGGTCCGGAGGCGAAACGAAACGGACCGTTTTAGGCTGCAGGGTCACCAACGGAGCCCGCAAAGCGCTGCCAGAACGCCTCTTGCGCCGGCGCGTTCTATCGGGCAAACCGGCCTTCCTTTCGCGTTCTGCCGCTCCGGGGTCCCAATGTCCGCAACGATTTCGCCGCTCGCACCGAAGAAATATCCCAAGATGCCGGTCATCGAGGGCGTGCGCATCGCCACCGCCGAGGCTGGGATCAAATACCGGAATCGCACCGACCTCCTTGCCATGGTCTTCGATCCTGGCACGGCCGTCGCCGGCGTCTTCACTCGCTCGAAATGCCCCTCGGCGCCGGTCGATTACTGCCGCCAGAACCTGCCCGCCGGCAAGGCGCGCGTACTGGTGGTCAATTCCGGCAACGCCAACGCCTTCACCGGCAAGAAAGGCAAGGCTTCGACCGCGCTGACGGGCGAGGCGGCGGCGAAGGCTGCAGGATGCTCCGAGAGCGAGGTGTTCCTGGCCTCGACCGGTGTCATCGGCGAGCCGCTCGACACCAACAAATTCAGCCACCTCCTTGCCGGCCTGGTGAAGGACGGCAAGCCGGACCTGTGGACCGAGGCGGCGAAGGCCATCATGACCACGGACACTTATCCGAAGGTGGCAACGCAGATCGTGAAGCTCGGCGACGTCGACGTCACCATCAACGGTATCGCCAAGGGCGCCGGCATGATCGCGCCGGACATGGCGACGATGCTTTCCTTTATCGCCACCGACGCGCCGGTCGCGGGGCCCGTGCTGCAGGACCTGTTGTCGCGCGGCACGGCCAAGACCTTCAACGCCGTCACCGTCGACAGCGACACCTCGACCAGCGACACGCTGCTTTTTTTTGCAACCGGCAAGGCCGCCGCGCGCGGCGCTCCGGCGATCAGCGATCCGAAGGACGCGCGGCTCGGCGCCTTCCGCCGCGCGCTCGGCAAGGTGCTGAAGTCGCTGGCGCTGCAAGTGGTGCGCGACGGCGAGGGCGCGCGCAAGCAGGTCGAGGTCACCGTCACCGGCGCCAAGTCCGCCCGCTCGGCCAAACGCATCGCGCTTTCGATCGCCAACTCGCCGCTGGTCAAGACGGCGGTCGCCGGCGAGGACGCCAATTGGGGCCGCGTCGTCATGGCTGTCGGCAAGGCCGGCGAGCCGGCCGACCGCGACCGGCTTTCAATCTGGTTCGGCGACAACCGTCTGGCGCATGAGGGCGAGCGCGATCCGGCCTACTCCGAGGAAGCGACCTCGGCCTACATGAAGCGCGACGACATCCGCATCCGCGCCGATATCGGCATCGGGCGCGGCAAGGCGACGGTGTGGACCTGCGACCTCACCAAGGAATATGTCGCCATCAATGGCGACTACCGGAGCTGATGGCGCCGGTGTCGAGACATCCGGCAAGCATGCTCGCGGTCGTGCGCCGCTACGAGGCGGCGGGCTTTCGCGCCTGGCCGGCGGCGGCCGTTCACTATGACGGGACGTGGGTGGTTCGGTTGACGGCCGGCCACCCGGCGAAGCGGCTGAATTCGGTCAATCCGCTCGATCCGGGCGATACTCAGCACATTGCCGAGCGGATTGTGCGCGCCAGCCGCCGCTTCGACGCCTATGGCAGGCCGCTGACTTTTCGCATGTCGCCGCTTTCGGGGCCAGTGCTGTCGAAGCATCTCGACGGGGCGGGCTGGAGCCGGTTCGACGAATCGCTGGTGATGCGGCTGCCGCTCAAGGAAGCGCAGCTCGACGCCGCGATGGACCAAATTCCGCTGAAGGATATCAGCCGCTTCATCGGCGCGGCGATCAAGACAAGCGGCTCGGACATTTCGCTGCGGCCCGGCCTGTCGGAGGTCATTGGCGCCATCCAGCCGGAAGCGGGGCTGTTTGCGCTCGAAGACGGAAACGAAGCGCTAGCGACGCTGATCTGCGTCCATGACGGCGACCTCGCCGGATTGTTCGAGGTTGCCACCGAGAAGTCGGCGCGCAACAAGGGCCATGGCCGCAACCTGATCCTGTCGGCGCTGAAATGGGCGCGGCTGCGCGGCGCGCGCGAAGCCTGGCTGCAGGTCGAAGCCGGCAATGTCGCGGCGCTGTCGCTCTACCGGTCGCTCGGCTTCGAGGAAGTCTACCGCTATCACTATCGCCGGCCGCCGGACGCATGAGCGAGATCAAGCCAGCCGGAAGGCGCCTGCTTCTCGTCGCGGCCTGCGCACTGGTCGACGCCGACCGGCGCGTGCTTCTGGCGCAGCGCCCTGAGGGCAAGCAGCTCGCCGGCCTATGGGAGTTTCCCGGCGGCAAGGTCGAGCCCGGCGAGACGCCGGAGGAATGCCTGGTGCGCGAGCTGCACGAAGAGCTCGGTATCGAGACCGAGATCCCGTGCCTTGCGCCACTCACCTTCGCCAGCCACAGCTATGACGATTTCCACCTTTTGATGCCGCTTTATATCTGCCGGCGGTTCCGCGGCATCGCGCAGCCGAAGGAAGGGCAGGGGCTGAAATGGGTCAGGCCGCGGCAGATGCGCGATTATCCGATGCCGCCGGCGGATGCGCCGCTGATCCAGTTCCTCATCGACCTTTTGTGATCACCAAAGCGCGTCGTGCTGAAACGGATTCAGGCGACGCGCTTTAGGTCTTTGTTTTGATGCATGTCGCCCAAAACCGCTGCACAGTTTTGGGCGACATGCATTGGCCTGCCGCCTGTTTTAGGCAGCGTTAATGGAAGATTTATCTCGACATGGAAGATTGAGACAGAGTCGTCCACGCGGCGGCATGCCGATTTTTATTGGAGCCAATCCATGAGCCTCGAGAGAGACTGGGACTCGATCCGGCCCGACCGCACTTTCCGCGCCAGCGATGCCGGTATGGGCATCTTGCGGATCACCTTGCTCTTTGGATCGGCTGCGGTGGCGCTGGCGTTGATTGCGACGCCTTTCCTCGACAGCCAGACACGCTCGCAGAGCGCGCGTGACGGCTTGGCCGGCGGACTCGACATGACCAGCACCGGCTCGATCGGCCACCGCAGCACCTATACGTTACGGCGAAGCGTACTGCAGCCGCTGCCAAGTTCCATATGCGTGATCCGCAACGATGGCAGCCGTTACGGCGACTGCTAATTGGTTAATGAATTCAGTCACAGACGGCTATTTCACCCCCTATTAAGCTTCCACTGTTAACCTTTCTTAACGGGTAGGCTCTATGGTGCCCGACAAGAGGGATTGATGACCATGAAAAACCTGCTGCAGCAATTCATGAAAGATGAATCCGGCGCCACGGCCATCGAATATGGCCTCATCGTTGCCGTGCTGTCGCTTGCAATCATCGGCGGCGTCGGCAAGGCCGCCGACGCGATCCAGTGGCTGTTCTCCGACAACAACAGCAAACTTGCCAACGCCTTTGCCCAGCACTGACCGCATCGGTCAGACCGCGGCTCGCATCGGTCAGTGCCCCGGCGGCTTTTCCAGGATCGTCTTCAGCGAGACCTTGGCCGAGCCGGGTTTGAGCGGCTTCTGCTGCGAGGCGTCGGGCGCCCAGCCGGACATCCACACGATAGAAAAGCTAGCCCGGATGCGGCCGTCCGGGTCCGAAAACCGTTCGGCATAGATTTCGGCAGCACGGGCGAACAACCGCCTGGTGGCCGGTCTCCGGCTGCGGTCGGAAAGCGGGCTGGTCTCGCCCATGGCGCGCAGATCGGCGGCAAGGCCAAACAGCGAATCGTAGCGCACCGTGACCGTCTCGACGTCGGCGACCGGCAGCGCCAGGCCGGCACGCTGCAGCAATGCGCCGGCGTCGCGCACATCGGTGAAGGGCAGGACGCGGGGGCTGGCGCCGCCATGGAGCTCGGTCTCGGCGGCCAGCAGGCTTTCGCGCAGCTCAGCCAGCGTGCCGGCGCCGGCCAATGCGCCCAGGAAAAGCCCGTCGGGCCTCAGCGCGCGCTGGATCTGCGCGAGCACGCCGGGGATGTCGTTCATCGCCTGCAGCGACAGCAGCGAGACTATAAGATCAAGGCTTTCAGCTTCGAACGGCACGGTTTCCGCGGCGGCGACGATGCCAGCTTCGCCGGCAAGGAAGGCGTCGTCCGTCTCCACGCGAATGATGTCGGCCACCTTGCCGCTGCCGGCGAGCACTCTGGCTGCAGCCGATGTCTGGCAAAAAAGCGCCGCCGCCTTGCCGAACCTGCGCTCGACGGCGCCCAACCGGTCGGCAAGGTCCTCCGCCGCCCGCCGCATCAGGAAATCGGCGCCGTCGACAGGGTGCGCGAGCGCCCGGCGCTTGTGCGCAAGCCAAAGCTCCGTGTCGATCAAAGGCTGCAATGGGGCTATTCCTGTTGTCCGCGCATGCCGGACCGATGCTATGGTGGCGCGGGGTTTCCTTCACGTGGCCGATCCGGTGCACAAGATCAAGACCATTGCGATCAAGGATATGGCGCGGCAGGCCTTGGGCTGGCCGGCGCGTATGCTGTTTCCGCCGGTCTGCGCCGGCTGCCGCCGCCACGTCTCGCAACCCGGCGTGCTGTGCGGCGCCTGCTGGCCGAAGCTTCGGCTGCTGGAGAAGCCCTGGTGTCCGGTGATGGGCACCCCTTTCACCCATGACATGGGCGAGGGTTTTCTCTCCGCCGAGGCGATCGCCGATCCGCCGCCTTTCGAGCGGGCGCGGGCTGCGGTCGTCTATACAGGCGTCGCGCGCCAGATGGTGCAAGGGCTGAAATACCAGGATCGTACGGATCTCGCGCCATGGATGGCGCGCTGGATGATGCGCGCCGGCGCCGAATTGATCGCCGAAGCCGACGTGGTGGTGCCGGTGCCGCTGCATTGGCGGCGGTTCTTGCGGCGGCAATTCAACCAGTCCGCGGAGCTGGCGCGGGCGGTATCGAAGCTCAGCGACCTGCCTTTTTCGCCGACAGCGGTGAGACGCGTGAAGCTCACCCGCCAGCAAGTCGGACTGGAGCGGCACGAGCGCGAGGAGAACGTGCGCGCCGCCTTCCGTGTGCCGCCTGAAGCCGAGATCGAAATCTCCGGCCGCAGGGTGCTCGTCATCGACGATGTCTTCACCACCGGCGCCACCGTGCGCGCGGTGGCCAAGGCGCTGAAGAAGGGCGGCGCCGGAGCGGTCGACGTGCTGACCTTCGCCCGTGTCCTGCCGGGGGACTTTCGGGCCGATGAGTCCGCGACTATATAGGGTTTGATGTTGTTTTTTGGTGCAGGTCGCTTTCGCACAACCATTGGGCGACGTGCACAGGCAGGATTGCTGATCGATGGTCGATGTGACGATCTACACCCGGATGATGTGCGGCTATTGCACGGCCGCCAAGCGGCTGCTCGAGCGCAAGGGTGTGACCTATACCGAGCACGACGCGTCGTTCTCGCCGGAATTGCGCCGGGAAATGATTTCCCGGGCACACGGGCGCACCACCTTTCCCCAGATATTCATCGGCGATACGCATGTCGGCGGCTGTGACGACCTCCATGAACTGGAGTCGCAGGGCCGGCTGGATACACTGCTTGCCAACGGAGCGAGGGCTTGATCATGGGCGTTTTCAAGGCGGCGGCGGTGCAGATGCGTTCAGGCACCAGCCCGGAGCGCAACGCGGCCGACATGGAACGGCTGGTCCGTGAGGCAGCACATCAGGGCGCGACCTATGTGCAGACACCGGAAATGACCGGCGCGCTCGTCCGCGACAAGCAGGCAGGCGCCGCCGCCTTCACCACCGAGGATAAGGACGTCGTTGTCGCCACGGCGCGCAGACTGGCGGAGGAACTCGGCATCGTCCTGCATGTCGGCTCGACGGCCATCCTGCGCGCCGACGGCAAGCTCGCCAATCGCGCGTTCCTGTTTGCGCCCGACGGCGCCACGATCGCCAATTACGACAAGATCCACATGTTCGATGTCGACCTCGACAATGGCGAAAGCTGGCGCGAATCCGCCTCCTATGAGCCGGGAACGGAAGCGGTCGTGACCGATATCAATGGCGCGAGGCTGGGCTTGGCCGTCTGCTACGACCTGCGCTTCCCACAACTGTTCCGCGCCGAAGCGCTGGCGGGGGCAGAGGTGCTTTCGGTGCCTGCCGCTTTCACCCGCCAGACCGGCGAGGCCCACTGGCACGTGCTGCTGCGGGCGCGCGCGATCGAGAACGGCGCCTATGTCATCGCCGCAGCGCAAGGCGGGCTGCATGAGGATGGGCGCGAGACCTATGGCCATTCGCTGATCGCCGACCCATGGGGGCGCATCATTGCCGAGGCCGCGCATGACGAGCCAGGCGTGATCGTCGCCGAGATCGATCCGGCTCAATCGCTCGCGGCGCGCCGCAAGATCCCCAACCTCAAAAACGCGCGGGATTTCGCCGTCAATGCCGGCGGGGGCGAGGCGCCGCGTCTCAGGGGTGCAGCCTCTTGATCCGTTTTTCCCTGATCTGCGAACACGAGCACGAGTTCGAAGCCTGGTTTCGCAGCAATGACGATTTCGACACGCAGAAGAGGCGCGGCTTTGTCGAATGCCCTACCTGCGGCTCGCACAAGGTCGAGAAGGCGCTGATGGCGCCGGCCGTCTCCACCGCGCGCAAGCAGGAGAAGATGGCGCTCGCCATGGGCGAGGCGCAAAAGCAGGCGCTGGCGCAGCTCAAAGCGTTGGCCGAGAAGGTGCGCGAGAACGCCGACTATGTCGGCGACAAGTTCGCCGAGGAAGCGCGCAAGATCCATTTCGGCGAGACCGACCCGCGCGGCATCTATGGCGAGGCGACGCCGGAGGAGGCCGAGAGCCTCGCCGAGGACGGCGTCGAATTCATGCCGATCCCGGGCTTTCCGGAGGACCGGAACTGAATCCCGGCCTTTGTTTTTAAGCAATTCCGGACGAAAAACCGCTGCAAACTTTTCCTGGAATTGCTTTAGCTCAGGCTTCCGATCAACTTTTCCAGCAATTTTGCCAGTGTTTCCCGGTCCTGGCTCGTCAAGCCGCCAAGGATATCATGCTCGTTGGCGACGTGGGCGGTGAGCGCCTCGTCGATGAGTTGGCGGCCTTTTTCCGCTAGTTGCACGACCACGCCACGCCGGTCGCTGGGATGCGGCGCGCGCTGGATCAGGCCGGCCTTCTCCAGCCGGTCGAGCCGGGCGGTCATGGCGCCCGACGTGACCATCGTCGCCTCATAGAGCTCGGTCGGCGTCAGTGCGTAAGGCGCGCCTGAGCGGCGCAGCGTCGCCAGCACGTCGAATTCGCCGTGCTGCAGGCCGAAGCGGGCGAAGACCGGCGCCAGGCGATCGCGTGCGATCAGCGAGGAGGCTTCACTCAACCGCCCGATCACGCCCATCGGCGAGACGTCGAGATCTGGCCGCTCCTTTCGCCACTGTTCGATTGCTCTCGCCGCACGATCCATGTGCTTCACCGCAAAGTATCTTGACATTAAGAATCTTTACACTATCTTATCCTAAGTTCGAATGGCCGCCAAGCGCGACCTCGCAGCGACAGGACCAAGCAGATGAAACTTCTCTGGGAGTCGGCAGCGGGCCTTCTGATCGTCACCGGCGGCTTGCTCGGCATGACGCTCCCCTTCGGCAAGCTTGCGACTGCCGCCGGCGTGCCCGGCATGGTCTGGGCCTTCGTCGTCTCGTTCGGCGCCGGCGGCGTGCTGCTGATCGCGCTGCTGCTGCTTGGCGAGCGCATCCGGCTGACGGCGCGCAAGCTGCGCTATTTCTTCGTCACCGCGGCCGTATCCTACGCTTTTCCCAATCTCTTGATGTTCTCGGCCATTCCGCATCTCGGCGCGGGATACACGGGCATCATGTTCACCCTGTCGCCGGTGATCACGCTGGTGTTCTCGATCCTGCTCGGCGTGCGGCGGCCCAATCTGCTCGGCGTTGCCGGCATTGCCGTCGGCTTTGTCGGCGCCGTGATGGTCGCGCTCACGCGCGGCGAGGCCGGCCAGCCGGCCGATTATTTCTGGGTGGCGATCGGGTTGCTGATCCCGGTCAGCCTCGCCGCCGGCAACATCTACCGCACCGTCGACTGGCCCAAGGATACAGGCCCGATCGAGCTCGCCGTCGGCAGCCATCTGGCGTCGGCGACCTTGCTTCTGCTCGGCATCCTGACGCTGTTCGGCTGGCAAGCGTTTGTTCCGCTCGGCGGCGTGCCGCTGGTGGTCGCCGGCCAAGTCGCGTCGGCATCGGCGATGTTTGCCTTCTTCTTCCGCCTGCAAGCGGTCGGCGGCCCGGTCTATCTCAGCCAGATCGGCTATGTGGCGGCGGCGGTCGGGCTCTTTGCCGGCACGATCTTCCTCGGCGAGCACTATCAGCTGCTGACCTGGCTGGGCGCCGCCATCATCACCGCCGGCGTGTTCATCACGACCAAGGCGCAGAGCCAACCAAGCGCGAGGCTGCAAAGCCAGGCGGCTTAGCGTTCCTAGAGCGGTTCACCGTTTCACGGAAAGGGCGAACCGCTCTATCTCTTTGTTTTTACGCAATTCCGAACGGAAAACTGTTTCACACTTTTCCTGGAATTGCTCTAGTCTCGGCCATCTTTGTCTTCGCCGCCGGGTTCCGGCCGCGGGTGGCGGCGGCGATGGGTGGCGGCGGCGCGCGCGGCCTGTTCATAAATGCCGGTCATCAGCTCCAGCGTGCGCGCGACATCCTCGAGCTTGTCGGCCATCTCAGGAATGCGCTTCACCGCCTCGATGAGCAGGACCGAGCGGATATCGGCATAGCGCTCGGTCACCCGGTGGCCGAGCGGCGTCACTTCATAGGTGACGCCGGATCTGCCGCTGCCGGTACGCGTGATCAGTCCGCCCTTCAAGAGCTTGCGCAGGCTGTACTGGATATTCGGGATGTCGTCGCGGTTGGTCATCTGGGCGAGGTCGCGGACGCTCTTCGGCCGGTCGTTCATTCTGATGATGTGGAGCAGCGCGTTCTCCGGTCCGCTGGCGGAAAACTCGATCACCGTGGCAAGGCATTCGGCCTGCCAGTGACCGAACGCCTCGTAGGAGCGCATCAGCGCGTACTCGACCTCGGTGACGTCGATCTCCAGCGGCGTGCGCGCGAGATGCCAGCCGCGATCGAGCAGTTCTTCCTGCGTTTCCAGTGATTTGCGCCGCTCGTTCATCTGCCCCTCCCTCGCTTGAGCATGCGCCGATCCGGGCGATTGCGTCCACACGAATTTATGATAGACTTTCTATCAAAAATTATAATGAAAAACGGAGGAGAGAACATCACCATGAGCATGCTCGACAAGACCGCGCCCGATGCGCAGCCCTTCTTTCTCGGCACCTTCGCGTCCAACTGTTCCGGCGGCATGACCGTCACCAAGCTTCCCGAGCGTTGGGCCAATTCCTGGGACAACAATCTGCGCCTTGCGCATCTGCTCGATGAAGCCGGCATCGACTTCATGCTGCCGATCGCGCGCTGGATCGGCTATGGCGGCGAGACCAATTTTCACGGCAACGTGCTGGAGACCATCACCTGGGCCGCCGGGCTCTTGGCGCTCACCCGCAACATCACCGTCTTTGCCACCACCCATACGGCGGCAAACCACCCGGTCGTCGTCGCCAAGCAACTGGCCACCATCGACCAGATCAGCGGCGGCCGCATCGGCCTCAACATCGTCGCCGGCTGGAACAAGCCGGAATATGAGGCGCTCGGCCTGACGCTGCCCGACGACCACATCACCCGCTATAGCTATGCGCAGGAGTGGTTCGACATCGTCAAGGCGCTGTGGAGCCGCAGGGAGGCCTTCGACTGGGACGGCACCTGGTTCAAGCTGAAGGATGTCCTGGGCGACCCCCGCCCGTCGGCGCCGCTGCCGATCCTCAACGCGGCCGGTTCGGAGGAGGGGCGCAAATTCGCCGTCCGCAACGCCGATTTCCTGTTCACGCCGGCGATCGACCTTGCGCGCTCCAGGGACGAGATCGCGGCGCTGAAAGAACAGGCCATCGCGGCCGGCAGGAATGTCGATGTGCTGACCTTCGCCCATGTCGTCTGCCGGCCGACGGAAAAGGAAGCAAAGGATTATCTTGAGCATTTCGGTCGCGCCAATGCCGATTGGGCGGCCGTCGACAATCTGGTGCGGCTGCAATTCGCCCATGCGCAGTCGTTTCCGCACGACCTGCTCGCGCTCATTCGCGACCGCATGGCGGCCGGCCATGGCGGCTTTCCGCTCACCGGCACGCCGGAGCAGGTTGCCGATGGCATCACCGCTCTGCACGAGGCCGGCTTCCGAGGCTCGACGCTCTCGTTCGTCGATTATGTCGAGGAGTTCCCCTATTTCCGCGATACCGTGCTGCCTATTCTCGAACAGCGAGGCATCCGCGTCGCGCCAGCCGCGATGCAGTCGGCGGCATAGAGCAATTCCAGGAAAATGCGAACGGTTTTCGTTCGGAATTGCGTAAACACAAAGGGATAGAGTGGTTCCGCGTTCGTTCAAACGATGAGCCGTACCGGCGAAAAGGGAGAAGGCAATGTCCACGACAGAAGGCCCGGTCAGCGTCGCCGACTTCCGCGCCGCCATGCGGCTTATCGTCGGCAATGTCAGCGTGATCACCGCCGGCGTCGGCGACGATCGTTCCGGTCTCGCCGTCATTTCGGTGGTGTCGCTGTCGGCGGAGCCGCCGAAGGTGATCGCCTGCGTCAACCGCTCCTCGTCGACCTGGCCGATCATCGAGCGCTACCGGCATTTCGGCGTCAATTCGCTCGGCCCTCAGCACCAGCGTGTGGCCGAGCGCTTCTCCGGCTTCGGCGGCATCAAGGGCAAGGACCGCTACGACGGCGCCGAATGGACCACGCTCAAAACCGGAGCGGCACTGCTTTCAGACGCCGTGGCCGCCTTCGATTGCAGCCTGGACGAGATGATCGACCGCGGCACGCACTCGATCGTCATCGGGTCGGTCGAAGCGGTGAAGACCCAGGACGCCGGCCAGGCGCTTATCTACTGGCGGGGTGGCTACCGGCCGCTCGACGCCTGAGGGTCTATCGAGATCAGACCGAAGCCTTTTCGGCCAGCACCATGTAGTTGACGTCCATGTCCTTGGACTTCTGCCAGCGGTCGGCCAGCGGATGATAGATGACGCCGGTGCGGTCGATGACGGTGAGGCCCGCCGCGACAAGTGCCTTTGCCAGTTCTTCGGGCCGCACCAGCTTGCCGAACTGATGCGTTCCGCGCGGCAGCCAGCGCAGCACGTACTCGGCGCCGATGATAGCAAGGCCGAGCGCCTTCAGCGTGCGGTTGATGGTGGCGACGAACATGATGCCGCCGGGGCGGACCATCTCACCGCATTTGGCGACGAACAGATCGACATCTGCGACATGCTCGACCACTTCCATGTTGAGGATGACGTCGAATGTCTCGCCGGCATCGGCCAGCGCCTCGGCCGTGGTGGCGCGATAGTCGATGCTGACGCCCGCCTCCGCCGCGTGCAACTTGGCGACCTCGATGTTGGTGGCCGACGCATCGGCGCCGACCACCTCGGCGCCAAGCCGGGCCATCGGCTCGCACAAAAGCCCGCCGCCGCAGCCGATGTCGAGGAAGCGCAGGCCCTCGAAGGGCCTGGCCGCCCGCGGGTCGCGGCCGAAGCGCGCGGCAACCTGGTCGCGGATATAGGCCAGCCGCACCGGGTTGAACTTGTGCAGCGGCCGGAACTTGCCGTTCGGATTCCACCACTCGGCGGCAAGGGCGGAAAAGCGCTCGACTTCTCCGGCATCGATGGTCGATCGGCGGGGCTCTGGCATATAGCGGGTCTCCTCGAACGCTAGGAAGTCGGGCGTGGGGGAGGGAATGTCAAGGCAGGTTTTTTCGGCTGCTGCCACGAGTGGGTTGCGCTTTGAGAGGCAAATCTGGTTAACGCGACAGCGCGACCGCGGCATGGCTCATGGCGACGCTGGCCGGCTCGATCGCTTGCATCGCCTCGCAGTCGCCGATCTCGGCCATGATGCGCTGCGCCGCTGTCTGCGCCTGTTCGAGGCTCTCCCAGCGCACGACATCGATCCAGCTTCCATCCTCTCGCTCGCCGAGATGGCGGCTGAGAAAGCCGGGCTGGCGCGTAAGCCAGTCGGTGACGACGCCGTTGTTGGCGACAAAGCCGGCCGCGGCCTCCGGCTTGAGGCGGAAGCTGACGATTTCCAGCGTCTCGGTCATGAATTCCTCCATGCGGTGCGTTTCCTCGACCTTATCGCATGAGGGCCGCGGGAATCTGTCAAGAGACCTCAAACCAGCAGCGGAATCCCTGTTATCCTGCCATCGCTTGCGAAGCCTTGATGTTTTGGCTAAGGAGGCCGCGCATTTCCGCGGCTCGGCCTTGCCGGGCGCTTCTTTCCGTTCCGGCCTCAAGCCGGCTCAATCAAAGGCATCTCGCTCCCATGGCGCGCATCGTGATGAAATTCGGCGGAACTTCGGTCGCCGACATCGCCCGCATCCGCAATGTGGCGCGCCATGTCAAACGCGAGGTCGATGCCGGCCACGACGTTGCCGTGGTGGTTTCGGCCATGGCCGGCAAGACCAACGAGCTGGTCGCCTGGACGCGCGAGGCCTCGCCGATGCACGATGCGCGCGAATACGACGCCGTCGTCGCCTCCGGCGAGCAGATCACCGCCGGCCTGCTGGCGATCACGCTGCAGAATATGGGCGTGCACGCCCGCTCCTGGCAGGGCTGGCAGATCCCGATCAAGACCGACAACGCCCATGGCGCGGCGCGCATCCTCGATATCGACGGCGCGTTCCTGATCAAGCGCTTCGGCGAGGGCCAGGTGGCGGTCATCGCCGGCTTCCAGGGCATCGGGCCGGACAACCGCATCGCCACGCTCGGCCGCGGCGGCTCCGACACCAGCGCTGTGGCCATCGCGGCGGCGGTCAAGGCCGATCGCTGCGACATCTATACCGATGTCGACGGGGTCTATACAACCGACCCGCGCATCGAGCCGAAAGCCCGCCGGCTGGCCAAGATTTCGTTCGAGGAAATGCTCGAAATGGCCTCGCTCGGCGCCAAGGTGCTGCAGGTGCGGTCGGTCGAGCTTGCCATGGTGCACAGGGTGCGTACCTTTGTGCGGTCGTCCTTCGACGATCCCGACGCGCCCGGAATGGGGGATTTGCTCAATCCGCCCGGAACGCTTATTTGCGACGAGGAAGAGATCGTGGAACAGCAGGTCGTCACCGGAATTGCCTATGCCAAGGACGAAGCGCAGATTTCGCTGCGCCGCGTCGGCGACCGCCCGGGCGTTGCCGCCGGCATCTTCGGCCCGCTGGCCGAGGCCAACATCAATGTCGACATGATCGTCCAGAACATCTCCGAGGACGGTAAGTTCACCGACATGACCTTTACCGTGCCGTCCGGCGATGTCGACAAGGCGCTGGCCGTGCTCGAGCGGCTGAAGGCCGATGTCGGCTACGACGTGGTGCAGTCGGAAGCCGGCATGTCGAAGGTCTCGGTCATCGGCATCGGCATGCGCAGCCATGCCGGCGTCGCCGCCACCGCCTTCAAGGCGCTGGCCGACAAGGCGATCAATATCCGGGCGATCACCACCTCCGAGATCAAAATCTCGATACTGATCGACGGTCCCTATACGGAACTTGCAGTTCGTACTTTGCATTCCGTCTACGGGCTCGATAAGCAATAGCAAGAACTGAGTCAGTTGTTGCGTGAGCGCCGGCCGCGGGAGAAACTGCGGCGGGCACAGTGCCCATTGGAGAAGAAGCCGCGATGCGTGACATGGCCGGTGGCCCGCGCGTTTTGCTGAAACGGCTCCGCGAGCTCATGCAGGAGCCGCTGGAGCCGCAGGAGCGGCTCGACCGCATCGTGCGCGACATCGCCTCCAACATGGTCGCCGAGGTGTGCTCGCTCTATGTGCTGCGCGCCGATTCGGTGCTCGAGCTCTATGCAACCGAGGGTCTGAACCCCAAGGCCGTCCACCTCGCGCAGCTGCGGCTCGGCCAAGGTCTTGTCGGCACCATCGCTGCCAGCGCGCGGCCGCTCAACCTCTCCAACGCGCAAGAGCATCCGGCCTTCGCCTACCTGCCGGAGACGGGCGAGGAGATCTACCATTCCTTCCTCGGCGTTCCGGTTCTGAGGGCGGGGCGCACGCTCGGCGTCCTGGTCGTGCAGAACAAGACGATGCGGCAGTACCGCGAAGACGAGATCGAGGCGCTGGAGACGACGGCGATGGTGATCGCCGAGATGATCGCCACCGGCGATCTCGCCCGCCTCACCCGGCCGGGGCTCGAGCTCGACCTCACCCGTCCGGCAAGCTTCACCGGGCTTTCCTTCAACGAAGGCGTCGGGCTCGGCCATGTCGTGCTGCACGAGCCGCGCATCGTCGTCACCAACCTGTTCAATGAGGACAGCGAGGAGGAGGTCCGCCGCCTCGACCGCTCGCTCGGTTCGCTGAGGCTTTCCATCGACGACATGCTGGAGCGCCGCGACGTCGCTTTCGAGGGCGAGCATCGCGAGGTGCTCGAGGCCTACCGGATGTTCGCCAACGACCGCGGCTGGGTGCGGCGGCTGGAAGAAGCGATCCGCAACGGCCTGACGGCGGAAGCGGCGGTGGAAAAGGTGCAGAGCGACATGCGCGCGCGCATGCTGCACATGACCGACCCTTATCTGCGCGAGCGGATGAGCGATTTCGACGATCTCGCCAACCGGCTCTTGCGCCAGCTGATGGGGCGCGGGCCGGAGGATGTCGCGGCCTCGCTGCCCAAGGACGCCATCATCGTCGCCCGCTCGATGGGTGCCGCCGAACTGCTCGACTATCCGCGCGACAAGCTGCGCGGCCTGGTGCTGGAGGATGGCGCCGCGACCAGCCATGTCGTCATCGTCGCGCGCGCCATGGGCATCCCGGTCGCAGGCCAGGTCAAGGGCGCCGTCTCCATGGCTGAAAACGGCGACGCCATCATCGTCGACGGCGAGGAAGGCACCATCCACCTCAGGCCGCAGTCCGATCTCGAGGCCGCCTATGCCGAAAAGGTCCGCTTCCGGGCGCGGCGGCAGGAGGTCTACCGGGAACTCCGCAAGAAGCCGTCGGTGACCAAGGACGGCGT
Organism: Mesorhizobium sp. LEGMi-168a; assembly: GCF_058312955.1. NCBI lineage: Bacteria > Pseudomonadati > Pseudomonadota > Alphaproteobacteria > Hyphomicrobiales > Phyllobacteriaceae > Mesorhizobium > Mesorhizobium sp. LEGMi-168a. Next base: position 86,119 of record NZ_JBZEGV010000005.1, read on the forward strand.
CCCGGTCGATTTGTTGATGAATGCGGGCTTGGCGGTCGACCTGCCGCAGCTTTCGGAATCGGGGGCAGCCGGCATCGGCCTGTTCCGCACCGAATTGCAGTTCATGGTCGCCTCCACCTTCCCGCGCGCCGAGGCGCAGGAGCGGCTCTATCGTGACGTGCTCGACGCCGCGCGCGGCAAGCCTGTCACCTTCCGCACCATCGATATCGGCGGCGACAAGGTGCTGCCCTATTTCAAGGGCGCGCTGCAGGAAGAGAACCCGGCGCTCGGCTGGCGGGCGATCCGCCTCACGCTCGACCGTCCCGGCCTGCTCAGGACCCAGATCCGCGCGCTGCTCAAGGCCTGCGGCGGGCGTGAGCTGAAGCTGATGCTGCCGATGGTGACCGAGCTATCGGAAATCGCCCAGGCGCGCGAGATCATCGACCGCGAAGTGCGGCATCTGTCGCGCTTCGCGCATCATCTGCCGACCAGCCTCAAGCTCGGGGCGATGCTGGAGGTACCGTCGCTGCTGTTCCAGCTCGACGAGCTGATGAAAGCGGTCGACTTCGTCTCGGTCGGGTCCAACGACCTCTTCCAGTTCGTCATGGCGGTCGACCGGGGCAACACGCAGCTCGCCGACCGTTTCGACACTCTGTCGGCGCCGTTCCTGCGCGTTCTGAAGCAGATCGCCGACGCCGGCGCGCGCAACCACACGCCGGTGACGCTGTGCGGCGAGCTGGCCGGCAAGCCGATCTCGGCCATGGCGCTGATCGGCCTCGGCTTCCGCTCGATCTCGATGTCGCCGGCCTCCATCGGCCCGGTCAAGGCGATGCTGACCGAACTGCCGCTGCGGGAGCTGGAAGCCTTCTTCAAGGACAATCTGATGGCGCCGGCCCAAGGGACGCCGATGCGGGCTCTGCTGCAGGCCTTTGCCGACGACCGCTCCATTCCGCTATAGCATCCGCCATGATCAACCTGCCCCGCGACCGTATGGATCAAGTCGTCAAGCGTTTCGATATGCTCGAAGCGCAGATGTCAGCCGGGCCGTCGGCCGACGCCTATGTCAAGATGGCTTCGGAATATGCCGATATCCAGGAGATGGTGGGCAAGATCCGGGCGCTGCGCGCCGCCGAGCAGGAACAGGCCAATCTCGAAGCAATGCTCGCCGACAAGGCCACCGACGCAGACATGCGGGCGCTGGCCGAGGCCGACCTGCCGGAGGTCGAGGAGCGCATCGAGGCGCTGCAGAAGGACATCCAGATCCTGCTTCTGCCCAAGGATGCCGCCGACGATAGGAACGCCATCCTCGAAATCCGCGCCGGCACCGGCGGCGACGAGGCGGCCTTGTTCGCCGGCGATCTGTTTCGCATGTATGAGCGCTATTCCGCTTCGCGCGGCTGGCGTTTCGAGGTCGTGTCGGCCAGCGAAGGTGAGGTCGGCGGCTACAAGGAAATCATCGCCTCGGTGTCGGGCAAGGGCGTTTTCGCGCATCTGAAGTTCGAATCCGGCGTGCACCGCGTGCAGCGCGTGCCGGAAACGGAGGCCGGCGGGCGCATCCACACCTCGGCGGCCACCGTCGCCGTGCTGCCCGAGGCCGAGGAGGTCGATATCGATATTCGGCCCGAGGATATCCGCATCGATACGATGCGCGCCTCGGGTTCCGGCGGCCAGCACGTCAACACCACCGATTCGGCGGTGCGCATCACCCATCTGCCGACCGGCATCATGGTGGTGCAGGCGGAGAAGTCGCAGCACCAGAACCGGGCGCGCGCCATGCAGATCCTGCGGGCACGGCTTTACGACCTTGAACGCAGCCGCGCGGACGAAGAGCGCTCGGAGTCGCGAAAGTCGCAGGTCGGCTCGGGCGACCGGTCGGAACGCATCCGCACCTATAATTTCCCGCAAGGCCGCGTCACCGATCACCGCATCAACCTCACCCTCTACAAGCTCGAGCGGGTGATGATGGGCGAGCTGGACGAGGTGGTCGACGCGCTGATCGCCGACCATCAGTCGAAGCTGCTTGCCGACATGGGCATTGATGGCTGATGTGCTGCCTGCGACGCTCGGCCCGCTGCTGCGCGCGGCGAGGGCGCGGCTCGCTGCGGCCGGCATTGCCGATCCGGCGATCGATTCCAAGCTGATCGTCGAGCATTTTTCCGAAACCACACGCGCTCAGGCCATCGCGGAGCCGGGCCGAACGGTGGATTCTACGGCGCTTGCGGCCATCGAGGCGGCCCTGAGACGTCGCGTCGCAGGCGAGCCGGTGCACCGCATCCTCGGCTATCGCGAATTCTACGGGCTGCGGCTGTCGCTGTCGCCGGACACGCTGGAGCCGCGTCCGGACACCGAGACGCTGGTCGACGCGGTTCTGCCCTTCGCCAAGGCAACGGCGGAACGCCTTGGCGAATGCCGTATCCTCGATCTCGGCACCGGAACCGGCGCCATCGCGCTGGCGCTGCTCAGCGTCGTTCCCGCCGCGACCGCCACCGGCGTCGATATCTCCCCCGGCGCGCTGGCGACCGCCACGCGAAACGCCGAGGATCTGGGGCTCGGGGGGCGCTTCAACGCCTTGTATTCCAACTGGTTCGAAAAAGTTTCGGGCCGGTACCATGTAATTGCCGCGAACCCACCCTATATACCCAGTCGAGACATTGGAAATCTGCAGGACGAGGTCCGCGATTTCGATCCACGCCGGGCCCTTGATGGCGGTGTGGACGGTCTGATCCCCTACAGGATCATCGCCGGAGAGGCGGAAGGGTTTCTGGAAGCACAGGGCAAGGTAGCGGTCGAGATCGGCTACACGCAAAAAGACGAGGTCACCGCGATCTTCGCGGCAGCCGGCTACAGGCTGGCGGAAGCGCGACGCGATCTCGGCGGAAACGACAGGGTTCTGGTGTTCGAGCGTTGAAGCCCCTGATGCAGTGCGAAAAAACGCTTGGCAACATTAGGGAATGCAGCTAGGTTCCGGCTTGACCGGATGAGACGAAGCAGGCAGTGCTCTTAGCGATTCGGTTTTCCTTGGAAATAGCTGCCTCCTTGCGCAAACGACGCCCATGCTTCGTGCGGGAATCGTCCGGCAAGTGATGTAACCGGAACAGGATGGCACGTGGCGCCAACGCAATCGATGCGGGCGAACGCCGGTGAAAAAACGAAACGGTTGGCTGCATGAGCGCCACCGTTCGCGAACAGTTTTGAAATTTCACATGAAGAGAGTCGAATGAGGCCACAACAGCAGAACAGGCGCATGCGCGGTCGCAACAACAATGGCGGCGGTGGCAACAACAACAACCGCAAGGGGCCAAATCCCCTGACGCGCAACTACGAGAGCAACGGTCCGGACGTGAAGATCCGCGGATCGGCTCAGCAGATCGCCGAAAAATACGCCGCACTCGCCCGTGACGCGCAAAGCTCCGGCGACCGGGTTATGGCGGAGAACTACCTCCAGCACGCCGAACACTACAATCGCATCATTGCCGCCGCCCAGGCGCAGATGCCGATCCAGAACGCCCAGCAGAACCGCGACGATTTCGATGATGACGTCGACGAGGATCGCGACGAGTTCGACACTGCCGGCAATGCCAATGCCGGCGAGGCGCAGGCGGCGAACGGCTCCGGGCCGCAGCCGGTGATCGAAGGCACGCCGGCCGAGCTCGGCTTCAACCAAGAAAGCGGCCGCGACAACAACCGGCGCGACAACAACGGCCGCGACAGGCACCGCGACCGCCGCAACGGCGGCTATGGCCAGTACGGCCAAAATGGCCAGCGTGGCGACAATGGTCAGCGCGATGGGGGCCAGCGCGGCGAGGGCCAGCGTGATGGTGGCCAGCGCGGCGAACATGGCGGCCAGCAGTTCGACCAGAACCGCCGCAGCGAGGCGCAGGCGCAGCCGGAGGCTTCCACCGAAGCTGGCGCCGCGGCTGAGCCGGCTCCGCTGTTCGACAGTTTCTCGCCGGCAGCGCTTGCCGCCCAGGCAGAGCGCAACGAAGCCGCCTCCGACACTGGCGGCGGGCGCCGGCAGAGGCGTCCGCGTCGCGGACGCGGCAGTGCCGAGCAGGGCCATAGCGCCGAGCAGGGCAATGCCGAACAAGGCAATGCCGACCGGACGGACAGCCCTGCCGATGAAGGCAATGCCGTAGACAACAGCAAGGACGCTGTCGTCTCTGCCGCCGAAACGACAAGTGCGGCGTCGGGCGAGAGTGTCGCCAGTGAGCCGACAGGCGGCGCAAACGAACCGGCGGTCGCCGACGCAAATAACTGATCCCGGCAACTGATCCGGGTCTATTTTCAGGCATTCGAACGGCGGAGAGAAATCTCCGCCGTTTTTGTTGTGCGCCCATGGAATAATATGCGGTGGTCGAGTTCCAGACGTCTTGAGGGCCTGTCATTCCCGCACCATATCTCGCCCGAACAGGACTCGGCTCGAATGGGCGGGTCCGTTACCGCAATCTGATCCGGTGCCGCAAAGCGGGCCGGTGATGGAAGGAGACAGATATGAATCTTGAGAAATACTCGGAGCGCGTGCGCGGTTTCATCCAGTCCGCGCAGACTATTGCGCTCTCGCGCAACCACCAGCAATTCACTCCCGAACATATGCTCAAGGTGCTCGTCGATGATGACGAGGGCCTTGCCGCGTCCTTGATCGAGCGCGCCGGCGGCCGTGTTCGCGACGTGAAGCTCGGCGTCGAGGCGGCGCTGGAGGCCATGCCCAAGGTGGAAGGCGGCAACGGCCAGCTCTACCTCGCCCAGCCGCTCGCCAAGGTGTTTTCGACTGCCGAGGAACTGGCCAAGAAGGCCGGCGACAGTTTTGTCACCGTCGAGCGGCTGCTGCAGGCGCTCGCCATGGAGAAGTCGGCCAAGACCGCCGACATCCTGGCCAAGGCCGGCGTGACCGCGCAGGCGCTGAACCAGGTCATCAACGACGTGCGTAAGGGCCGCACCGCCGATTCGGCCAATGCCGAGCAGGGCTACGACGCGCTGAAGAAATACGCCCGCGACCTGACCGCGGACGCCCGCTCGGGCAAGCTCGATCCGGTCATCGGCCGCGACGACGAGATCCGCCGCACCATCCAGGTGCTGTCGCGGCGCACCAAGAACAATCCCGTGCTGATCGGCGAGCCGGGTGTCGGCAAGACGGCGATCGCCGAAGGCCTGGCGCTGCGCATCGTCAATGGCGACGTGCCGGAATCCTTGAAGGACAAGCAGTTGATGGCGCTCGACATGGGCGCGCTGATTGCCGGCGCCAAATATCGCGGCGAGTTCGAGGAGCGGCTGAAAGCCGTGCTCAACGAGGTCACCTCCGCCAACGGCAACATCATCCTGTTCATCGACGAGATGCACACGCTGGTCGGCGCCGGCAAGGCCGACGGCGCGATGGATGCATCGAACCTTTTGAAGCCGGCGCTGGCGCGCGGCGAGCTGCACTGCGTCGGCGCGACCACGCTCGACGAGTACCGTAAGCATGTCGAGAAGGACGCCGCACTTGCCCGCCGCTTCCAGCCCGTCTTCGTCGACGAGCCGACGGTCGAGGATACCGTCTCGATCCTGCGCGGCCTGAAGGAGAAGTACGAGCAGCATCACAAGGTGCGCATCTCCGACTCGGCGCTGGTGTCGGCCGCGACGCTTTCCAACCGCTACATCGCCGACCGCTTCCTGCCGGACAAGGCGATTGACCTGGTCGATGAGGCTGCGTCGCGGCTGAGGATGCAGGTCGATTCCAAGCCCGAGGCGCTGGACGAGATCGACCGCCGCATCATGCAGCTCAAGATCGAGCGCGAGGCGCTGAAGGTCGAGAAGGACGACGCCTCGAAGGATCGGCTGGCGAAGCTGGAGAAGGAACTCACCGACCTCGAGGAGCAGTCGACCGAGCTGACCGCGAAGTGGCAGGCCGAAAAGCAGAAGCTCGGGCTTGCCGCCGACCTGAAGAAGCAGCTCGACGAGATGCGCAACGAACTGGCGATTGCCCAGCGCAAGGGCGAGTTCCAGCGCGCCGGCGAGCTTGCCTATGGCAAGATCCCGGAGTTGGAGAAGAAGCTCAAGGAAGCCGAGGCACAGGACGGCAAGGCCGGCATGGTGGAAGAGGTGGTCACGCCCGATCACGTCGCCCATGTCGTGTCGCGCTGGACCGGCATTCCGGTCGACAAGATGCTTGAGGGACAGCGCGAGAAGCTGCTTCGCATGGAAGACGAGATCGGCAAGCGCGTCGTCGGCCAGGGCGAGGCGGTGCAGGCGGTGTCGAAAGCCGTGCGGCGCGCCCGCGCGGGCCTGCAGGATCCGAACCGGCCGATCGGCTCTTTCATGTTCCTGGGCCCGACCGGCGTCGGCAAGACGGAGCTCACCAAGGCGCTCGCCGCCTTCCTGTTCGACGACGAGAACGCCCTGGTGCGCATCGACATGTCGGAGTTCATGGAGAAGCACTCGGTCGCCCGGCTGATCGGCGCGCCTCCCGGCTATGTCGGCTACGAGGAGGGCGGCGCGCTCACCGAAGCGGTGCGGCGCCGGCCTTATCAGGTCGTGCTGTTCGACGAGATCGAGAAGGCGCATCCGGACGTATTCAACGTGCTGCTGCAGGTGCTCGACGACGGCCGCCTGACCGACGGCCAGGGCCGCACGGTCGACTTCCGCAACACGCTGATCATCATGACCTCAAACCTCGGTGCCGAATATCTGGTCAATCTTCGCGACGATCAGGATGTCGATGCCGTGCGCGACGAGGTGATGAGCGTGGTGAGGGCCTCGTTCCGTCCGGAGTTCCTCAACCGCGTCGACGAGGTGATCCTGTTCCACCGGCTGCGCCGTCAGGACATGGACCGCATCGTCGAGATCCAGCTCAAGCGGCTGGAGAACCTGCTTGTCGACCGCAAGATCGAGCTGTCGCTCGATCACGACGCGATCGAGTGGCTGGCGTCGAAGGGCTACGACCCTGCCTATGGCGCCCGGCCGCTGAAGCGGGTGATGCAGAAGGAACTGCAGGATCCGCTGGCGGAAAAAATCCTGCTCGGCGAAATCCTCGACGGCTCGACCGTCAAGGTCACCGCCGGCTCCGATCGCCTGAACTTCCGCTCGAAGCCAACCGTGGTGGCGGCCGAAGCCGCCGCCTGATCGGCTGGTTAAGGTATGAACGGGAGCGCGTCGCGCCGGATCGGTGCGGCGCGCTCTTGCTTTCCGATAGGGCCATATCGCAAAACCGATACCGATTCTCGGTTATCGGAAAGGGGCGATTCGTGAAGCTCGAGGACTATAACGGCTTCTGCGCCTCGCTGCCCGCCGCGACGCATGTCGTGCAATGGGGCGGCTCCCATGTCTGGAAGGTCGGCGGCAAGGTGTTCGCGATCGGCGGGCATGATCGGGAGAGCCAAGTCTTCGTCACCTTCAAATGCTCCGACATGGCCTTTGACGTGCTGAAGGAACAGCCGGGCTGCCGGCCCGCGCCCTACCTTGCCTCGCGTGGCATGAAATGGATCCAGCGCCAGACAAGCCAGAGCATGGATGATACGGCGCTGAAGGACTATCTGCGCGAAAGCCACCGCCTGGTTATGCTGAAGCTGACGAAACAGGCGCGTAGCGAACTGGGGCTGCGCTGACATTTGGTTTGGGATGATGATGAAACGCCGGAAATCCGCCATCTTCATGCCCGGTTCATATTGGAAATCTTAATTGGATGACTGATTTGCTGGCGAAGGGGTCGCCCGCGAAGGGCCGGAGAGCTTGACCACAATGCTGCGCACCGTCTTTTCCGTTTCGGCACTCGCGGCCGGGCTGGTGTCTTTCGGCGCGCTTGCGGCACCGAGCCCGGATGGCGCGCAGAAGGCGGTTCGGGCCGCCCAATACGGCGCGCTCGTGCTCGCCCAGGACGGCAATATCGACATCTACTACGATGCCAGGGGCAACCGGGTGCTCGTCGATGCCGATACCGGCAAGGTCATCGCCATTCAGCCGCCGCAGACCAGGCTCGACCGCCGGGCGCTTCGCCGCCAGCTGCGGATGCAGGAGCTCGGGCGCGCGCCTGTCGAGGATGACGACCGCTACTATCTCGACAATCCCGACGACATGGCCCGCTTCCGCCGCAAGCAGCTGGAAGAAAACGGCAGGGTCATTCCGCCGCCGGTCGACGAGAACGACCCCTATAACGACAATTCCGTCGATGCCTATCCGCCGGCGCCGAATGACGAGGGTTATGCCACCACCTATCCGGAGGCGCCAAAATCGAACACCATCAAGCGCCAGCCGCTGGACGAGGCATCGATCGATCCGGAGCAGCCTGGCCAGGGCGAAGTGCTGCAAACCAATCCGGACACGCAGGCCGCGCTGCCGCCGGACACCGGCGGCAAGGCCACCGTCGATCCGTCGCTGTCGCTCGGTGTGCGCCAGGACGTGGCCGAGCTTCAGGTGCTGCTCGACCGCGGCGGCGCTTCGCCGGGCGTCATCGACGGCCGCTTCGGCTCGAATGTCGACAAGGCCTTGGCCGCTTACAACCAGATCACCGGCAGCAATTTGAAATCGACCGACGCGGTCGGCATCAAGGCGGCGCTTGCCCAGTCGGGTGGCGACGCCTTCGCGTCCTATACGATCACGCCCGAGGATGCGGCCGGTCCCTATGTCGCTTCGATCCCGGAAGACTACAGCCAGAAGGCCAAGCTCGACCGCATGGGCTACACCTCGGTCACCGAGGCGCTCGCCGAGCGCTTCCATATGGACGAGAATTATCTGAAGTCGATCAACAAGGGGCTCGACTTCAATCGACCCGGCACGATTATCAAGGTCGCCAATTTCGGCAGGCTGGTGTCGACGCCGGTTGCCCGCATCGTCGCCGACAAGGACAAGAAAGAGGTGTTCGCCTATGACGCGGGCGGCAAGCTGGTCGCGGCCTACCCGGCCACCATCGGCTCGGCCGACACGCCGTCGCCCACCGGCATCCATACCGTGTCGCGCATCGCGCTAGACCCCAATTACACCTACAATCCCAACATCAATTTCAAGCAAGGCCAGAACGACAAGATCCTGACCATCCCGCCCGGGCCGAACGGTCCGGTGGGCTCGGTCTGGATCGCGCTGGACAAGCCGACTTACGGCATCCACGGCACCCCCGATCCTTCCAAGATCGGCAAGACCGAAAGCCATGGCTGCGTGCGTCTGACCAACTGGGACGCGCGCGAACTCGCCAAGATCGTGTCGCCAGGCGTCACCGTGGAGTTTGTCGGCGGATCTTCAGCCGATGACTTTGCGCAGCAATGAGCCGCGCGGCGCGGCGGCATAGATCAACTGCACCAGCAGTATGAAGGCGATGCTCGCCAGCGGGGTGATGAGGCAGAGCGCTGCGCCGATCGCCCACAGGATCTGCGCCTTGACGATGCGCTGATAGACGACACGCTTCGTTTTCGCATCGACGTCCGTTGCCAGCATTCCGTTCCTGTCGGCGTACCACCAGCTGGCGAACAGCGTGGCGCCAAGCATCAGAAGGTTCAGCCAGTAGACGAGCACCGCGATCCGGAATTCGAGGAAATCGGCCAGCAGGTCGGTGGAGAACGGCAACAGCGCGATGAAGGCGAGAAAGCATAGATTGAGCGTAGCAAGCCGCCGGTCCGATTTCGCGATCAGGCCATGCTGCGCCTGCTGGCCGAACCAGAAGATGGTCAGCGTCAGGAAGCTCAGCGCATAGGTCAGGAAACGCGGCGCGAGCGCCAGAATAGCTGCAAGCAGCTCGCTCTCCGAATGCACCGCTTCATGCGCCGGCACCCTGATCTCCAGCACGATCAAGGTCAGCGCGATGGCGAAGACGCCGTCGGTTATGCCGACGATACGTCCGCGTCCTTCGGCTGACGGTTCGAGCGGCCGCTTCATGGCTTCCCCCTGGCGCAAGTCCTATCGATCCGGAACCTAGCATGCGACGCTTCGTTTGCATCATGATTGCCATCCCCCTGGCCATGCGGCCAGTGCAACCTGGTTTCAAGAACAGCAATCCTCTGGCTCGTTGTTGCGCACGTGCTGGAGAGCTAAGCAGATATTCATGACGTCCTCGAACGAAGCCACCGCCGATTCGATTTCGACCGCGCAACGCGCGAACGGTACGTTCTGCCCACAGAGGCGGCGCAAGTTCGTGCTGGTAGCAGCAATCCTGGCCTCGGCGCTCGGCTTCATCGACGGTTCGGTTCTGGCGATCGCCATGCCGGCGCTGCGCGTCGATCTCGGCGCCAGCCTGGCGGCAGCGCAGTGGATTTCCAACGCCTATGCGCTGACGCTTTCGGCGCTGATACTGGCAGGGGGCGCTGCCGGCGACCGATTCGGGCTGCGGCGCGCCTTCGTGGCCGGCATCGCGCTTTTCATCGCGGCGTCGCTCGCCTGCGCGCTGGCGCCCAATCCGGCAGTGCTGATCGCATTCCGCGCCATCCAGGGCATCGGCGCCGCCATCATGGTGCCGGGCAGCCTCGCCATCATCGCCAAGGCCTATCCCAAGAAGGAACGCGGCCGGGCGATCGGCATCTGGGCGGCCGCTTCGGCGCTGACGACAGCGCTCGGCCCGGTTCTGGGCGGCTTCGTTCTGTCGACCTTCGGCAACGGCATTTGGCGCGCGATCTTCGCCGTCAACCTGCCGCTCGGCCTGGTTTCGATCTATCTGCTGCTCGCCAAGATTCCGGCCGACCAGCCGACCGAAAAGCGCAGCCTCGATCTCAGAGGCGCCGGGCTCGCCACGATCGCCTTCGGATCGCTGGCCTACGGGCTGACGGCGATGAACGCCGAGGGCGGCGGCATGATGGCCGGGCCGGCGATCGTCGCCGGCGTGGTGCTGCTTTTCGTCTTCATCCTTTACGAGCGCTGGCAGCGCGAGCCGATGATCGATCTCGGCCTGTTTCGCATCGGCGCTTTCGCCGGCGCGAATCTCGCGACCTTCTTCCTCTATTTCGCACTGTCGGCGAACCTCTTCTACCTGCCGATGGTTCTGATCGCCGGCTGGGGACTGAGCTCGGCCGAGGTCGGCTTCATCTTCCTGCCGCTGTCGGCATTGATCGCGCTGCTGTCGGGGCCGGTCGGCCAGTGGTCTGACAAGATCGGCCCGCGCCTGCCGATCGCCGCCGGCAGTTTTGTGGTCGCCATCGCCTTTGCCGGCATGGCCCTGCTCGCCCATGCCGGCATCCATAATTTCTGGACCGGGACCTTCCCGCTGATGGCCTTGATGGGGCTCGGCATGGCGCTCGTGGTGTCGCCCTTGTCGACCGCGATCATGACTTCCGTCGAGGACAAGGACACGGGCGCGGCGTCGGGCATCAACAACGCCGTCTCGCGTATCGGCGGGCTGATCGCGGTGGCGGCGATGGGCTCGCTCGCCGCTTTCGTATATGCGCGATTGACCGGCAGTCCTGCCGGCATGCCCGGTTTCGGCGAGCCGCCCACGGCAGGGCTCGCGGCCAATCTCGATCAATTGAGGGTCGCGGCAAGCGATTCGGCTTTCGCCGCGGTTGCCGCCGTCACGACGCTGCTTTGCCTGCTGTCGTCGATCGTCGCCTGGTTCACCGTGCCTGGCCAAGCGCTGCCCTAGCCGCAGCAAAAGGCGGTTCACAAAATTAATTGGGAAGCTGCGAATCGGTCTTGGCGCTGGCGACCTTCAGCGAATTTCCGTCTTCCTGCTTGAGCAGGTCATCGATACGCTCGCGCTCTTTCTTGAAGGCGACGAGGTCGTCGCCCTTCAGCACCTTGCCGACCGGCAGGCGCACGCGCATCGAATCGACCTTGGTGCCGTTGACGATCAGCTCGTAATGAAGATGCGGGCCGGTTGAGAGGCCGGTCTGGCCGAGATAGCCGATCACCTGGCCCTGCCGGACATGGACGCCGGGCTCGATGCCTTTGGCGAAAGCGCTCTGGTGATTGTAGGAGGTCTCGTAGCCATTGGCGTGGCGGATAATGATCTGCTTGCCGTAGCCGCCGGCCCAGCCGGCCTTCTCGACGACGCCGTTGCCGGCGGCGATGATCGGCGACCCGATCGGTGCGGCCCAGTCGGTGCCGGTATGCATGCGGACATAGCCGAGAATCGGGTGCCGCCGCGCGCCGAAGCCGGAGGTGAAGCGGCCGTTGGGCAGCGGGTTGCGCAGCAGGAACTGCTTGGCGCTCGAGCCGTTCTCGTCGAAATAGTCGGTACTGCCGTCCTGCAACTGGAAGCGATAGAAGTTGCGCGTCTGGCCGCCGAAGGTGGCCGAGACGTAGAGGAGATCGGAATTGTCTGAGGTCTGGTCGTCGCCGTCGGGCTGCGAGAAGAGGACCTCGAGGCGGTCGGACGGCGAAAGCCGCGATTGGAAATCGACGTCGGAAGCAAGAAGCTTGATCAGCTTCTGGGTCATCGCTTTCGACATGCCGTAGGAATAGGCGGTACGGTAGATGCCGTCATAGACGTTGGGCAGGTTGCCGCGCACCACCACCGGCTGCGAATCGTCGAATGCCGTCAGCAATTCGGGATTGGGCTCCGGCTCCTGCGCCGGCACGAACTGTCCGCGATCGTCGAGCGCGATGGTGACGATATGGGTGGTGCGGTCGTAAACGCTGGTGCGGACCACCTTGGCGATATCGCCGCGCACCTCGAGGCCGACCCGCAGCACCGTCCCGGCCTTCAGCGCCGTCGCGTTGAGCAATTTGCCGATCGCTTCCGACATGCCAGTGGCGTCATCGCCGGTATAGCCCGAATCGGCGAAAGCCTCGGCTATGTCCGTATCGCTGGTGAAAGGGATGATTTCCTCGGCAAAGGCCGGCACCTGGTCGTCCGGCGTGGCGCGTGGCGCCACCGAGACGTTCTCCGGCGTGATCTTGACGTCGTAGGAGCCGGCCATGCTCTCGGCGAAGGCGTCGCCGAATCGCTGCGGATCGACATAATGAAGCGCCGCCACCTGGACGGCGCCGTCACTCAAGCCGTTGCCGGCCTCGCGCACCACCTTTTCCACCTCATCGGCGGAGAGGTCGCTCTTTTCGTCGAAGGACGCCGTCTCGATCGGGAAGTCGACGGTCTTCAGGCTCATCTCGCTTTCGACCTTGGCACCGTAGATCTGGCCGGCGACCGCGGCGGCGGAAGCCGGCTGGGCATTGTCGTCGCCGTCGTCGCCAAACACCTGCATCGGGTCGAATGGCGGGTAGGGGCGGCTGGTGGTGTGGCCGGCCGCGAGCGCCATCTTGATCTGCACGAACGGCATGGTGTGGATAACGTCGCGGTCGCCGACCTTGGTGACCATCGACACTTCCATGCGCCGGCGGTCCTTGGCCCTGGCGATCTGGCGCGGCGCGACCAGCCTGGTGGTCTTGGCCTGCTCGCCGGAATCGTCGCCGCCGCTGGCGAGGTTGATGAGTTCGGCGATTTCCGGCGGCGTCGCCAGCTGCTGGCGTCCGTCAAGTGCCGCGAACAAGGCCACGCCCATCAGCACGCTCGAGGTCACGCCGGTCAGGAAGGTGCCCGAAAGCCAACGCGCCGAGACTTCGCGGCGGTCAGGCGGACCGCTGCGGCCGTCTGCGATCAGCGGCGGCTCGTTGCCGAGTTCGGCTATGACATCTTCCGCGTCTGGCATCCAGAAAGGCTGCTTCTTCCCCGGGCGAAACGGCTTGTCGTTGTTCGTTGTGGCCATGACATTTGCCTGTCGCGGCCGTTGAAGTCAAACGAAGCGGCAAGCCGGGGCCGATATCCCCACTCACACGTCTCTTACGAACGGTGCTCTGGTCGTCTGTAGTCGAGGCTTTCACGCGTATGCGCGCGCTTCCTTCTATCTATGTCCCGGTGTTCTATCTATGTCCCGGTGTTGAACCTCAATGCGGCGGCAATAGGGCTCGCTGTGGACGGCCTTGGGGCGGCTGCCGCGAGGGCAGTCGGCTGCGAAAAAAATAGCCGCCGAAAAATTTGTCGCAAAAAATTCAAAAAAGTTCGAAATCGGTGTTGACG
>NZ_JBZEGV010000005.1:102500-107500 GCF_058312955.1 Mesorhizobium sp. LEGMi-168a
AGTCATTCGAAAATGAGTTTGCGTCGAGCCTAGTGCTTTGCGCCTGTTCTGTTTGACATCGTAAAGAGAAGATTTGTTCGAACTTCATGAGCCGGAAGGCTTCATGATTTGTCGCAAGGGACGCTCAATCCCTTGCATATGATGGGTTTGCCTAACCGCGCCCTCGAACCGATCTCGAGAAGCTGGTCTTTTTGTGCCAATTCCATTGAGATCAAGTCCCGCACAGGATTTGGTTTAAGCGACAATCCCTTCGGGATTGCGCGTGAGCGAGGATCTCTTCGAGATCGCGCGATGGGTATTGGCAATGAGAACGATCAAGTGTCTTAAGGGCAATTGGTGGATGCCTTGGCATGCACAGGCGATGAAGGACGTGATACGCTGCGATAAGCTACGGGGAGGTGCGAATACCCTTTGATCCGTAGATTTCCGAATGGGGAAACCCACCTAAGGTACTTGGAAAATCAGAGCGGCAGGGCAGCCGATGCGAAATCCCAAAAGGATTGAGCGTGAGGCGACGATCTCTTTGAGATCGCGCTGTTGCCGCTGTGGTTTCCAAGTATCGATAATAGGTAACTTACCCTGAATACATAGGGGTAAAGTGGCGAACGCGGGGAACTGAAACATCTAAGTACCCGTAGGAAAGGACATCAACCGAGACTCCGGAAGTAGTGGCGAGCGAACCCGGACCAGGCCAGTGGCGATTGAGAGACAAGCGGAACCTTCTGGAAAGTTGGGCCATAGCGGGTGACAGCCCCGTACGCGTAATGCGATCAATCGTCCTTGAGTAAGGCGGGACACGTGAAATCCTGTCTGAAATTGGGAGGACCACCTTCCAAGCCTAAGTACTCGTGCATGACCGATAGCGAACTAGTACCGTGAGGGAAAGGTGAAAAGCACCCCGACAAGGGGAGTGAAAGAGTACCTGAAACCGATTGCCTACAAACAGTGGGAGCCCGCAAGGGTGACCACGTACCTTTTGTATAATGGGTCAGCGACTTAGTGTGACGAGCAAGCTTAAACCGATAGGTGTAGGCGCAGCGAAAGCGAGTCTGAACAGGGCGTTCAGTTCGTCGCATTAGACCCGAAACCGAGTGATCTAGCCATGAGCAGGCTGAAGGTAAGGTAACACTTACTGGAGGGCCGAACCCATAACTGTTGCAATAGTTCGGGATGACTTGTGGCTAGGGGTGAAAGGCCAATCAAACTCGGAAATAGCTGGTTCTCCGCGAAATCTATTTAGGTAGAGCGTCGACCGAATACCCCAGGGGGTAGAGCACTGGATGGGCTAGGGGTCCTCACCGGATTACCAAACCTAACCAAACTCCGAATACCTGGGAGTACTAGTCGGCAGACACACGGCGGGTGCTAACGTCCGTCGTGAAAAGGGAAACAACCCTGACCTACAGCTAAGGTCCCCAAGTTATGGCTAAGTGGGAAAGGATGTGAGGATCCCAAAACAACCAGGATGTTGGCTTAGAAGCAGCCATCATTTAAAGAAAGCGTAACAGCTCACTGGTCTAAATAAGGGTCTTTGCGCCGAAAATGTAACGGGGCTAAAGCCATACACCGAAGCTTAGGGTTCGTGAGCAATCACGAGCGGTAGCGGAGCGTTCTGTAAGCTGATGAAGCCGTACCCGCGAGGGGCGGTGGAGGTATCAGAAGTGCGAATGCTGACATGAGTAACGTAAGGGGAGTGAGAGACTCCCCCGCCGAAAGACCAAGGGTTCCTGCTTAAAGTTAATCTGAGCAGGGTTAGCCGGCCCCTAAGACGAGGCGGAAACGCGTAGTCGATGGGAACCACGTTAATATTCGTGGGCCTGGAGGTAGTGACGGATCACACAAGTTGTCCAATCTTATCGGATTGAAAGGGCAGCGGAGTGGTTCCAGGAAATAGCTCCTCCTTATAGACCGTACCCGAAACCGACACTGGTGGTCAGGTAGAGTATACCAAGGCGCTTGAGAGAACTATGCTGAAGGAACTCGGCAAATTGCACGCGTAACTTCGGAAGAAGCGTGACCCTTTTCTGCGCAAGCAGAGGAGGGTGGCACAGACCAGGGGGTAGCGACTGTTTATCAAAAACACAGGGCTCTGCGAAGCCGCAAGGCGACGTATAGGGTCTGACGCCTGCCCGGTGCTGGAAGGTTAAGAGGAGGGGTGCAAGCTCTGAATCGAAGCCCCAGTAAACGGCGGCCGTAACTATAACGGTCCTAAGGTAGCGAAATTCCTTGTCGGGTAAGTTCCGACCTGCACGAATGGCGTAACGACTTCCCCGCTGTCTCCAGCATAGACTCAGTGAAATTGAATTCCCCGTGAAGATGCGGGGTTCCTGCGGTTAGACGGAAAGACCCCGTGCACCTTTACTATAGCTTTACATTGGCATTCGTAGTGGCATGTGTAGGATAGGTGGTAGGCTTTGAAGCCTGGGCGCCAGCTCAGGTGGAGCCACCCTTGAAATACCACCCTTATTACTATGGATGTCTAACCGCGGCCCGTTATCCGGGTCCGGGACAATGTATGGTGGGTAGTTTGACTGGGGCGGTCGCCTCCTAAAGAGTAACGGAGGCGCGCGATGGTGGGCTCAGAACGGTCGGAAATCGTTCGCTGAGTGCAATGGCATAAGCCTGCCTGACTGCGAGACTGACAAGTCGAGCAGAGACGAAAGTCGGTCATAGTGATCCGGTGGTCCCGCGTGGAAGGGCCATCGCTCAACGGATAAAAGGTACGCCGGGGATAACAGGCTGATGACCCCCAAGAGTCCATATCGACGGGGTTGTTTGGCACCTCGATGTCGACTCATCGCATCCTGGGGCTGGAGCAGGTCCCAAGGGTATGGCTGTTCGCCATTTAAAGCGGTACGTGAGTTGGGTTCAGAACGTCGTGAGACAGTTCGGTCCCTATCTGCCGTGGGTGTAGGAATATTGAAAGGATCTGTCCCTAGTACGAGAGGACCGGGATGGACGGATCTCTGGTGGACCTGTTGTGGCGCCAGCCGCATTGCAGGGTAGCTATATCCGGACGGGATAACCGCTGAAGGCATCTAAGCGGGAAACCCACCTTGAAACGAGTATTCCCTGAGAACCGTGGAAGACGACCACGTTGATAGGCCGGGTGTGGAAGAGCGGCAACGCTTGAAGCTTACCGGTACTAATAGTTCGATCGGCTTGATCGTTCTCATTCCTAATATCCATCTTGTTCTCACTCACGCTTGTTCCGCCCTTCGGGCGGCGCTACGTGGGTGCGGCGCATCGGCGCCGACGGTCGGTCGACCTTGCGAAGCTTCGCTTCGAAAGGCGCCGGGCTGAAAGAACATCCAAGGCACAAAGGCGACGATCCTTGGATCGCGCTTGAACAGCTTCTCGATTTGAACGTGCGTTTTGCCGACCTGGTGGTTATGGCGGAGCGGCTGCACCCGATCCCATTCCGAACTCGGCCGTGAAACGCTCCAGCGCTGATGGTACTTCGTCTCAAGACGCGGGAGAGTAGGTCGCTGCCAGGTCTGCCAAGCGCACGTTCATCTCAACATCCGGATCAAAGGATCCGGATGCAGACCAATCTTCTCGTTACGATAGTTGTGATGCATGTCGTTGCCCATTTTTGGGCGATATGCATAAGGCCCGCCAAACGGGATCCTGGGCCGCGCAAGCGGCCCTTTCATTTGGCGGTCTCTTGAATTCGGTAAGGTCAAACTTACCTTTATGGTTGGCGCGGGGTGGAGCAGCCCGGTAGCTCGTCAGGCTCATAACCTGAAGGTCACAGGTTCAAATCCTGTCCCCGCAACCAAATACAAAAACGGCCCGCCTCGCGCGGGCCGTTTTTGCGTTGGAGGATCGCAGAACGGACACAAGGGCCACAAGCTCTCGCCAAAGCCGAGTGATTCCCTCCACATTGGCGCCTAGTGCGATGCTCGCTTTGAGCTGCGGCTGATGAGGACGTTGAAAACGAGAGACACGTATTCTGAGACCGGCGCCCAACTAGGTGCGAAATAATATTAGCCGGTTGAGCTTAAACTCAGCCGGCTTTTGTGTCCCAGTCGCCTCGCAAATGGAGAGAGCAGAGATCGTGGAATAGGCCGCCTGGCGATCCTCGATCGGGCGCCGGCGTCTCGACCCGACATTTTGATCGCTGCCGATTCGGGTACGGTTGGATCTTTCACCGAATCGCATCAGGTGAATTGGGATCGAATCAACCAAATTGCTAATTTTTGCTATCTATTGCTATATCTGCCACCCGGCCCCATATTCCCGAGAAGGTTCTCTATGCCCAACTATGCTTTGAACGATCATTATGAGCGCTTCATCAGGAAGCAGCTCGAATCGGGCCGCTACAACAATGCCAGCGAGGTTGTCCGCGCCGGCCTGCGCATGCTCGAGGATTTTGAGGCGGAGCGAGAGAAGTGGCTGCGCGAGGAAATCCCGTCGCGCATGGCCGAGCTCCAGCAAGATCCGGCAAAGGGAATCCCCGCCGAAACGGTGTTTTCCCGGCTGGAGGTCCGTCATCGCGCGCGGCAGGCGAAAGCCAAGTAGGGGATGGAATACCGGATTGTCTTCCACGCGAGCGCGGAAGCTGAACTCGAACAGCTCTATGACGATATAGCCGAGCGTGCGTCACCGGCGGTTGCCTGGGATTTTGTCGTGGGCATCCGCGATCATTGTCTAGGCTTGTCGACATTCCCACAGCGCGGCACTGAGCGGGTGGAGATCATGCCGGGGCTGCGGATCATCGGCTATCGCCGCGCGGTCAGTATCGTTTTCGCCGTCGATGGCGAGCGTGTGCTGATCCTGGGCATCTTCTACGCCGGCCGGAACATTACGCCTGAATTGCTTGAGGAGCGGCTCTAAACCGAGGTTCAAGCGGCCGCGGCGGTCGACATTCGGCTAAGCGCCGCAGGGCGATTTCGGTTGAAAGCATCGCGCTCGGCGGAGCGGTTGTGGCTGGTATCGCCGGGATGGCTGGCAACGGATCGCCGGCCAGAATTGAACCAAGCCAGCTCACCATTTTT
>NZ_JBZEGV010000005.1:110000-323569 GCF_058312955.1 Mesorhizobium sp. LEGMi-168a
GTCGCGGCGCGATCAGCGAGATTGCTGCATTGGTGTTGAGTGGAGATGGTGAGAAAAGTCATTCGAAAATGAGTTTGCGTCGAGCCTAGTGCTTTGCGCCTGTTCTGTTTGACATCGTAAAGAGAAGATTTGTTCGAACTTCATGAGCCGGAAGGCTTCATGATTTGTCGCAAGGGACGCTCAATCCCTTGCATATGATGGGTTTGCCTAACCGCGCCCTCGAACCGATCTCGAGAAGCTGGTCTTTTTGTGCCAATTCCATTGAGATCAAGTCCCGCACAGGATTTGGTTTAAGCGACAATCCCTTCGGGATTGCGCGTGAGCGAGGATCTCTTCGAGATCGCGCGATGGGTATTGGCAATGAGAACGATCAAGTGTCTTAAGGGCAATTGGTGGATGCCTTGGCATGCACAGGCGATGAAGGACGTGATACGCTGCGATAAGCTACGGGGAGGTGCGAATACCCTTTGATCCGTAGATTTCCGAATGGGGAAACCCACCTAAGGTACTTGGAAAATCAGAGCGGCAGGGCAGCCGATGCGAAATCCCAAAAGGATTGAGCGTGAGGCGACGATCTCTTTGAGATCGCGCTGTTGCCGCTGTGGTTTCCAAGTATCGATAATAGGTAACTTACCCTGAATACATAGGGGTAAAGTGGCGAACGCGGGGAACTGAAACATCTAAGTACCCGTAGGAAAGGACATCAACCGAGACTCCGGAAGTAGTGGCGAGCGAACCCGGACCAGGCCAGTGGCGATTGAGAGACAAGCGGAACCTTCTGGAAAGTTGGGCCATAGCGGGTGACAGCCCCGTACGCGTAATGCGATCAATCGTCCTTGAGTAAGGCGGGACACGTGAAATCCTGTCTGAAATTGGGAGGACCACCTTCCAAGCCTAAGTACTCGTGCATGACCGATAGCGAACTAGTACCGTGAGGGAAAGGTGAAAAGCACCCCGACAAGGGGAGTGAAAGAGTACCTGAAACCGATTGCCTACAAACAGTGGGAGCCCGCAAGGGTGACCACGTACCTTTTGTATAATGGGTCAGCGACTTAGTGTGACGAGCAAGCTTAAACCGATAGGTGTAGGCGCAGCGAAAGCGAGTCTGAACAGGGCGTTCAGTTCGTCGCATTAGACCCGAAACCGAGTGATCTAGCCATGAGCAGGCTGAAGGTAAGGTAACACTTACTGGAGGGCCGAACCCATAACTGTTGCAATAGTTCGGGATGACTTGTGGCTAGGGGTGAAAGGCCAATCAAACTCGGAAATAGCTGGTTCTCCGCGAAATCTATTTAGGTAGAGCGTCGACCGAATACCCCAGGGGGTAGAGCACTGGATGGGCTAGGGGTCCTCACCGGATTACCAAACCTAACCAAACTCCGAATACCTGGGAGTACTAGTCGGCAGACACACGGCGGGTGCTAACGTCCGTCGTGAAAAGGGAAACAACCCTGACCTACAGCTAAGGTCCCCAAGTTATGGCTAAGTGGGAAAGGATGTGAGGATCCCAAAACAACCAGGATGTTGGCTTAGAAGCAGCCATCATTTAAAGAAAGCGTAACAGCTCACTGGTCTAAATAAGGGTCTTTGCGCCGAAAATGTAACGGGGCTAAAGCCATACACCGAAGCTTAGGGTTCGTGAGCAATCACGAGCGGTAGCGGAGCGTTCTGTAAGCTGATGAAGCCGTACCCGCGAGGGGCGGTGGAGGTATCAGAAGTGCGAATGCTGACATGAGTAACGTAAGGGGAGTGAGAGACTCCCCCGCCGAAAGACCAAGGGTTCCTGCTTAAAGTTAATCTGAGCAGGGTTAGCCGGCCCCTAAGACGAGGCGGAAACGCGTAGTCGATGGGAACCACGTTAATATTCGTGGGCCTGGAGGTAGTGACGGATCACACAAGTTGTCCAATCTTATCGGATTGAAAGGGCAGCGGAGTGGTTCCAGGAAATAGCTCCTCCTTATAGACCGTACCCGAAACCGACACTGGTGGTCAGGTAGAGTATACCAAGGCGCTTGAGAGAACTATGCTGAAGGAACTCGGCAAATTGCACGCGTAACTTCGGAAGAAGCGTGACCCTTTTCTGCGCAAGCAGAGGAGGGTGGCACAGACCAGGGGGTAGCGACTGTTTATCAAAAACACAGGGCTCTGCGAAGCCGCAAGGCGACGTATAGGGTCTGACGCCTGCCCGGTGCTGGAAGGTTAAGAGGAGGGGTGCAAGCTCTGAATCGAAGCCCCAGTAAACGGCGGCCGTAACTATAACGGTCCTAAGGTAGCGAAATTCCTTGTCGGGTAAGTTCCGACCTGCACGAATGGCGTAACGACTTCCCCGCTGTCTCCAGCATAGACTCAGTGAAATTGAATTCCCCGTGAAGATGCGGGGTTCCTGCGGTTAGACGGAAAGACCCCGTGCACCTTTACTATAGCTTTACATTGGCATTCGTAGTGGCATGTGTAGGATAGGTGGTAGGCTTTGAAGCCTGGGCGCCAGCTCAGGTGGAGCCACCCTTGAAATACCACCCTTATTACTATGGATGTCTAACCGCGGCCCGTTATCCGGGTCCGGGACAATGTATGGTGGGTAGTTTGACTGGGGCGGTCGCCTCCTAAAGAGTAACGGAGGCGCGCGATGGTGGGCTCAGAACGGTCGGAAATCGTTCGCTGAGTGCAATGGCATAAGCCTGCCTGACTGCGAGACTGACAAGTCGAGCAGAGACGAAAGTCGGTCATAGTGATCCGGTGGTCCCGCGTGGAAGGGCCATCGCTCAACGGATAAAAGGTACGCCGGGGATAACAGGCTGATGACCCCCAAGAGTCCATATCGACGGGGTTGTTTGGCACCTCGATGTCGACTCATCGCATCCTGGGGCTGGAGCAGGTCCCAAGGGTATGGCTGTTCGCCATTTAAAGCGGTACGTGAGTTGGGTTCAGAACGTCGTGAGACAGTTCGGTCCCTATCTGCCGTGGGTGTAGGAATATTGAAAGGATCTGTCCCTAGTACGAGAGGACCGGGATGGACGGATCTCTGGTGGACCTGTTGTGGCGCCAGCCGCATTGCAGGGTAGCTATATCCGGACGGGATAACCGCTGAAGGCATCTAAGCGGGAAACCCACCTTGAAACGAGTATTCCCTGAGAACCGTGGAAGACGACCACGTTGATAGGCCGGGTGTGGAAGAGCGGCAACGCTTGAAGCTTACCGGTACTAATAGTTCGATCGGCTTGATCGTTCTCATTCCTAATATCCATCTTGTTCTCACTCACGCTTGTTCCGCCCTTCGGGCGGCGCTACGTGGGTGCGGCGCATCGGCGCCGACGGTCGGTCGACCTTGCGAAGCTTCGCTTCGAAAGGCGCCGGGCTGAAAGAACATCCAAGGCACAAAGGCGACGATCCTTGGATCGCGCTTGAACAGCTTCTCGATTTGAACGTGCGTTTTGCCGACCTGGTGGTTATGGCGGAGCGGCTGCACCCGATCCCATTCCGAACTCGGCCGTGAAACGCTCCAGCGCTGATGGTACTTCGTCTCAAGACGCGGGAGAGTAGGTCGCTGCCAGGTCTGCCAAGCGCACGTTCATCTCAACATCCGGATCAAAGGATCCGGATGCAGACCAATCTTCTCGTTACGATAGTTGTGATGCATGTCGTTGCCCATTTTTGGGCGATATGCATAAGGCCCGCCAAACGGGATCCTGGGCCGCGCAAGCGGCCCTTTCATTTGGCGGTCTCTTGAATTCGGTAAGGTCAAACTTACCTTTATGGTTGGCGCGGGGTGGAGCAGCCCGGTAGCTCGTCAGGCTCATAACCTGAAGGTCACAGGTTCAAATCCTGTCCCCGCAACCAAATACAAAAACGGCCCGCCTCGCGCGGGCCGTTTTGGTATGCGGCTGTGGCGGCCGGTTGATTTCAGCTCTCATCAGGCGTTTTTACAGCTTCTCGATCTTTGCTTTGAGCGAAAGGGGAGGCACGCCAGTGCAAATAGCGTTGATGGCCTTCTCCAATTCGCGCCCGGTCACAATCCGGTTGGCACGGTGATCGTCAGCGAGGCCGGCACGAAGGTGTTCATCGCGTCGTTGTGTCAGCCAAGCACCGCGGGAGCGACCGCGATGTCGCCTAACCCGCCTGTCGCGCAAGATCCGGGCGAGCTCGCGAGAGATTCATTTCTCGAACGGAAAGACTGTTTCCCAGTCCTGTTTCATGTCGACCACAGTCCAGCCTCGCCCGGCTGCTTCGTCCAGGGCCTTGTCCAGCTTGCCGACCGGCGAATTGCGATCGTAGGCGTATTCTCGCTCGGCATCGGTGTGGCGCACCAGACCCATGAAGCGCGGGCCGGTTCCGGACGCGGTCCATTCCAGCATCTGTTGATCCCCGTCCGAATTGCCGAAGGCAAGTATGGGTTTGCGGCCGATGAACTTGCTGATGCCGACCGGCTTGCCCGGACCGTCGTCGACGAAATCGATTCCGGCTTCCTTGATCAAGGCCGGCTGGCCATCCGGCTGGATCACGAATTTGGTGGTCCCTGACGAGCCGACAATCCGTTCAGGTGGAATGCCGTAGACCTGCTCCATCCAGGGACGCATGAAATCAACGCCGCCTCCCGAAACGACGAATGTCTTGAATTCATTTTGCCGGAGGTATTCCAGCAGTTCCAGCATCGGCAGGTAGACCAGCTCGGTATAGGGACGGTCAAAGCGGGGATGCCGAGCGCTCTTTGTCCAATCGACAACCGCCTTGGCAAACTCATCCGTCGTCATGCCGGCATGCGTCACCGCCAGGATCTCGAGAATCCCCTTCTCGCCCGAAGCCATCAGAGCCTTCGGGTCGTTGGAAATCACGGATCTGAACGGTTCCTGCGTCTGCCATTGCGGATGCATAGGGGCGAGCGCCTTCACCCGGTCGAGGGCAAAGGCCAGTTGCGAATAGAATGGCTGCTCGGTCCACAACGTCCCGTCATTGTCGAAGGTGGCGATGCGCTCGTCCGCGGGGACGAAATCCGGCCCATCCGGTTTCGTCACGCGTGCGACGAAGTCGGTTATCGACTTCTTCGTATCACCATCGCGCCAGGACGGAAGCGCACCGGCTTCCGCTCGTGCGGTTCCGCTGGCCGGAATTGGCAGGCCGGCGGCCAGCAGGCCGCCGAGCACCGTTCGTCGGTCAACCACGGGTGCCATCGGCGGCAACAGGGCTGTTCATCGAACCACGACTTCGACGTAGACCCCGCCTGTTCTTGCGTAATAGACACCAGCGCAATTGTAGTAGTAAGCGCCGTAGTAGAGGCCATACACGCAGCCGGCCGGAAGCATGGCGATCTGCCTGCCGATGACGCGCCGCGTCGTGCGCCGGGCAGTGCGTCGGGCAACGCCGGCGTAGGAGAGCGGCGTCAGCGGCCGCCCTATCCTGGCCTGCGCCGATGAGACGGGATCAAGCAGCCCGAGCATTGGTATGTCCGAGGCCGGGCCCAACTCCGAGAGCAGGAAGGTTCCGAACAGCGAAACGGCCATCAACTTGCCGAATTTCCTCATTGGTCCTCTCCCGTATCCGCAGGGCTTGGCACTTCATCGATCTGGGCAATCTCGCTGAGGTCGACCTTTTTCGCGTCGGCTGGCGGCTGGAACTTGAAGTCGGCTCCTGCAACGTCGGCTCCGACCTTCCAGTCTCTCGTCTGCATGGTGTATTGCGGCGCCTGCGCGACATGCTTGCTGGTGATCACGTAGCGCCGGGGCACCGGCTGGTCTCCAGCTTGGATCCATATCTCCCAGTCGACGTCATGGCCCCGGAAAGCAAGATATTCGCACTCGACGCCGTCGACATAGGCGCTCGATATGTGCCTGGCGTCGGTCACGCCGTCCATCAGCGTATCGAACACGTTCGAGCTCAAAATGTCGGCTCCGGGAGGCTCGATGCCCGCGCTTGCAAGCCGTTCGCCGAGCTCGTCCAGGCTGCCTTTGGCCTCGACCTGACTATAGACGTTCAAATTCTTACCGAGGATCGACAAGGTCGTGCCGTCGAAGACCGTGTTGAGGTCGGCAAAGCCGCCGGTTCTGGTCACGCTGATCTTGTCGGGACGGGCGAGCGAGACGGTGCCGGAGCTCGCGAATTGGAGCTTCTGGAATTCGGGCGTTACGACTTCGATGGAGGAATCGTAGCTGAATGAGAGCGTCTGCTGCTTGGCCATGTAATCGGACATGGCCTTCAACAGATCGCGCGCATCATCGCCGGCGAAAGCACTCATCGGCGACAGGCAAGCGAGAAGCGAGCCCGTCGCCAGCAGCGTTGTGATCCGGGTTTTCTTCCTCATTTCGACCTCCATTCCGAATGCCCATGCGGCGTCATTTTCAGAAGGGCGCGCAAGGGCTTCAGCCTATGGCGCACACCTGTGATATCGAACGAACTCTTCCGGGAATTGCGGGTCGAACCGCTCAATAGTCTTGCCGTCGACTATCCTGAAGGAGACCGAGACACTGCTGAACATGATCGCGTCGCCGCAACTCAGCGACGCCGAGAATCCATCCTTGGTGCTGCGGATCTTCTGCGTTTTGCACACCGCGTTGGGCCCGACGACCTTGTTGCCCTCGACGATGATCCCGGTCGTCACCGATGCGGCGCGGTCCCGGAAATGGACCCGACCGCCTCTGTTTTCGAATGTCGCTGAACACTCGGTCCCATTCATCGTCCATGCGCCCTGGACGGCTTCCATCGAAGCAGCGATAGCCTGCTGGTTGACCATCTGCGCCGGCATGAGGACTGCGCAGATGGAGGCAATCGTGAAGATGCGGGCAAACGATCGTTCCATATTTTCTCGATCCCCGTTCGTTCGTATGCAAGCGAGCTTTCCTGGCCTCCAGCAAGAAACCGTACGGCTACGTTACTGTTACGCCGGTCGCTGCATAAGACTACGCCAAGCCGCGCAGACCACGGGAAGCTGGCCGCAACAGTAAAGTACTGGTGCATTCGGTTGATCGACGCCACGCTTCAGGCGCGGGTATTGGCGTGAATGGACTTCGCCATCCGCAACATGACTGCGGTGCACCCTCGCCGCTGTCCGCGTGCTTCGCATGATCCGAACCACATTGGGCCGGCCTATGCAGAACGACCTGGATCGTCGCGGGTTGATAAGACTGATGCTGAGGTTGCCTGCCTTGCGCGGCAGGCTGCAGATCCTGTGCGTGACGAAACCGGAAATGCTCAGTCTCTGCGGCGCATTCGAAGACGCCAGCAGCATGCTGGAGCGGCTCAGAAAGGAAGAGAGGTCCGACCGAGCCACGATCGCGGAATATGAAGACCTTTGCGCCGAGCTGGAAAACGACATCATCCGGATGTGCCAATAGGCGGCACGTAACGACTGCGGTCTCGGCCTGGCCTCACCCTCGCGGGACCGCAGAAGCCCGCATTGTAACTGTTACGTACTTTGCGCAGCGGTGTCGCCGTTCAAAGCTGTCGGCAAAGCGTGGATGATTCAGCGGAGAGGATCGCCCGGGGATGCCAATGAAACGCCTTCATCTCGTTGCCGCAGCGGCAATCCTGGCGACATGCTGCATGTCGCCTTCTGCTTTCGCCACCGAAGCCGCGATGGGGCGCTACATCACCGGCGTGTTCGCGACACCGTTGGCCGGCATCCTGCCGCCTGAGCCCGGCTTCTACTGGAACAGCTCCAACATCTATTATAGCGCGAATGCAGGCCGCGACCTGCAGGTGCCGGTCGGCAATCAGATACGTGCGGGCATGGAGGCAACAATCGTCGGCACTAGCTTCACTGGGCTCTGGGTGCCAGGTGTGGAGATAGCGCAGAACACGACACTGGCGCTTAGCCTGACAATTCCAGTCCAGTATATGGAGGCAAAGGCCTCGATCGGATTGATCGAGAGCAGGGACCACGACACCGCGATTGGCGACATCATGTTCGCGCCGACGATCGGCTGGCATTCGGGCAAGAATTTCCTTTCCGCCAGTCTACGCATCTACGCGCCGACAGGCCCCTATGAAGTGGGCCGCCTGACAAACATCGGCATGAATTACTGGACGTTCTCGCCGACCCTTTCCTACACCTATTTCGACATGGCGAAGGGCCTCGATTTCTCGGTGGTTGCCGGCGTCGACATCAACACCAGGAACCCGGACACCGACTACCACAGCGGCGCGATGGCGCATGTCGACGCCTCGCTGATGCAGTATTTCAACACCAAATTCGCCGTCGGCGTGTTTGCTTCCATCCTCTATCAGTTCCAGGACGACACGGGCGGCCTGGCCGACCAACTGAACGGCTTCAAGGGCCAATCCTACGCCATCGGTCCGATCGTCAAATACAATTTCGGCAGCGACAAGAATCCGGTCACCGCCTCGCTGAGCTGGGCGCCGGAATTCGGCACCAAGAACCGGCTGAAGAACGGCAACGGCGTTTACCTTAGCATCTCGGGCGCCTTCTAGGGCGTCATCCCGCGCGAAGGAGAGCATGTTGGCCAGGGGCGCTTTCATTGGAATTGTCCCGGTAGCTGTCCTCGGTCTCGCCGGTGGGGCCGCGGCGGACGATGCGGATGAGTTGGCCAAGAAGCTTTCCAATCCGATCGCCAACATGATCAGCCTGCCGCTGCAGAGCAATTTCGACTTCGGCGCCGGGCCGAAAGACCATGGCTTCGGCTATACGTTGAATGTGCAGCCTGTCATCCCGTTTTCGCTGAACGATCAATGGAATGTGGTGACGCGCACCGTCATCCCGATTGTCTACCGCAACTATATCCCAGGCGAGGACGACACCTTTGGCCTGGGCGACATAGAGGCGAGCCTGTTCTTCTCGCCCAAAACCGTCGGTCCCAGCGGCTTGATCTGGGGCATCGGACCGGTCTTCCTGCTGCCGACGGCGACAAGCGACTTTACCGGGACCGGGAAATTCGGGCTTGGCCCGACGGCAATCGCCCTGAAGCAATCCGGACCATGGACCGTCGGCGGACTGACCAATCATCTCTGGTCGGTGGCCGGCCAAGACGATCGCGAGGATGTCAGCCAGACGTTCCTGCAGCCCTTCGTCTCCTACAGCCTGGGCAAGGGGCGAACGGTTTCACTCAATACCGAGGCGAGTTACGACTGGATCGCGCATGAGTGGACGGTGCCGCTCAACATAGGCGTCTCCCAGGTGTTCAAGGTCGGCAGCCAGGCCATGAGCTTCCAGATCGGCGCCAAATACTATGCCGTGGCGCCGGAGGGCGCGCCCGAATGGGGCATCCGCACCACTCTGACGTTTTTGTTCCCCAAGAAATAACAGCTCAACAAGAAGCACGGCATTCGCGTGCCGTGACCGACGCCTCCATCGGAGAGCGTCGGCGACGTGCGGCCGACGGGCCCGAAGGCAGGGGCACCGAACTGCACCGTTACTGTTACGTACTTCGAATTCCTGCGCTCCACTTCACAGTATTCGGGCCGTGCCATTCGAACGTTCCATCGGTCAGGAGGTTGTTTATGAGCGCCGAGACCGTCACCAGCGCCTCCAATTCGGACAAGATCAGCGTCGAACTGTCGTCAAGACGGACCGGGATGTCGTTCCAGCGCACCCGCATGAGCGCCGACCGCACGCTGATGTCGGTCATCCGCACGGCCTTGTCGCTGATCAGCTTCGGCTTCACCATCTATCAGGTCTTCCAGAAGCTCAGGGACGCCGGCACGCTGGCCCATGCGGCGGCGCCGCGCAATTTCGGCGTCACCCTGGTGCTGCTCGGCATCCTGATGCTGGTCGTCGGCATCATCTACCATCTCCAGTTCATGATCGGCCTGCGCCACGAGCGTGACGCAATGCGCGATGCCGGGCTGATCCACGCGCAGAGCCGCTACCCCGTCTCCTTCACACTGATCACCGCCGTGATCCTGCTTCTGGTCGGCCTCGTGGCGATCAGCAGCATGGTCTTCAACATCGGCCCCTTCACCGATGGAACAGGCGGCTGAAGGGATCGCCGGACGCATCCTGACTTGATCAGAAATCCAGGGAGTTACACCGATGGCCAACGCACCCAAGACCGACAAGCCGAACATTCTCCTGATCTTCGCCGACGACATCGGCTGGTTCGACGTCGGCGCCTACAATCGCGGCATGATGGGCGCGCCCACGCCAAACATCGATCGGATCGCGAACGAAGGCGCCTTGATGACCGACCACTACGGTCAGGCGAGCTGCACGGCGGGCCGGGCTGCATTCATCACCGGGCAGATTCCCATGAGAACCGGGCTGACGACCGTCGGCATGCCCGGGGCGAAGCAGGGACTGCAATTCGAAGATCCGACCATCGCCGACCTGCTGAAGTCGCTCGGCTACATGACCTGCCAGACCGGCAAGAACCATCTCGGCGACCGGAACGAATACCTGCCTACCGTGCACGGCTTCGACGAGTTCTACGGCAACCTCTACCATCTGAACGCCGAAGAGGAGCCGGAACAGCCGGACTATCCGAAAGGCAACGAGAAGTTCAAGGAACTGTTCGGGCCGCGCGGCGTGCT
Organism: Mesorhizobium sp. LEGMi-168a; assembly: GCF_058312955.1. Lineage (NCBI taxonomy): Bacteria > Pseudomonadati > Pseudomonadota > Alphaproteobacteria > Hyphomicrobiales > Phyllobacteriaceae > Mesorhizobium > Mesorhizobium sp. LEGMi-168a. Next base: position 120,474 of record NZ_JBZEGV010000005.1, read on the forward strand.
CGAATGCAAGGCGACCGACAGGGACGACCCTACGGAAGACTCCCGGTTCGGCCGCGTCGGCAAGCAGACGATCAGGGATACCGGTCCGCTCACACGGGAGCGCATGGCGACGGTCGAGGATGATCTGCTCAATCGTTCGCTGGACTTCATCGATCGGGCCAATGATGCCGGAAAGCCGTTCTTTCTCTGGCACAACACCACCCGCATGCATGTGTGGACCCATCTCTCGAAGAAATGGGACGGCAAGACCGGATTGGGCCTCTACAGCGACGGCATGCAGGAGCTGGATTGGGTCGTCGGCGGACTGTTGAAGAAGCTCGACGACCTGGGCATTGCCGACAACACGCTGGTTGTCTTCTCGACCGACAACGGTGCCGAGCAGTTCACCTGGCCCGACGGCGGCACCACGCCCTTCCGTGGCGAGAAAGGTCTTGGATGGGAGGGAGGGTTCCGCGTGCCGTTCCTCATCCGCTGGCCCGGCAAGATCAGGGCGGGACAGGTATTCAACGGCATAACCTCCCATGAGGACGTGTTGCCGACCGTTCTGGCGGCGGTCGGGGTGCCGGACATCAAGGACAAGCTCCTGCAGGGGCACCAGGCCGGCGAAAAGACCTTCAAGGTCCATTTGGACGGCTACAACCAGCTGCCTTACCTCAGCGGCGAGGTCTCGGAATCACTCCGCCACGAGTTCTTCTACTACGGCGAGTCCAGCCTTTACGCGATCCGCTACAACAATTGGAAAGCGCATTTCATGCTCAAGGACGACTGGTTCGCCGGGCACGCCGAGGCGCCGACCGTGCCCCAGCCGGTCAACCTTCGCGCCGATCCGTTCGAGCATCACATGACCGCGCCCGCTTATCCCAACTACGCCGTCGACAAGCTGTGGACGACGCTTCCGCTTGCCGCGCTGGTCATGCAGCACCTGCAGACCTTCAAGGACTTCCCGCAGCGCCAAGGCGCCGCGGTCATCGATATGGATGCAATCGTCAAGCGCATCATCCAGGCCACGGCAAGCCGGCACGGGAACTAGCTGCGGCGGCCACCACGACAGGAAAAGGCGGACAACAGGGAGCAAGGAAATGGCCACCAACAAGCCCAACATTCTCTTCATCATGGCCGACGACATCGGCTGGTTCAACCTGAGCTGCTACAACCATGGCATCATGGGTTACCGTACGCCCAATCTCGACCGCATCGCGAGAGAAGGCGCGATGTTCACCGATTTCTACGGCCAGCAGAGCTGCACCGCCGGCCGCGCCGCCTTCATTACGGGGCAATCACCCATTCGCACCGGCCTGACCAAAGTCGGCATGCCGGGCGCCACGCTCGGCTTGAGCTTCGAGGACCCCAGCGTCGGCGAGTTCATGAAGCATTTCGGCTACGCCACTGGTCAATTCGGCAAGAACCATCTCGGCGACCGCAACGAGCATCTGCCCACGGTCCACGGTTTCGATGAGTTCTTCGGCAATCTTTACCACCTCAACGCCGAAGAAGAGCCGTACTACGACAACTATCCCAAGGACCCGAATTTCCGGAAGAAATTCGGCCCGCGCGGGGTGTTGAAGTGCAAGGCTACCGACAAGGACGATGCCACCGTCGATCCACAATTCGGCAGGGTCGGCAAACAGACGATCGAGAACACCGGGCCGCTTCCCAAGGAGCGCATGGAGACGGTGGACGAGGAATTCCTGGGGGCGGCGCTCGATTTTATCGATCGCAAGCACAAGGAGGGCTCGCCCTGGTTCTGCTATTTCAATCCGACGCGGATGCATGTCTTCACACATCTGAAGCCAGCGTCGAAGGGCAAAACCGGACTGGGCCTCTATCCCGACGGGATGGTCGAACTGGATGGCTATGTTGGTCAGCTCCTGAAGAAACTGGATGACCTCGGCGTCGCCGACAACACGATCGTCGTCTTCGTCACCGACAACGGCGCCGAGGTCATGACGTGGCCGGATGGCGGCGCCACGCCGTTCCGTGGCGAAAAGGACACCAATTGGGAAGGCGGCTGGCGTGTGCCCTGCGTCGTGCGCTGGCCAGGCGTGATCGAACCTGGCCGCGTCATCAACGACATCTGCTCGCTGCAGGACTTCATCCCGACTTTCGCGGCGGCAAACGGCGAACCCGACCTCGTCGAGAAGGTGAAGCAGGGCTACGCGATGGGCGGCAAGACCTACAAGGTCCATCTGGATGGTTTCAACCTGATGCCATTCCTTTCGGGCAAGGAGGAGAAGTCGCCGCGCGAGGGTTTCATCTACTGGAGCGACGATGGCGACTGCATGGCGATGCGTATGGGACGATATAAGGTCGTCTTTGCCGAGCAGCGGGGGGAAGGAATTGAGGTGTGGCGCGCTCCACTCTCGGCAATGCGCGTTCCTAAATTTTTCGATCTACGTGCCGATCCGTTCGAGCGAGGCGAGGAGAGCATCAGGTACAACGACTGGTTTCTCGAGCAGAATTTCCTGCTCTACATGGCTCCGCCGGTCGTCGCGCACTGGCTGGAAAGCTTCAAGGAGTTTCCGCCTCGAGCCAGAGCGGCCAGTTTCAGCATTGACAAGGTGATGGAGGCGATGCTGCCGAAAAATTGAAGAGGCACGTTCTGCAGCGAAGGGCCAAGAGCGAGGCCGGACGCAAACCAGTGTGACTGGGCAGTGGGACGGCGGGCAATCGCCGCCCCACGGAGGATGAAACTTCGTAAGGATGCAGGAGCAAGACTGTGCTCAAAGTAGTTCTTACCACATTCGTTTTGATCTATGCGTCCGCGGCCGGGACCCAAGGCCAGCCCATCGACAAGATCAACCAACGCCTCATCCAAAGCCGCGCCACGCAGGCGGTGATCTGGGGCATGCCGGCGGTGAACACCGAGCTCATGCGCCAGGAGATGCTGAAGGCCGGCGGCAAGGTCAATCAGATCATCTATTGGGGACGTCCGCTCGACTGGCGCAACCAGACGCTTACGCCCAATCCCGATACGCTCTACTTCATGGGCTTTTACGACACCAAGGCAGCCGGGCCGATGGTCGTCGAGATCCCGCCGGCGGACAGCAAAGGTTCGCTCAACGGCAATTTCGTTACGCTTTGGCAGACCGCAATGGAAGATGCCGGGCTGCTCGGCATCGACAAAGGCGCCGGCGTAAAGTTCGTGATCACGCCGCCGGGCTACAAGGACAAGGTTCCCGACGGCTTCGAAACGCTCGCTTCCGACACTTTCACCGGATACTTCCTGGTGCGGTCCAATCTGAAGAGCCATGGCGATGCCGACGTCCAGCGCTCGATCGACTACGCCAAGCAGGTCAGATTCTACCCACTGTCGAAGATTTCCGACCCTCCGGCGACCGTTTTCACCGACGTCAAGGATGCCAAGTTCGATTCGACGATCAAGTACGACCTGGGCTTCTTCTCCATGCTCGATGGTATCGTGCAAACCGAGCCGTGGATCGACCGCGACCGCGCGATGATCGACCAACTCCGCTCCATCGGCATCGAGAAGGGCAAGCCCTTCAAACCCGACGCCCAATCCTCGAAGCTGCTCGAGGCAGGTATCGATGATGCCCGGACGTTGCTGGCGGCTCGCTATGACGCCGGATTCCCTGCTTTCTTCGAGGGCACGCACTGGACGACGCCCAGCCTGCCCGAAGCCATCAAGGCACAGGCAACCACCTACGCCGATCCGGATGCCTACGCGCTCGACGCGCGCGGCGTCGCCTATACCTATGCCTATATCGGCATCAAACGGCTGGGCGTCGGCCAGTTCTATCTCATCAACATCAAGGACAAGGCCGGCCAAAGCTATGACGGCGGCAAGACGTACCGCCTGCACGTGCCGCCCAACGTCCCGGTCGAGCAATACTGGTCGGTCACCGCCTACGATCGGGAGACGCATGCGCTGATCAAGGGTGTCGACCGCGCCAGCCGTTCGTCGAACAGCGGCGAGTTGAAGGCGAACGCCGACGGATCGGTCGATGTCTATTTCGGCGCCGCGGCTCCCGAGGGCAAGCAATCGAACTGGGTGCCGACCGATCCCAAGCGCAATTTCGAGCTGATGTTCCGGCTTTATGCCCCGACCAAGGCGCTCTTCGACAAGGCCTGGATCCTGCCGGATGTCGAGAAAGTGAATTGAGCGTCCGTCGTTCGGAAACTTTCGAGTGAGGGAGATGCACCATGAAATTGACGTCCATTGCGCGCTTGGCCGTGGCGGCGCTGGCCGTTTTCATCATTCCGCGGGCGTATGCCGAAGGCGATGCCGTGATGGTTACGCCGGACAATTTCGTCCGGGCGGAGAGTGACCTCTATCTCGGCTCGACACTAAAGGATGCCGGTGGCCTTGGACGCTTCCTGCACCGCCGTGAACCCACACCTGTGGACCACCAGCCCGTGATCCGCATGAACCGCGACACGCTCTATTCCGGAGCGGTGTTCGACCTCGATGCAGGTCCGGTGACGATAACACTGCCGGACGCTGGCGACCGCTTCATGTCGATGCAGGTGATCGATGAGGATCAGTACACCCCACAGGTCATCTACGAAAAGGGACCGCACACGCTGACGAAGGAGAAGATAGGCACGCGATATGTTCTCACGGCCGTGCGCATGCTTGTCGATCCCAGCGATCCCGCGGATATGACGAAGGTCCATGCGCTACAGGACGCGATCAAAGCCGAACAGCCCGGCGGTCCCGGCAGGTTCGAGGTGCCGAAGTGGGACGCAGCCAGCCAGAAGAAGGTCCGCGACGCGCTGTTGGGACTTGCATCGACGCTGCCCGATACAGCGCATGCCTTCGGACAAAGGGGCGAGGTCGACCCTGTCCGGCGGTTGATCGGCGCTGCCGCCGCCTGGGGAGGCAACCCCGACAAGGATGCGATGTACCTCAACGTGACGCCGCCAAAGAACGATGGCGCGACCTTCTACACGCTCGATGTGAAGGACGTGCCGGTCGACGGCTTCTGGTCGATCAGCCTTTACGACGCAAAAGGCTATTTCAAGAAGAACAAGTACGACGCCTACAACGTGAACAGCGTCACCGGGGAAAAGGGAGCCGGCGGCGCGATGGACGTCCGCTTCGGTGGCTGCGACGGCAAGATTCCGAACTGCCTGCCGATCACAAAGGGCTGGAACTACATGGTTCGGCTCTACCGGCCGCGCGCCGAGATTCTCGACGGAAGTTGGAAATTCCCCGAGGCGAAGCCTGTGAACTGATCGCGAGAAAACCGTGGGCTCGACATCATGACGATCGCGCAACTCATTGCGGCGGCAATCAACCTCTCGATGGCGCTGATGGTGCTGGCGCTCGGGCTCCAGGCCAGTTGGCAGGACGCGGCCTCGCTTCTTCGCCAACCGGGCCTTCTGGCGCGGTCCTTCCTGTCGATGAACGTCGTCATGGCGCTTCTGGCGGTCGCGATGGCAGTGCTGTTCAACCTCGATCCGGCTGTGAAGCTTGCGCTCGTGGCGCTGGCCTTGTCACCGGTGCCGCCGATCCTGCCCGGCAAGCAGGTGAAAGCGGGCGGCACCACTTCCTATGTCGCTGGCCTGCTTTTATCGATGGCGGTGCTGTCGATCGCCGTGGTTCCGCTGGGTATCCTCATCATCAGCCGATGGTCGGGATTGGGGATCGCGGTGCCGGCCGGCAAGGTGGCTTCCGTCGTCCTCACCGGCATCGTCGCACCCCTGGTCATCGGTCTACTGATCCGCCAGTTCGCCCCTCATTTCGCCACCCGGGCGGCGCGGCCGTTGTCGCTGTTCGCGACGGTGCTGCTCATTGCGGCCTTCATCCCCGTTCTCATCAAGATATGGCCGGCGATGGCGGCCATGGTCGGCAACGGCACGCTCATCGCCCTGGCGCTGTTCACCGTGGTGGGCGTGCTGGTCGGCCACACGTTTGGCGGTCCGGAGCCGGACAACCGCACCGTGCTGGCGCTGGCCAGCGGGACGCGCCACCCAGGCGTCGCAATGGCCATCGCCACAGCGACCTTTCCCGAGGAGAAGACGGTGATCGCGGTGGTGCTGTGGCATCTGCTCGTCGCCGCGATCGTCTGCATCCCCTACGTCAAGCGGCGCACGCTCATGCATGCGGCCGAGCATCCGGACACACGGTGACGAGATGGACGATAGAGGACCGATCGGCAGCAGCCGGGATACCGAAAGCCACGCTGGCATGGTCTGGATCCCCGGCGGCGAATTCCTGATGGGCTCGCAAAAATTCTATCCCGAGGAGGCGCCGGTTCATCGCGTTCGGGTCGACGGCTTCTGGATGGACAGGTTCACTGTCACCAACCGCGATTTCGAGCGCTTCGTGGCCGCGACCGGCCATGTGACGCTGGCCGAGAAGCCGGCAAATCCGGACGATTATCCCGGCGCGCTGCCGGACATGCTCAGCCCCGCCTCGACGATGTTCAAGAAGCCGTCCGGACCCGTCGACATGCGCGACCACTACAATTGGTGGGTCTATGTGCGCGGCGCCAACTGGCGCCACCCGCGCGGTCCGGCCAGTTCGATCAGGAAGCTGATGGATCATCCGGTCGTGCATGTCGCCTATGAGGATGTCGAGGCCTATGCGCGCTGGGCCGGCAAGGAGCTGCCGACGGAAGCCGAATGGGAGTTCGCCGCCCGCGGCGGGCTGGACGGCGCCGACTATGTCTGGGGCGACGAGTTCACGCCGGGCGGTGTTCATATGGCCAACACCTGGCAGGGCGAATTCCCCTATCGCAACACGCTGGACGACGGCTTCGAATACACCGCGCCGGTCGGATCGTTTCCCGCCAACGGCTACGGGCTCAACGACATGGCCGGCAATGTCTGGCAATGGACGACCGACTGGTACCAGGATCACGCAAAGATCGACAGCCCGTGCTGCACCGCCGAGAATCCGCGCGGCGCCCAGCGCGACGCGAGTTTCGATCCGCGCCAGCCGGGCGTGGCGATCCCGCGAAAAGTCACCAAGGGCGGATCGCATCTGTGCGCCCCAAATTACTGCCGTCGCTATCGACCGGCAGCACGCATGGCGCAGCCGGTCGACACCTCGATCTCGCATCTCGGTTTCAGGTGCATCGTCCGCTCGGCGGTTGAGGGCCGCGGATGATGTTGAACGAATGGCTGAAGGACCTCACGGAACTTGCGACACCCGCCATCGATCTCCTGGCCCTGGTCCTGGTGCTGGCGGGGACCATAGAGGCCTTTGTGAACGGCATTCGCGTCATGATCGCCCATCCGGGCGAACACTACACAATTCGCTCGGTGTGGATGCGCCATGCCCGCTGGCTGGTTGCCGGCCTGACCTTCCAGCTCGCGGCGGACATCATCGAAACCTCCGTGGCGCCGAGCTGGGACGACGTCGGTCGCCTCGGTGCGATCGCCGTGATACGCACCTTCCTCAATTTCTTCCTCGAACGCGACCAGCGTGAGGTGCGCGAACTGCAAAAGGACGAGGCGGACAAGAGGCTGGCTTCGGCATGACGCCGGTTAGAGCGGTTCACCGTTTCACGGAAACGGCGAACCGCTCTATCTCCTTGTTTTGACGCAATTCCGGACGGAAGGCTACGGCGAAGTCGCCGAGCCCAACCGTTTCACACTTTTCCTGGAATTGCTCTAAAGCGCGTCGCATCGAAACGGATTCAGGCAACGCGCTTTAAATCTTTGTTTTGATGCATGTCGTTCTCCCAAAACCGCTGCGCACTTTTGGGGCGACATGCATTAAGGCCGGAAGTGAAGCCCCGCTTTTGCCAGTCCTGCCTCAAGCGACGTGATCAGTTCCGGGGCAAGGTGGCGGCTCGCCAGATCCTGGCGCAAGCGGCTGTCGAAATCAGGGCGGGCTTGGCGAATACCGGAAACGACGACGGACATCTCGTCCGCCCGACCCATCTTGCCGAGCGTGGCCGCCTCAAGGAGTTCGGTGAGATAGCACTGGGCGGCCGGCATTCGCTGAAGGCGCAGCAGCGCCTCGTCGAACGCGTTCTGTTGATAGGCGTTGAAGGCCAACGTCCATTCCGCGTCACTGGACGGCAATCCTTCAGCTTCCAGCACTTCACGGGCAAGCCTTGCCCCTTCGTCCCGTTTTCCCGCCGAAAACAATATGCGGGCGAGCTTCGCGGCTATCGCCATATTGTACGGATTGAGCTCAATGGCGCGCCGGCCGGCCGCTATTGCCGCCTCGACTTGTCCGTCACGGAACTCCACCATCATCTGGGCCATGAAGCTGCGCGAGGAGTCGGGCGCCAGGGACACGGCCTGGCGGGCGTGAATCCGAGCGATCTCGGTCAATTTCGTCGGCGCCTCGGGGGGGTCGATCGCGAGAAGCACCGCCGCCAGCATGGCGTGGGCGCTGGCGTCGTAAGGGCGCTGGTCGAGCGTGCGTCCCAGGCAGGTGCTTGCCTGCTGCAGGGACTGCGGCGATTGCGTGCTCAAGGCGAGGCCGGCCCGCAATATGCAGCCATTGCCGAGCGTGGGGTGCTGAAGATCGCGCGCGGTCTCGATGCTGTTGATCGCGCCGTCGATCGAGGCGATCCGGACCGCGAGACGCGAGACGAGCAACTCGACGGGATCGGCCGGCGACGCATTTTCCAGGCGAACCACCTCCATGCCGGATCGCAGGGCCTCTCCCGATTCCTGATCGACGATCTGCCACCAGATGGATTTCCGGAGCGCTTCGGCCTGGTATTTCAGACGCAGGAGATAGCGGTTGCGGGGCGCAGGGGCTGCAGATCTGGCGCCGCCTGTGCTTGCCGTATAAATGTCCGGCGTCGAAAGCCGCAACGTTTCGAAACGCGACAATGCAACCATGAGCGAGTCCCGCGCGGCGCCGGCTTCGCCGTCATTCGCGCCGTCCAGTTCGAGATCCACGGACACCGCCGGCCTGTCGGAAATCTCCTTGCTGCCCCAACTGTTGAGGAGGCCGAACCCGGCAAAAATCGCCGCAAAGAGCAGGGCCGCTCCGGCGAGACCCAGACTGCTTGCCGCGCCGAGCGCGCGGCGCACCCGCATTTGCCATGGACTGCGGGCGGTGTCGCCCCCTGCTTCGGTCTGGTACGTCGCGGCAGCGGCGCTGCCGTCCGTTTCGGACAAATCCCGAACATGCCGTGAAAACACCGGTACATATCGGCCCTTGGGCAGCTCGATGCAGACGTCCCGACCCTGCTCCCAGAGTTCATAGTAATGCGACAGGGCGGAGCGAAGCCGCGTTGCCTCGATCCGCACGATCGGATCGGTCGAAGCATCGAATGTCGGCGGGCGACCGAAGACGTCGACAGCGATTGAATAGGCCTTCAGAGTGCCTTCCCGGCCGGAAAAAAGTGCCTCGGAAACAAAGCGCAGGAACTTCTTGTTGCGTTCCGAGCACTGGAACCTCGGGTCCGCGAGGATCCTCTCGAGCTCATCGCGGGCTTCGGTCAGCGGAACGGTTAGGTACTGGTCGAACCGGGCGTGCTCTTCCCACCTTAAACCCATGACACGCTCCCCCTCAGTCTTTCACGGGCGCGGCGATCGAGTCGCATTCTCGATCGCAACCGAGCGGCCTTGATGAGCCGGGGCCCGTCGTAACGTTCGAAGCCTGCACAGTTCGAACTTGAGGTGACACGTGGTTGCCAGCCAGCATCGCCGATATCCATCGACGATCCGCAACCCTTCCGAGTTGCCTGTGCAACCAGCCGCAAGCTGCCTCTCAAGGCGTGTTCAGGCTAAACCCGGAAGTTGCTTTGGCGCTATGCATTTTGTGCCAGGTCGCGATTGGCTTTTCCCGAGTATGGAAGCGTCGACCTCGACATCGATCCGTGCTGGATCGGTCGGCTGCCGCTTTGGATATCAGGGAGTGCAACTATGTCTTTCATAGCCGGCGCAATGCATTTCAACCGCAAGTTTAACTATATGTGCCTTTAACGGTATGCACTTTGTGCCAAGAGGTGCTATAAATAAGAATACGGGGGGATGAAGGTTTGGCGGATCAACCTCATGTCCGATATTGAGCGAAACGTCTTAGAAGATAAGCAGTTTGCGGAGCCTGGCAAAAACAAGGATCATGTTTTTCCTGCCGATGCATCTGATTCGGCAGACTCCGTTCAACTCAACGTCCACACCTTCAAACTTCGGAACGCCGAAGACCTCCGAGAGGCGGTGCATGGCGCGGATCTGAAGATCGTGCAATTGGCGCCTGGCACCTTTGAAGGCCAGTTGACGCATGCACAGGTTGGGGACCTCTTTCTGAGCACCGGCGATTTCGGACCCGATGTGCGGGCACGCGGTGTCATGAACCCACAATCGGTAACGATCGGCATGATGCTGGAGAGCAGCGGCGAGGTCACGCAATGGGACTATGAGATCGTTCCCGGCGATGTGGTCGTGTTTCCGAAATCGGTCGAACAGGAAGGGCGTTTCACGGGTCACTCCCGCTACGCGACAATCACGCTCAGCGAAGAGGCGTTGGCGGCATACGCGGAGGGTGAGCCGGCGCTGCAGGATCCGCAATTCTGGACCAAGATATACCGGTTCCGCTCCTCGCCGTCGCTGCAAGCATTTGCTTGCCAAGAGATCGCGCAAAAGATCTCGCAGTTGCGGGAGGGAATGGTTCCGGTCTCCGGTGCAGGAAGACGTTATTTCCAGCGCACGCTCATCGAAGCCTTTGTCGCAGGCATAGTGGATGAGGTGTCGAACGAGCGAGACGAATGGCGCCGCAGCGGAGCGAAACTTGTCCGCGACGTCGAAGACTATGTCGATGGTCTCGGACTCGAAAGGCCGGTGCATGTTTCCGAATTGTGTTCGGCTCTCGTGGTGTCGCGGCGCACGCTGCACCGGGCCTTTCAGGATGTGCTCGGGGTAGGTCCCATGGCTTACCTGCGCCTGAGACGGCTGGCATCCGTTCGTCGTGCGTTGAATGCGGCAGGGCCGGCACATATCAGCGTCACGCAAGCGGCCCTTGACTACGGTTTCACGGACCTTGGGAGGTTCGCCGCCTTCTACCAGGAAATTTTCGGAGAACTTCCTTCCCAGACGCGTCACAAATGGATGGTTGCCTGATCCCGGCAAGGGCTGAGGCTCGTCGTTCGAGGATGGTCGTTGTGACTGTGACGGTCCAGCCGGCGAGCGATGGATATCGATTCTTACTGCCGCGCGATGATCGCGACGCCCGGCGCGTTCCTGGTTCGTAACAGTTACAGAATTGCCTTGGGTCTACCGATCATCAATGATCGCAAGAGCAGAGGTGATTGAAGCGAAAGAGTTCGCCCGAGGGGAAGAAGCGAATCCACATCCAGAACGAGACGATGCTGGTTCTGTCTTCCGGCTCTGTTGTCTCTTCTCATCAAGAACAGGATTGATCGCTGCCGCCGAAAGAAGGCAGTTCGTGACAGTTTGAATCAGGTGTCGACCTCAGGGCCAACACGAGCGTGAATGCATAGGAGGACCAACATGGCGGCGTGGCTCTCATTCCAGAAGGTGGCTCTGGCGGCAACCGCGGTCATGCTGAGCATTGAAGCTCACGCCGCCGACCTTGTCATTGCGATGCCGAACTGGTCGTCGGGCCAGGCGACGGCCAACATTCTGAAGGTTGGCCTTAAGAAGGAGTTCGGGCTCGATGCGGATGTGGTGGAGATGGGCACCCTTATCGCGTTCGCGGGCCTCGACACGGGAGAGGTCGACATCCACCCCGAGGTCTGGCTTCCCAACCTGAACAACCTCGTCAAGAAATACGTGACCGACGCAGGCACCGTCGCGATCAGCCCGATTGGCGTGCCGGCATGGCAGGGCATCTGCGCAACGCGGGTTGCTGCCGACAAATACGGCATCAAGGATATTTCGGACCTCGACAATCCGAAGAAGACCGCAGCGCTCGATACCGACGGCGATGGCAAGGGCGAGATGTGGATCGGCGCCGAGACATGGTCGTCGACCACCATCGAGCGTATCCGCGCCAACAGCTATGGTTATGCCAGGACGATGAGGCTGCTGGAAATGCCGGAGGATGTCGGCATGGCGGCGGTGGACGCCGCCGAAGCCACGGATCGCCCGATGGTTTTCAGCTGCTATGCTCCGCATGTGGTCTTCAAGCTGCACGACATCGTCCGCCTTACCGAACCGCCCTATGATCCGGCCAAGTGGAAGATCGTCCTGCCCTCGGAAGATCCTGCATCATGGCTGTCGAAATCGAGTGCGTCGGTAGGATGGGATACCGCCCACTACCACATCGGCTATGCGACAGCGCTGCGAAAGAAACATCCCGAGGTGGCTCGTTTCCTGGATCGCATCGACTTCAAGCCCGAAGAGGCGATCGAGATGAGCTACGCACTCCAGGTCGAACGACAGGATCCTTATGAATTCGCCGTGCAATGGGTGGCGAAGCACGAGGGTCGCGTCAAAGGATGGGCAAGGCCATGACCGCAGGCTCGAAGAAAGCAGGTTCCGCAAGGTATCCGAAAAGCTTCGCGCACATGCGGATGGCGCTTCTCGCGGCTGCCGGTCTTGCAGCCTCGGTTTCGATCGCCTTTGCCGGCGGAACGCAGGTGTACAACCCGCAGACCAGACAATGGATCGATTACGACCGTACCAAGGCCTACAAATATTACAGGCTTCACAAGCAGGTGCCGGAATCGTTCCGCCAGCAAGTCGTCAAGTTCCGGACCGCCGAGTTGCCGGGCACGATCATCATCGATGGCAACCAGCATTTTCTTTACCTGGTGCAACCAGGGCAGCAGGCAATCCGCTACGGCATCGGTGTCGGCAGGGATGGCTTCGGATGGGCGGGCATCGTGCGTGTCGGCCGCACCGCGGAATGGCCGACATGGACGCCGCCGGCGGAAATGGTTGCCCGCGATGCCAATGCGGCCAAATGGGCCAACGGCATGCCCGGCGGCCCGGACAATCCGCTCGGTGCGCGAGCGCTGTATCTCTATGAGGGTGATCACGACACCATCTACCGGATCCATGGCACGCCGGAGCCCTGGACGATCGGACTGGATGTGTCTTCGGGCTGCATCCGGATGAACAATGACGACATCGTCGACCTCCATTCCCGCATCAAGGTAGGGGCCAAGGTCATTGTGTTGATGCAAGGAGCGGCCCTCTTCAAGGGCGTCTGAATTGGCAAACCGGAGGGCTCGACCATGCCAACAGAGAGATACGGAAGGCAAAACCAGGCCCGGGCTCGGGCGTTCAGCTTGCTTCCAGTTTTCCTTGCGGCGCTGAGCGCGTGCACCAGCACGCCAACCCCGGACCAGATGTCGAGAACGACGCTGGAAACGGCGCCAGCCGATCTGCAACTGCTTTGCGCCAACGAGGCCGTGAAATCGAGCGGCGTCGATAGCAGCAAGGTGCTGCCCATGAGCTCGCGCAAACTCGATTCGACGAGCTACCAGGTCGAGCTCAATGTCGGCGGCAAGCCGACGAATTGCGTTATCGACAGCGACGGCAAGATCAGATCGGTTCAACCTGCCTAAAGCGCGTCGTATCGAAACGGATTCAGGCGACGCGCTTTAGGTCTTTGTTTTGATGCATGTCGTTGCCCCAAAACCGCTGCGCCCAACCAAATACCAAAACGGCCCGCCTTGCGCGGCTGTTCTCGTTTGTGGTGTCGGCATTTCCTGCGCCACCAAACGCCTTTTGTAACTCGACTCGACAAGCCATTGCGGCGATGGTCGCCTAACGCCCCGCTGCCATCTCCGGCCGCGTGGCTTTACGGCATGAGGAGCAGAAGATGCGGCAGGCACTGATCGTATGGGGCGGTTGGGAAGGGCACGAACCCGAAGCAGGGGCGCGAGTCGTCAAGGCGATGCTCGAGGAGGAAGGCTTCGCCGTGCGCGTGGAAAACACGACCGCGGCGTTCGCCGATCCGGCAATCGCCGAGCTCAGCCTGATCGTGCCGATCTACACCATGTCCAAGCTCGCCAAGGCCGAAGAGGCCAATCTCACTAAAGCGGTCGAAAACGGCGTCGGGCTCGGCGGCTATCACGGCGGCATGGGCGATGCGTTTCGCGAATCGACAGACTACCAGTTCGTGTGCGGCGGCCAGTGGGTCGCGCATCCCGGCAACATCATCGACTATCGGGTCAACATCGTGCGGCGCGACGATCCGGTCATGGAGGGCATCGACGATTTCGCCTACCGCTCCGAGCAGTATTACATGCATGTCGATCCCTCGAACGAGGTGCTGGCGACCACCACCTTCTCTGGCGACCATGCGCCATGGATCGACGGCGCCGTCATGCCGGTGGTCTGGAAGCGCCGGCATGGCAAGGGACGGGTGTTTTATTCATCGCTCGGCCATGTGGCCAAGGAGTTCGAGGTGCCGCAGATGCGCACGATCCTGCGCCGCGGACTGGTCTGGGCAGCGCGCTGAACATCGCTGCCGGCTGCTTTCTCAGTCCGACTCTCCGCCACGTTGCCCGGCGATTGGCGATATTCATCATATGAATATCCAATTTACATAAGACCTAACGTTTCATACAACAGACAGTAGCGTGCTTTCACCGGAGAGGATTGCGTGGAAACCATCGTTCCTTCGGATGCAATCGGCTGGATGCCTTCGGTCGACCAGGGTGGCGCAAGCGTGCACAACGCCGTCGTCAGCGTGCTTGGCAGCCGTATCCTGGGCGGGAACTACGCTCCCGGCGACGCCCTGCCGCGCGAGGACGAGCTCTGCGCCATGCTGGGCGTCAGCCGCACCTCGGTCAGGGAAGCGGTCAAGGTGCTGTCGGCCAAAGGCCTGGTCGAAGCCAGGCGGCGGGCCGGCGTGCGTGTCTTGCCGCGCGACAACTGGCGGTTGCTCGACCCCGTGGTGCTCGGCTGGCACCCGGCGATCCAGGACGACGAGGAGCTGGTTTCCGGCCTTCTGGAGGCGCGCCGCATCTTCGAGCCGGCGGCGGCCGAGCTTGCGGCCAGGCGAGCCACTGCCGCCGACCTCGCCGAGATCGAGCGCGCGGTGGTCGGCATGCGCGACAACATCCCCAATGATCTCAACGCCGTCTGCCAGGCGGATCTTGCCTTCCACAAGGGCGTCATCGCCGCCAGCCACAATGTCGTGCTCAAGGGGCTGGTCGGCATGCTGGAGGCCGCGCTGCGCGCCACATTTCTGGTCACCAATCCGTTGATGGAAGCGCAGTCGCGCGCGCTTTCCGCTCATGTCGCCGTGCTGGAGGCGATCCGTATCCGCGATACAGCCGGCGCCCGTGCCGCCATGAACAGGCTGCTCGACATCGCCGCCGACGATCTCCACGCCAGGGGCTGACATTTCCGCCTTGACGCCATTTTAGATCATATGATAACTCGCTTTCATATGATCTAAGTGTCGCCTGGGAGGAGTTGCGCTTGAAAATCGTGGCGATCACCACGCGCGTCGTGAACGCGGACATGCGCAACTGGGTGTTCGTGCGCATCGAGACCGACCAGCCGGGCCTCTACGGCTGGGGCGAGGCGACGCTGGAATGGAAGACCCAGGCGGTGGTCGGCGCCGTCAACGACCTGGCCCCGCTTCTGATCGGGCGCGATCCGCGCGACATCGAACAGGCGGTGCGCATCCTCAAGAAGCATTCGTTCTGGCGGCTCGGCGTCATCGGCATGTCGGCCGTTTCCAGCATCGAGCTGGCGCTTTGGGACATCTTCGGCAAATGGCTTGACCAACCCGTCTGGCGATTGCTCGGCGGCAAGGTGCGTGACCGGGTCAAGGTCTATACCCATCTCGGCCTCGGCGACATGCGCGCCGTCTATGAAACGCTCGACGCCGAGCCGCTGGTGCAGCGCGCCTCCGAGGTGGTGGCGAGAGGCTATCGCGCGCTGAAGGCCGTGTTCATCCCTTACACCCACTATCACGCCCCGCTCGCCGAGGTCGAAAAGGTCGGCCGCCTGATGGAGGCGCTGCGCAAGACGGTCGGGCCGGAGGTCGAGATCATGGTCGACTTCCACGGCCGCCCCGCCTCGGCTGCAACCGCGCTCGCCTATATCGACGCGCTGGCACCCTACCGGCCGATGTTCATCGAGGAGCCGCTGCCGCCCGGCGAAACCGGCGCGCTGGCGCAACTCGCCGCCAAGTCGCGCGTGCCGATCGCCACCGGCGAGCGGCTGATCGATCGTCCCGAATTCGACGATCTTTTCCGGGCAAGAGCGGTCGATATCGTGCAGCCCGACATCTGCCACTGCGGCGGCCTGCTCGAGGCGAAGAAAATCGCCGCGATGGCCGAGGCGGTATCCGTCGGCGTCGCGCCGCACAACCCGCTCGGCCCGATCGCCGGCGCCGCCGCCCTGCATTTCGCCGTCTCCACGCCCAACCACCTGATCCAGGAAGAAATGGTCGGCGCCGTGCCCTGGTATTTCGAGGTGGTTAAGGGACCGATCCGCATGGTCGACGGCTGCTGGCAGGTGCCGGACGCGCCGGGGCTCGGCGTTGAGGTCGATGAGGCGGTCGCCGACCGGCATCCCTACAGGCCGGAGGTCATGCACACCACTCATGCCGTCCTTGCCGACGGCACCATCGTGGACTGGTGACGATGGCCGGGCGTCTCAAGGACAAGGTGGCCATCATCACCGGCGCCGGCCGCGGCATCGGCGAGGCGACGGCGCGCGCGATGGCGGCGGAGGGTGCTGCGATCGTCGTGGCGGAGAAGGACGCGGCCACCGGAAAGAGCGTTGCCGCATCATTGGTCGAAAGCGGCGCGCGGGCACTGTTCATCGAGACCGATGTCGCCGACAGCAGCTCCTGCGAAGCCATGGCCGAACAGGCGCTCAGCGCCTTCGGCCGCATCGACGTGCTGGTCGCCAATGCCGGCATCAACGTGTTCCACGAGCCGCTGGAAACCACCGAAGAGGAATGGCGGCGCTGCTTTGCCGTCGATCTCGATGGCGTCTGGTATTCGGCGCGCGCGGTGCTGCCGGCGATGCGCGCCCAGAAGCAGGGTTCGGTCGTCGCCATCGCCTCCTGCCATTCCTTCGCGATCATCCCCTCGACCTTTCCCTACCCGGTCGCCAAGCATGGATTGCTCGGCCTGGTGCGCTCGCTCGGCATCCAATACGCGGCCGAAGGTGTGCGCGTGAACGCGATCGCGCCCGGCTATATCGAGACGCAGATCGCTGTCGACTACTGGAACACGTTCCCCGACCCTGAGGCCGAGCGCCAACGCACCTACGACCTGCACCCGCCGCGCCGCATCGGGCGGCCGGAGGAGGTGGCGATGACCGCGGTCTTCCTCGGCTCCGACGAGGCGCCCTTCATCAACGCCGCCTGCATCGTCATCGATGGCGGGCGCTCGGTTCTCTACCACGAATGAGGTTTCGCGCCGGCGGCCGGTCGCCGGAAACGTCTTCAAGCAGATCACGTCCCGCCGGCCGGGATCGACAGGGAGGAAAGCCAATGAAAAGCATGATCAGGGCATGCCTTGTGGCAGCAGCCACAGCCGCCGTCGCTTTGACGGTCCATGGCGCGGGCGCGCAGGACAAGATGAAGTTCGGCTACATCAACAAGATGGGCGACCATCCCTGGTTCGTCCGCGAGGTCAAGGGAGCCAAGGACAAGGCCGCCGAGCTCGGCGTCGACCTTCTGGTGCAGGACGTCCAGTTCGACGCCAACCTCGCCGTCACCACTTTCGACACCTATGTCGGCGACGGCGTCAAGGGCATCGCCGTGGTGGTGCCCGACCGCTCGCTCGGCCCGGTCGTCGCCGACAAGGCGAAAGCCGCCAAGATCGGGCTGATCGCGGTCGACGACGATATCGCCTTCGCCGACGGCACGCCGGTCGCCTATGTCGGCATGAACGCACTCAACATCGGCAAGCAGGTCGGCACCGAGATCGCCCGCATCGTCAAGGCCGAAGGCTGGGACAAGGACCTCTCCAAGGTGCGCGTCGGCTCGATCGAGGATCAGAAGGCCGACACCTGCATGCGCCGCAACAAGGGCGCCGAGGAGGCGCTGGTCGCGGCGATCCCGGAGATCAAGTCGCTCATCGTCTCGATCCCCTACGACAACACCATGGTCAACTCGATCGACGTGGTCTCGACGACGCTGACCGCCAATCCGGATGCCGAGAAGTGGATATTCTTCTCCTGCAACGACGACGGCGTGCTCGGCGGCGTGCGCGCCACCGAGAATGCCGGCATGAAGCCGGAGAACGTCATCGGTATCGGCATCGACGGCTCGCGCTCCTGCGAGGCCTTCGGCGCCGGCAAGCCCTCGGGCTTCCGCGGCACCATGTGGCTGGACAGCGCCAAGCATGGCGCCGCCGCCATCCAGGCGCTCTATGACCAGGCCACTGGCAAGGAGATGCAGAAGGACTACTTCCAGGACGCCACCCTGATCAGCGGCGAGAACTTCGCCAAGTTCAAGGACACGCTCGGTTGCAAGTCGTAGGCTTCTTTTTGGCCTCATTGTTGGCGACCTCACGGCGTGCGGCTTCATATGGAGCCGCACGCCGATGACCGTCCCCGTCGTTTCCGTCGAGAACGTCAGCAAGCGCTTCGGCGCGGTGCAGGCGCTGCGCGACGTTTCGGTTGCCTTCAATGCCGGCGAGATCACAGCGCTGATCGGCGAGAACGGCGCCGGCAAGTCGACGCTGATGCGCGTGCTGGAAGGCGAGCATCGCCCCGATGCCGGCCGGGTGCTGGTCGACGGCCAGCCGGTGCAGCTCAGCTCGCCGCGCGCAGCGCATGGCGCGGGCATCCGGGTCATCCACCAGGAGCCGGAAATCATCCCGGAGCTGACGGTGGCGGAAAACATCTTCATCGGCGACATCAAGGCGCGGGGTGGGCTGTTCCTCGACCGCGCCGATCTCGATCGGCGCAGCCTCGAGCTGCTCGGCACCTTCGGCGTGGTCGACGTGCTGTCGCCCGGCCGGCGCTGCCATGGCCTCAGCCCGGCGCTCAGGCAGCTCATCGAGATCATGCGGGCGCTCAGGCCGGGCGCACGGCTGCTTGCCTTCGACGAACCGACCTCGTCCTTGACGGAGGACGAGGCGCAGCGGCTGTTCCGCGTCATCCGGCGGCTGAAGGCCGACGGCGTCGCGGTAATCTACATCTCGCACCGGCTGCGCGAGATCATCGAGCTTGCCGACCGCTGCGTGGTGATGCGCGACGGCAGCCGTGTCGCCGACGAGCCGATCGACGCGCTCGACGAGCAGCGCATGGTGCGGCTGATGGTCGGCCGGCCGGTGAGCGACCTGTTCAATCGAAAGGAACGCGCGCTCGGGCCGGTTCGGCTGGCGCTGGAAGACGTCACCACACGCCGAGTCGAGGGGATCAGCTTCGAGGTGCGGGCGGGTGAGATCGTCGGGCTGGGCGGTCTCGTCGGCGCCGGGCGGACGGAAGTCGCGCGTGCCATCGTCGGCCTCGATCCGCTGCTCTCCGGGCGGATGGCCGTCGGTGGCCGGCCTTACAGGCCGCGCGAGCCGGCGGATGCGGTTGCGGTCGGCATCGGGCTGGTGCCGGAGGACCGCAAGCAGGAAGCGCTGCTTCTGATGCAGGCGGTGCGTGACAATGTCAGCCTCGTGGTGCCCGACAAGGTCTCGCGCTGGGGCTTCTTCAGCCGCAGGCGCGAGCGCGCGCTGGTCGCCCGCCACGTCGCCGAGCTCAGGGTGAAGACGCCGTCGATCGAGCAGGCGGTTGGCAAACTTTCCGGCGGCAATCAGCAGAAGGTCGTGTTCGCGCGCTGGCAGGCGCGAGGCCCGGCGGTGCTCATCCTCGACGAGCCGACGCGCGGCATCGACGTCGGCGCCAAGGCGGAGATCTACAGGCTCATCGAAAGCCTCGCCGACCAGGGACTCGCCATCCTGCTCATCTCCTCGGAAATGCCGGAACTGCTCGGCCTCGCCGACCGCGTCCTGGTCATGCAGAACGGCCGCATCAGCGGGGAGCTTCCGTGGCGCGAGGCTAGCGAGGAGGCGGTGCTGGCGCTCGCCATGCGCTCGGGCAAAGAGACAATCGAAAGGAGGGTATCGTGACCGATACCGCAACGGCTGGCCGCGAGAGCGCGCCGGCAAGCCTGTTCGGCCGCATCGGCGCGCAGAACATCAGCCTGCTCATCGCGCTTGTCGTGCTGCTGGCGATCTTCGGCGCGCTCAGGCCCGACGTCTTCTTCACGCCGCGCAACCTGATCAATATCGGACTCGCGGTCACCATTCTCGGCATCCTGGCCATGGCGCAGACCGTCGTCATTGTCTCCGGCGGGCTCGACATCTCGGTCGGATCGATCGTCGGCTTAAGCACCATGGTGCTGGCCGTCGCCGCCCAGCAAACCGGCTCGATCCCGGCCGGCATCCTCGCCGGTCTGTTTGCCGGGCTTATAGCGGGAGCGGTCAACGGGCTGATCATCGTCTACGGCCCGGTCAACGCGGTGATAGCGACGCTTGGAACCATGTCGGCCTTCCGCGGCCTCGCCTATCTGATGAACAACGGCAACTCCATCCCGATCACCGGCGACAGCCTGCGGGCGCTCGGCATCGGCACGCTCTTCGGCCTGCCCTTCGCCATCTGGCTGCTGATCGCCGCGATGGCGGCGTTCATCGTCTTCACCCGCGAGACGGTCGTCGGCCGCAACATCTATGCGCTCGGCGGCAATCCGACGGTGGCGCGGCTCGCCGGCATTCCGATCCGCCGCTACCAGATCTCGATCTACGCGATGAGCGGCTTCGCCGCGGCGGTGGCCGGCCTGGTGCTCGCCAGCCGCACCATGTCGGGGCAGCCGGCCTCCGGCAGCCAGGGGCTGGAGCTCGAGGCCATCACCGCCGCAATCCTCGGCGGCTGCGCGCTGCAGGGCGGCAAGGGTACCATCATCGGCGCCATGCTGGGGGTGCTGATCATCGGCGTCCTCAACAACGGCATGATCCTGACCAGCGTGCCGACCTTCTACCAGCTGCTCGCCAAGGGCGCGCTGCTGATCCTGGCGGTCATCGTCCAGGAGCGCCAGCGGGCGCGGTCGGGAGAGTAGATCGCCCCTGCGTGCGCTTAAACACTTTCGAGATAAGTCTCGATCTCGAAGTCGCTGACGTTGAGCGCAAAGGTGTTGAGCTCCTGGCGCTTGCAGGCGATGAAGCCGTCGCGCAGCACGGCCGGGAAGATTTCCGCCACGCGCGGCCCGGTCTCGAAAGCGGCGATCGCCGAGGCCCAATCCGGCGGCAGTTTGGCGAGCGTCAGCCCTTGCCCCTCGCCGCCGGTTGGCTCGCCGGGCGACAATTCTTTTTCGATGCCCATCAGCGCGGCACCCAGGATCGCTGCCAGCACCAGATAGGGGTTGGCGTCGGCGCCCGAGACGCGATGCTCGATGCGGCGCGCGGCGGAAGGGCCGCCCGGAATGCGGATCGCCACCATGCGGTTTTCGTAACCCCAGGCGACAGCGGTCGGCGCGTAGGAGCGCGGCCGCAGCCGCCGGTAGGAATTGAAATGCGGCGCGAACACCAGCGTGCTCTCGGCCATGGCGGCAAGCAGGCCGCCGACGGCATGGCGCATGGTGTCGGAGCCCTGGTCGCTGCCGTCATCGAAGATGTTGCGGCCTTCCTTGTCGACGACGCTGAAATGGACATGGAAGCCATTGCCGGCGCGCTCGCCATAGGGCTTGGCCATGAAGCAGGCGGCAAAGCCGTGCTTGCGCGCGATGCCCTTGACGGTGCGCTTGAAGAGCACGGCATCGTCCGCCGCGCGCAAGGCGTCGGGAACGTGGTTGAGGTTGATCTCGAACTGGCCGACGCCGTTCTCGGCGATCGCGGTGTCGACCGGAATGCCCTGCATGCGGCAGGCTTCGTAGATGTCGTGGATGAAGGCCTCAAAATCGTCGATCTCGTCGATCGAAAGCGCCGCGTCGGAATCGAGGCGCCGGCCGGTGACGGGAGAGACGGGGCCGACAGGTCGCTGGGATGTCGGGTCGACGAGATAGAATTCGAGCTCGGTGGCGGTGACAGGCGTCAGGCCGAGCGCCGCGTAACGGTCGAGGATGCGGGCAAGCGCGCGGCGCGGGTCGCCGAGATAGGGCGCGCCGGCCTCATCGGCGAGCCAGAGCGGCAGAAGCGCCGTCGGATGCGCCGTCCAGTTGACCGGCAGGATGCCGCGTCCGGTCCAATGGCAAAGCCCGTCGGCGTCGCCGGTCGAGAAGACCTGCGCATTGCCTTCGATGTCCTCGCCCCAGATGTCGAGCCCGATCAGCGAATAGGGCATGCGCAGCTTGCCTTCGAGCGCCTTGCGCGCCTGCTCGACCGGAATGCGCTTGCCGCGCATGATGCCGTTCAGGTCGCACACCGCGGCCCTCAGGCTCTGGATATCGTTCCTGCTTTCAAGCCAGTTCAAAACGTCCGCAATTGCATCGCCCAATTTCCAGCCCCTGGTTCTTTCTGTAGCCATTTTCGGCTACGATATCCATTTTTCAGCTTGTGAGTTCGTGAAGGCCGCCCTGGAGATTTCCGGGCAAGTTTCCTTCATTTTTTCAAGTCACTAGCTGGGGTATCGGGCGGCATTTCGGGTCCTTTTTCTGCGATCTGCGATCGCAACATAGCCGGCAGGCGACGGAAAGCCAAGGGGGCATTCGGTTTACTGGGTGGGCTGCGGCAGAACCTACGAGATGCCGGCGGGACAGCGCCCCTCTCTGTCCTGCCGGACATCTCTCCCACTTGGGGGGGAGATTGGCCGTCATCGGCGATTTCGCCAATTGCCGACGTCGCAGATGAGGCGGGGCGCCGGAGCTGCTGATCTCCCCCCTAGGGGGGAGATGCCCGGTAGGGCAGAGGGGGGCGCGAAGGATCGCCGACGTTCAGAAATGCTAATGCCGCAGTTCCGGGAACTTGATCTGCTTCAGAATGTGCGCGGCACCTTCGTCGATGTCGCGCACGATGGCCGCGCGGGCCCGGCCGCCGTCCTGGGCCTCGATCGCCGCCACGACCTCCTCGTGGTAGTCGATTTCGAGAATGCCGGCGAGGTCGTCCTCGAAACCGATGCGCAGATTGCGGAGAAAAGGTCCGACCTGCATCCACACCGTCTCGATCAGGAAGATCATCTGCTCGTTGCCGCAGTGGCGGTATATCGAGAATTTGAAGTCATGGTTTTTGCGCAGATAGTCGTCGATGTCGCCGCTGCGGGCGGCCTGGGTGAGCTCGGTGCAATGGCGGCGAATGGCGCGCAGATTGTTGCCGTTGATGAGCTTTGTCGCGAGTTCGGTGGCGGTACCTTCCAGGATGGTGCGCACGTCGGTCAGCTGCTGGAAACGATCGGCCGAGATCGTCGGCACCTCGACGCTGCCGTTCGGCATCGGGCTCAGCGCCCTGAGCGCCTGCAGCCGCATGAAGGCGCTGCGCACCGGCATGTCGCTGGTGCCGAGCTCCTTGGCGAGCTTGCGCGAGGTCAGCTTCTGGCCGGGCTGGAGCTGACCCGACATCAGCGCCCGCACCAGTTCCAGATAGACTTTCTCATGCAGGGGTACTGAGTCGAGGGCAGTCAGTTCGAATTGTGTTTTGTCGGCCATTGGCTATGCGCTACTTCATCCGTCCTGAAATCTGTCTGGTCACGCAATCTGCCGCCAGGATACCTGTCCGGCGGTTTCGAGCCGCACGATAGACGGTTAACGCGCGCCGCCGCAAGGGAGGCAGCCGGCCTGATGCCAGCCCTGAGTCCCGCTATCCAATGCGCGCGTCAATGATCTCAACGAAGCGCGCGAAGAGGCCGGCCTGCGACTTGATCTTGAGCTTGCGATAGATGTTGCGGCGATGGACCTTGACGGTGCCGGGCACGATCCTGAGCGCCCTAGCGATCGATTCCGTCGAATGACCTTGCAGCACTAGGTCGACGACCTGTTTTTCGCGCGACGTCAGCGACAGGCTCTTCCAGATATGCGCGCGGTCCAGTTCGTTGGCCGTCGCGACGGTCTCTCCCGGTGGCGGAGCCGCGATCTCGTCGGCAGGCAGAGCCGGCCAGCGCAGCTTGCAGAAGCCGACCACCGCCGGCGCCATGTCGCGCAGCAGCCTGGCGTCGGCGGTTCCGAACGGCCCCGAGGCGCGCAGTCGCATCAGCGACAGCACCAGCGCATCCTTGCCGGCCAGCGGCACGAAGAAGCCGACCTCCTCGGCGAGCCGGGTCTGGCTGTAATAGGAGCGGTAGTATTCGCTGGCATAGAAGCGGTCCGGCGCAAGCTCGCGCATGCGCCAGAAACCCTCCTTGCGCTCGATCGCGGCGTGATGGAAGGGATCGAGCAGATAGGGCCCTTCCTGATAGAGCGCGACGAAGATGTGACTCTCCGCCGGGGAGAAGGTCTCGAACAGCAATGGCGGCCGCGCAGCACCGCGATAGCCGAAGATCACGCAGTGATCGAAGCGGACATGTCCGCGCAGCCAGCCGACGATCGCCTTGCCGAAATGATCGCTGCCGGTCTCGCGCGTCGCAGCGATCACGGCGGCTAAGGCGTTGTAGTCGTCACTGCGGGAGGCAGCCAACTCATACCCCTCTAAACGATAAAATCGGCTAAATATACCACTCGCGAGGTATATACTAGTCGGCATTGGCTCTGCTAGCGTCACGAAATTGCCTCACGCTGTCGCTGGAGCCTGGCTTGACTGCAGTGCCCGATATCGAGTTTCGCGCGGTCACCAAGCGCTATGGCGCCGTCACCGCGGTCAGCGGCATCGACCTTGCCATCCCGCCTTCGGCTTTCGTTGCGCTGCTCGGCCCTTCGGGCTGCGGCAAGACGACCTGCCTGCGCATGATCGGCGGTTTCGAGCAGCCGAGCGAGGGCCAGGTGCTGATCCGCGGCCGCGACATGGCCGGCACGCCGCCCTACCGGCGTCCGGTCAACATGGTGTTCCAGCAATATGCGCTGTTCCCGCATCTCGATGTCGAGGAGAACATTTCCTACGGGCTGCGCCAGGCGAGGCCGCGGCTGTCGTCGCGCGAGATCTCCTCAAAGGCCGGCGAGGCGCTGGCCATGGTGCAGCTCGCCGGCTACGGCCGCCGCAAGATCCACGAGCTTTCCGGCGGCCAGCAGCAGCGCGTCGCACTAGCCCGGGCACTGGTCAACAAGCCGGCGGTGCTGTTGCTCGACGAGCCGCTAGCGGCGCTCGACAAGAAGCTGCGCACCGACATGCAGATCGAGCTGCAGAACCTGCAGCGCGAGATCGGCATCACTTTCGTGCTGGTCACCCACGACCAGGAGGAAGCGCTGTCGATGAGCGACTTCGTCTGCGTCATGAATGGCGGCCGCGTCGTCCAGCTGGGACAGCCGAGCGAGATCTATGACGAGCCCGCCGATCTGTTCGTCGCCGACTTCGTCGGCAAGACCAATCTGCTCAGCGGCAAGGTGGCCGGCCTTTCCGGCGACCTCGTCGACATCGCGCTCGCCGACGGCACGGTCATCGCCGCCCGCAAGCGGGTGCCGCTCAGCCGGGGCGAGGCCGTTTCGGTCAGCCTGCGGCCGGAATCGCTCAGCCTCTCTAAACCCGGAAGCGGCAGCCTCAAGGGCATCGTCCGCAACCGGATTTTCCTGGGCTCGACCGCGGAATACGCGATCGAGGTCCAGGGCATCGGATCGCTGCTCGCCAAGGCCGATCACGTGATCGGCCAGGGCAACCTTTTCAAGCCGGGCGAACCCGTCGCCATCGGCTTTGCCGCCGGAGCGCCGCTGGCGTTTCCCAGCACAAAGAACAACGGGACCAACCAGAGGGAAGACCAACATGTCGAAATCCTATCGTGACGGACTGCCGATAAGCCCCGAAAAATTCGTCGACCAATTGATGCGCCTGAAGCGCGGCTCGATCAGCCGGCGCGACTTCCTCGGCCTCACCGGCCTCGGTGTCGCCACCGCAGTGATGGCGCGCGAGCTCGGCATCATGCCGACGCCGGCCTTTGCTGCGGAAAACCTCGGTGACCGCATGTCGATCGCCACCTGGCCGAACTACCACGACCCGCAGACCTTCGAGAATTTCAAGGCCGAGACGGGCGTCGCGGTCGAGGTCAACGTCTTCGGGTCGAACGAGGAGATGCTGGCCAAGCTGCAGGCCGGCGGCTCGGGCTGGAGCCTGTTCGTGCCGACCAACTACACCATCTCGACCTACAAGAAGCTCGGCATCATCGAGCCGCTGGACATGGCCAAGCTCGGCAATTTCGACGGCTCGCAGGAGGATGCGCGGTTCACGGCGGAAGGCACGATCGACGGGACGATCTACGCGGTGCCGAAGAACTGGGGCACGACGGGCTTTGCGGTCAACACCAAGAAGCTTTCCAAGCCGATGTCGAGCTGGAAGGAGTTCTGGGACACCGCGATGGCGGAAGGCGATGGCCGCACCATGGTGCATGACTACCAGCTGACCACGATCGGCAATGCGCTGAAATATCACGGCTACTCGTTCAACTCGCTGAAGCAGGACGAGCTCGCCAAGGCCGAGGAGCTGCTGCTCAAGGTCAAGCCGCATCTCTTCGCGGTGTCGAGCGACTACCAGCCTGGAATGCGCGCCGGCGATGCCTGGATGACGATGTGCTGGACCAATGACGGGGCGCAGCTTCACCGCGACATTCCCGAGATCGCCTATGTGCTCGGCAAGGAAGGCGGCGAGATCTGGACGGATTTCTACGCCATTCCGAAGGATGCGCCGAACAAGCCCGCCGGCTATGCCCTGCTCAACTATTTGATGAACCCGAAGGTCGCGGTGAAGGAGCATCTAGCCAATGGCGCGCCCTCGACCGACGCGCGGGTCAACGCGCTGCTGCCGAAAGAGGTGCTGGACAATCCGATCCTCTATCCGGCCGCCGACCTTTTGAAGCCGCTCGAGTTCGGCGCCGCCGCGACGCTCACCGATCCGGGCCGCGCCGAGCTGATGGCGCGCTTCAAGTCGGCTTGACCGGCGCCAGCCATAAACCCGATCCAGACAACGAGACCGGCGGACGAATGTCCGCCGGCTCTGAACCGGTTTTCTCGATGCGCGGCAGTCTCTTTCGCAAAAATATCCTGACGGCGCTGCTGCTCGCTCCGGCGACGCTGTGGCTGGTCGTGTTCCTGGTGCTGCCCTTCGTCGCCATCGCCATCTTCAGCGTCGGCGAGCGGGCGCCCGAGGGCGGCTATCAGGCGGCGCTCACCTTCACGCAATATGCCAACCTGCCGGCGCGGGCGACCGCCTTCTGGAACACGATGGTGCTGGCGCCGGTCGGCGCGCTCGCCTGCCTGCTCGTCGCCTATCCCGTCGCCTATTATCTGGCGCTGCGGGCGCCGCAGCGCTGGCGGCTGATCCTGCTCGCGCTGATCGTCATTCCGTTCTGGACCAGTCTTCTGATGCGCACCTATGCCTGGATGTACATCCTTGGCGGGCGCGGCATCCCGGCGCTGCTCGCCTATGTCGGGATCGAGGATCTCAGGCTGATCAACACCCCGGGCGCGGTGCTGCTCGGCATCGTCTACGGCTATCTGCCGCTGATGATCCTGCCGATCTATGTCAGCCTCGAGCGGCTCGACCGCCGGCTGCTGGAGGCCTCCGCCGATCTGGGTGCGATGCCATTGTCGACATTTCTCGGCGTGACGCTCAGGCTGTCGTTGCCCGGCGTCATGACCGGCTTCTCGCTGGTGATGATCCTCTTGCTCGGCGAATATCTGATCCCGACGCTGCTCGGCGGCGGCAAGGTGTTCTTCATCGGCAACGCGCTGGTCGATCTCTTCCTGCAATCGCGCAACTGGCCGTTCGGATCGGCGATCGCCATCACGCTGGTGCTGGTCTCGGTCGTGGTGCTGATCGTCGCCAATCGCATCTCGACCCGGCTTTCGGGCGCACGCCGCGTGGACCTGATCTGATGCGCGCCTTCGTCGTTGCCGTCTTCGCTTTCCTCTATCTGCCGATCGCGCTGGTCGTGCTGTTCTCCTTCAATGCCGGTCATCATGCCAGCGAGTTCACCGGCTTCTCGGTGCAATGGTACGGCAAGGCGCTGTCCAACCCCTTCCTGGTCGAGGCGCTGAAGAACAGCCTGTTCATCGCCACCACCAGCGCTTTGCTCGCGGCCTTCTGCGGCACGGCCGCTGCGCTCGGCCTGCAGCGCGTCGGCGTGCGGACGCGGGCGCTCTTCGACGCGCTGCTGGGCGCCGCGATCGTCGTGCCCGGCGTCGTCATCGGCATCTCGACGCTGGTGGCGCTGGTGCAGCTCTTCGCCGTCGTCAACCCGTTCCTCGCTTCGCTGTGGCCGACCGACCAGCCGCCGCGGCTTGCGCTCGGCTACGGCTCGATCATCGCCGCGCATGGCCTGTTCTCGATGGCGCTGGTGACGATGATCGTCGGCACGCGCCTCAGCAGCCTCGACCGCAATCTGGTCGAGGCATCGAGCGATCTCTACGCCACGCCGCTGACGACGTTCCGCTCGATCGTGCTGCCGCAGATCATGCCGGCGGTGATCGCCGGCTTCCTGCTCGCTTTCACCTTCTCCTTCGACGATTTCATCATCGCCTTCTTCGTCGCCGGCGCGCAGACGACGCTGCCGATCTATGTCTTTGCCTCGATCCGGCGCGGCGTGACGCCGGAGATCAACGCCGTCGCGACCATCGTGCTCGCCGCGTCGGTCCTGCTCGTCCTGCTCGCCCAATGGCAGCTCGGCCGACGGAAACCATCGCCTTGAAAGACAAATCCATGATTCTGAAAGATCGCATCGCCGTGGTGACGGGCGCCGGGTCGGGCATCGGGCGCGCCGGCGCCATGATCATGGCCAGCGAAGGGGCTGTCCTCGTGATCGCCGACCGGGACCCGGCGGCCGGCGAAGCCACCGCGGCCGACATCCGCGAGGCCGGCGGCCGTGCCGAAGCGGTCGCCACCGATGTCGGCAGCGACACGGCGGTCGAAGAGCTCATCGCGGGAACGCTCGGCAAGCACGGCCGGATCGACATCCTGCACAGCCATGCCGGCATCCAGGTCGGCGGCACGCTGACCGAAGTGAGCACCGACGGCATGGACGCCTCGTGGCGGATCAATGTGCGGGCCCAGTTCCTGGCGGCGAAGACCGTCATGCCGGCGATGATCGCGCAGGGCGGCGGCGTCATCCTCAACACCGCCTCGAATTCGGGTGTCTTCTATGACCGTGAGATGATTGCTTACGCGACATCGAAGCACGCGGTGGTGGCGATGACCAAGCAGATGTCGCTCGACTACGCAAAACACAATGTGCGCATCAATGCGCTCTGCCCGGGCTGGGTCGACACGCCGTTCAACGAGCCGTTCATCGCCCAGATGGGCGGCCGCGATGCGATCGAAAACTATGTCCGGACCAAGATCCCGATGGGGCGCTGGGCGAGCGCTGAGGAGATTGCCGAAGCCATCCTGTTCCTCGTCTCCGACCGCTCCTCCTTCATGACCGGCCAGGCGCTGGTGATCGATGGCGGTGAGAGCATTGGCTGAGCTGGTCCAGTAAAGCGGACTTGCGCCCGCAGCGATGATCGGTCAAACCATAGGCTCCACCCTAGAGCGTTTCACCGTTTCACGGAAACGGCGAACCGCTCTATCCCTTTGTTCTTACGCAATTCCGGACGGAAGACCGCTCACACTTTTCCTGGAATTGCTCTAGTGAGACCCGTCATGCAAGCTGCAAAACAGCGATACCGCGCAAGGCATTCGATTTTTGCCGGCGGTATTTCTTTTGCGCGAGCGGGGTGCCACTGATCATGCGCTGCTGCCGCCACGAGAACCTGCAGCGTGCGGAGGAGACGAAGGTCGGCTCGCATGTCGTTCGTGACGGCTGGACCGAAGGAGTGCCAGGCGCTCTGAACCCGGCCTTTTGGCCGGCAACCAGGCGGGCGTCCGTCCTCGGATAACGCAGCTTACATAACGCCCTACCGGAACGGATGTGCCGCCGAAGCGATCTTCTCCTTCGTACGGACATGACCGATGCCTGACAGACAAGACACTTCACTCTCCAGCAGCGCCGATCCGCAAAGCTGGCTGACGACGCATGGAATAAACGAGGTCGAGTGCCTCGTGCCCGACGTGAACGGCGTGCTGCGCGGCAAGACCTTGCCGGCGGCCAAGTTCCTCAAATCGCTCGAGGATCGGGCGCTCTATCTGCCGAGCAGCGCCTTCCTGGTCGCCATCGACGGCCGCTATTCCGGCTCCATCGACGAGGGGTTCGCCTATCAGGACCCCGACATGCGGATGGTGCCCGACCTTTCGACGCTCAGCCTCGCACCGGGCGGCGGCGCCGGCAGGGCCTATGTCTTCGCCGACACGTTCCACATGGACGACCGGCCATGGATGGCCTCGCCGCGCCATGTGCTGAGGGCGGTGCTCGACCTCTATCGCCGGCGCGGCTGGCGGGCGGTGATGGCGCCCGAGCTCGAATTTTATCTGACGGCGCCAAATCCGGATCCGGACCGGCCGCTGACCGCGCCGGTCGGACGCAACGGCCGTCCGGAAAGCGTGCAGCATCCTTACGACATGCAGGCGCTGGAAGAGTTCGAACCGGTCATCCAGCGCATCTACGCGCACTCGGCCGCTGTCGGCCTGCCGCTCGACACGCTGATCCATGAATCCGGCACGGCACAGCTCGAGATCAATTTCCTGCATGGCGATCCGCTGGCGCTGGCCGACAAGGTGCTTTTGTTCAAGCGAATGGCGAGACAGGCGGCGCAGGCGAGCGGCATGCACGCCACCTTCATGGCCAAGCCGATCGCGGCGCAGGCCGGCAGCTCGATGCATCTGCACATGTCGATCATCGACGAGAAGGGCGAGCCGTTGTTTGCCGGCAAAGACGGTGACGACAGCGAGATGTTCGCGCAGTTCATCGGCGGCCTGCAGAAATACATTCCGGAGGTGATGCCGCTGTTCGCGCCCAACGTGAACTCGTACCGGCGCATCCGGCCGAACCACAGCGCGCCGGCCAATATCGAATGGTCGCATGACAACCGCTCCTGCGGCCTGCGTGTGCCGATGGGCGGCCGCGCCGCGCGGCGGGTGGAGAACCGGCTGCCCGGCGCCGACGCCAATCCGTATCTCGCCATGGCCGGCTCGCTGATTGCCGGCTATCTCGGTGTCGAGCAGAAGCTTGGCCGCTCGCCGGAAGCTTTCGGCAATGCCTATCGCAGTCAGAGCACGCTGCCAAAGACCATGGAGGAAGCGCTCGACCGCTTCGCCGCCTGCGAGCCGGTGCGGACACTGCTCGGCGAGGATTTCTTCCAGACCTATCTGCGCGTGAAGAGCGTCGAGCTCGACCTGTTCCAGACCGTGGTGACGTCGTGGGAACGCGACCATCTGCTGCTCAAGGTGTGACCCATGGCCCGTTCAACAGGTTTCAATTCCGGTCTCGATATCGGCAAATCCTATTACGTCGCGACCGCCAATCCGGCCCCGGACCATCCGGCTCTCATCGGCGATGTCGAAGCCGACCTGGTGGTGGTCGGCGGCGGCTGCACTGGGCTGTCGGCGGCGCTTCACGCCGCCGAGCGCGGCCTGAAAGTGGTGCTGCTCGAAGGTGGCAAGATCGGCTGGGGCGCATCCGGGCGCAATGGCGGCCAGATGATCCCCGGCCTGCGCAAGGGCGCCAAGGGACTGGTCAGGGCCTTCGGCCCGGAACGGGCGAAGGCGCTGTTCGACCTTGCCTTCGAGGCGAGGGACTTGGTGCTTGGTATCATCGAGCGCCATTCAATCGACTGCGATCTAAGGCTGACCGGTCATCTGGTCGGTGCTGTCAACGGCTCTGACATGCGCGACTTCGAGGAAGAAGCCGAGTGCCTCGCCAAGGTGATGAATTTTACCGATGTCGAAATCCTGTCGGCGGCTGAAGCGCGGCAGAAGGTGGACACGCCCTATCTGGGCGCGGTCTTGGAAAGGCTCGGCGGCCACATGCATCCGCTGAACTATACGCTGGGGCTCGCGCGCGCTGCTTCCGCCGCAGGTGTCGCCATCCACGAGAACTCGGTCGCTGTCCGGCTGGAGCGCGAGCCGTCCATCCGGGTCTTCACAGACAAAGGCTCGGTTCGCGCCAAGCATGTCGTGCTGGCCGGCGATGCGCTGCTCAAGGGGCTGGAGCCGCGCGTCAACAGCCGCATCATGCCGGTCGGCAACTACATCGTCGCCACCGAGCCTTTGGGCGAGCGCAATGTCATCCCGGCGAATGTCGCGGTTTCGGACACGCTGTTCGTCGTCAACTACTACCGCATGTCGGCGGACGGACGCCTGCTGTTCGGCGGCGGCGAGCGCTACACGCCTTCGCCGCCGGCCGACATCGCCGGCTTCGTGCGGCCGCATATGGAAAAGACCTTTCCGCAATTGCGCGGCTGCCGGATCGACCATGCCTGGGGCGGGCTGGTGTCGGTGACGACGTCGCGCCTGCCGCATGTCGGGCATTATGGCGAGGTCTATTTCGCGCATGGCTATTCCGGCAAAGGCGTCATTCTGTCGACGCTGTCGGGCAAGTTGCTCGCGGAAGCGATCACGGGCAACGCCTCGCGGCTCGACCTGTTCTCGACGCTGACGCCGCTGCCGTTCCCCGGCGGCACCGCGCTGCGCGGACCGCTCTATGTGCTCGGCATGCTGTGGTATGCAATGCGGGATCGCCTGAGGCACTGAAGCGCCGACTTTCCCCGCGGTGCCGGCATGGCTAAGGTCCTGACGCCGGGGATGAGTCCCCGGCGCCGCCGGCGTTAGCCATTGGCAATGGTCGCGGCAAGGGGAAGAGCGATGAACATCGAGCCCGGCCGACTGACGAAGAAGGAGCGACACGAGCTGATCCTGTCGGAAGTCCGTCGCTCGGCATCGATCCGCATCTCCAAGCTTGCGCGGCGCATCGGCGTCGCCGGCGAGACCATCCGCCGCGATCTCATCGAGCTCGGCGAGGCGGGGCTGATCAACCGCACCTATGGCGGCGCCACGATCTCGCTGATGACGTCGGAACCGGTGATCGCCGAGCGCGGCCTGACCATGGTCGAGGAGCGCGCCCGCATCGGACGGGGCGCCGCCGGGCTGGTAGAGAACGGGCGGATCGTAATGATCGACGGCGGCTCGACGACTTACGAGGTTGCGCGCAGTTTTTCCCAGCTAAAGCGGGATCTGACGGTCATCACCAATTCGATCGGCATCGCGTCGGTCGCCGGCGCCAATCCGAGTTTTCGGGTCATCCTTTGCCCCGGCACCTATGACAGCCGCGAAGCCAGTGTGCTCGGTGAAGACACGGTCGAATTCGTGCGCCGCTACAATGCCGACGTCGCCATCATCGGCGCCTCGGCCGTCAATGCCGAAGGGCCGAGCGATATGATCTCGGGCGCTGCGGCGGTGAAGCGGGCGATGATGGCGCGGGCGCTGTCGACGATGCTGGTCGTCACCAACGACAAGTTCGGCCGCAACAGCCTGGAACGCGTCTGCGCTTTGAGCGATATCTCCGACGTCGTCACCGACAGCGAACCGGCGGTCGAGCTGCGCGCCGCGATCGACGAAGCGGGCGCGGAACTGCACGTCTTCGCCGACACCTGAACGACAGAACTACGGCGACAGCCGTCAGGCCGGAAACAGGAAGGCCGACGCGGGATCGAAGAAGATTTGCCGGCTCGAAGCGGCATTTGCGCCGTCCGGCTCCGCCGCATCGGAAGTCGGCCTGACATCGATCTCGTCGCCCGAGGCGGTGCGGGCCACGACGCGCCGGCGGTCGCCGAAGAAGGCCGCGTCGACGATCTCGACAGTGAGCGAGGCGTTCCCCGGCACAGGCGTAAGGCGGAACGCTTCGGGCCGCACCATCAGCCTGGCTTTCTGGCCGCGATCGAGGGCTTGCGTGGCCTTCACGCCCTTGACGACCGAGCCGTCGGCCAGCCGCACCGTGGCCGCGCCGCTCTCGGTCTCAAGAAGCTCCGCCGGCAAGAAGTTGGAATTGCCGATGAAGCCGGCGACGAACTCGCTCGCGGGCCTCAGATAAAGATCCTCGCCGGTGCCGATCTGCTCGATGCGGCCTTCCCTGAACAGCGCAATGCGGTCGGAAAGATGCAGCGCCTCCTCCTGGTCGTGCGTGACATAGAGGATGGTGACGCCCGTCTCGCGGTGGATGCGGCGGATCTCTGCCTGGATTTCCTGGCGCAATTTCTTGTCGAGCGCCGACAGCGGCTCGTCCATCAGAAGGATCGGCGGATCGTAGGCAAGCGCGCGGGCAAGCGCGACACGCTGCTGCTGGCCGCCCGACAGCGCACCGGGATAGCGGTCGGCAAACTTTTCAAGGCGCACCAGCGCCAGCATGTCGGCGACCTTGCGCTTCACCTCGGCATCCGGCCGCCCGCGCACGCGCAGCGGAAAGGCGACATTCTCGGCGACGCTCAGATGCGGAAACAGCGTGTAGCGCTGGAAGACCATGCCGATGTTGCGCTTGTGCGACGGCACTGAGAGCAACGACTTGTCCTCTAAAAGCACGTCGCCGGAGGTCGGGTCCTGGAAACCGGCGATGGCGTAGAGCGTCGTCGACTTGCCGGAGCCCGACGGCCCGAGAAAGGTCAGGAATTCGCCCTTGGGCACATCGATGGTGACGTCATGGACGGCGATGAAGGCGCCGAACGCCTTTCTCACCGCGCGGATGGACAGGAATGGCCGGGTCATCTGGACAGTCTTCTACGAAGGAGTGCGGTCACGATCATCAGGCATAGAGTGAGGCCGACGAGCAGGCTGGAGGCGGCGGCGACGACCGGGCTCAAATCGGCGCGCAGGCTGCCCCAGATCTTCACCGGCAAGGTCTGCAGGGTCGGGCTCGCCATGAAGATCGCCACCACCACCTCGTCCCAGGAGGCGAGGAAGGCAAAGATCGCCGCCGAGAAGATGCCGATGCGGATCGAGGGCAGGGTGATGCGCAGCCTTGCCTGCAGCGGGCTGGCGCCACAGACGATCGCCGCGTCCTCGATGGATTTGTCAAAACCCTCGAGCGCGGTGGCGATCGGAATAATGGCGAAGGGCAGCGCCAGGATCGTGTGGGCGACGACGAAGCCGATCGTGGTGCCGGCGAGCCCAATGCGCAGGAAGAAGGCATAGATGGCGATGGCGAAGACGACCACCGGCAACACCATCGGCGTCAGCAGCAATCCGCGCAGGAATTGGCGTCCGCGAAACTCGCCCCTGACCAGGCTGAAGGAGGCGAGCAGGCCGATCAGCACCGCGAGGATTGCGACCATGGCAGCTATCTTGGCGCTGGTCAGCGCGGCGTCGATCCAGGCCGGATCGGCCAGCAATTCCTGATACCATTTCAGCGTCCAGCCGGGTGGCGGGAAGGCCAGCCAGCGCGACGAGCCGAACGACAGCAAGATGATGAAGATCACCGGCAGCAGGAGGAAAGCGGCGACCAGCGCGGTGAAGCCGGCGAGCGCCGCGCGCAGCCATCCGAGCCGGTCATAGTCGAGCAGCATCTCAAAGCCCTCCGGTGAGGCGCCTGGCGCCGACCAGCCGAAGCTGAATCGCGTAAAGCACCATGGTGACGGCGAGCAGCACGAAGGCGGCCGCACTGCCGAGCCCCCAGTTGAGCAGCGACTGGACGGTCTGGGCGATCATCTCGGCGAGCATCATGTTCGATGTCCCGCCAAGCAGGGCAGGCGTCACGAAATAGCCGAGCGACATGACGAAGACCATCAGCCCGCCGGCGGCGATGCCGGGAAGCGACAGCGGCACGAGGATGCGGCGGAACGCCTGGGCCGGGCTCGCGCCGCAAAGGGCGGCGGCGCGCAGCGTCATCGGGTCGATGGCGCGCAACGTGCCGACCAGCGGCAGGATCATGAAGGGCAGCATGATGTAGACCATGCCGATGGTGACGCCGGTGAGATTGTTGATGAGCGGCAGCGGCTCATGGATGATGCCGAGGCCCATCAGCGCCCGGTTGATCACCCCGGTGCGCTGCAGCAGCACCATCCAGGCATAGGTGCGGGTGAGCAAGTTGGTCCACATCGACAGGATGATGATGCCGAAAACGATCGAGCCGAGCGCCGGCGGCATGATCGCCAGCATCCAGGCGACCGGAAAGGCCACGACGACAGTGACGGCGGTGACGACGGCCGCCACCAGGAACGTGTTGAGGAACACGCGCACATAGGTGCCGCTGCCGAAAAGGGCTGCGTAGTTCTGCAGGCCGGGCTCTGGATCGGTGACGCTGCGCAGCAGCAAGGCGACCACCGGCACGATGAAGAACAGGCCGACCAGCGTCAGGGCCGGCAAGGCACCGCCGCTGCCGGTCGGCAGGCCGACAAAAGACTGGCGTCTGAGAGCATTCGCCGTCATGGGGCGTCCCTTTCAAACAGGGCGCGTTGCCGCGCCCTGCTCCTGTCGTGGCGGCTACTTGGTCTGCCAGGCGTACCAGCGCGTGGCGATCTCGTCGCGATGCTCGGCCCAGTAGTTCATGTCGAGGTTGATCTGGCCATCGACATGGGCGTCGGGCAGGCCCTTGACGACGTCGGCGGGCATTTCGGCCTTGGCCTTGGTGTTGATCGGCGCGTAGCCGCTCGCCTCGGCGAATTTCGCCTGGC
The DNA here is from genome assembly GCF_058312955.1 of Mesorhizobium sp. LEGMi-168a. Taxonomy (NCBI): domain Bacteria; kingdom Pseudomonadati; phylum Pseudomonadota; class Alphaproteobacteria; order Hyphomicrobiales; family Phyllobacteriaceae; genus Mesorhizobium; species Mesorhizobium sp. LEGMi-168a. Next base: position 156,826 of record NZ_JBZEGV010000005.1, read on the forward strand.
CGGTCGGGCTGGTCGCGGCGGCGAGGAACTTCATCGCGCTGTCCTTATTCTTGGCGCCCTTCGGCACGACGAGAACGTCGGCGGCGGTGAGGTTCTGGTTCCAGGAGACGCCGACATCGGCGCCGTCCTTCTCCAGCGCGAAGACGCGGCCGTTCCAGAGCTGGCCGAAGGCGGCCTCGCCCGAGGCGATGAGCTGCTGCGACTCGGCGCCGCCGCCCCACCAGACGATGTCCGACTTGATCGTGTCGAGCTTCTTGAAGGCGCGGTCGAGGTCGAGCGGATAGAGCTTGTCCGCCGGCACGCCGTCGGCGAGCAGTGCGATCTCGATCACGCCGGGCGCCGACCATTTGTAGAAAGTCCGCTTGCCGGGAAACTTCTTGGTGTCGAACATGTCGGCCCAGCTTGCCGGCTCGCCGGAGACCGCGCCCTTGTTCCATGCCAACACGAAGGAATAGTAGAAGCTGCCGACGGCGTTCTCGTTGCTGAAGCGCGGGTCGAGATCGGCCTTGGGCACCGTCGCGAAGTCGATCGGCTCGAGCAGCCCATCCTTGGCGGCCTTGATGGCGAAGTCCATCTCGACATCGACGACGTCCCAGGTGACGTTCTTGGCATCGACCATGGCCTTCAGCTTGCCGTAGTCGGTCGGGCCGTCCTGCAGCACCTTGATGCCGGAGCTGGCCGCGAACGGCTCCGCCCAGGACTTGGTCTGCGCCTCCTGGGTGGTGCCGCCCCAGCTGGTGAAGACCATTTCGTCGGCCTTGGCGGCGGTCGCCGAAAGCAGTCCGGCGAGAACGCCGGCTAAGATCAGTTTCATGTCATTCTCCTCTGATTTCTCTGTTCCGTTTCTTGTTCTTGTCAGTGCACCCTCGTCATGCCGTTCTCAGCGCATGACGAAGGGATCGGGGATCGGCTCGTCCGAGGTCTTGATCCAGACCGATTTCGAGCGCGTGTAATCGCGGATGGCGTCCAGCCCGCCCTCGCGGCCGAGACCGGACAGGCCATAGCCGCCGAAGGGGACGAGCGGCGACACGGCGCGATAGGTGTTGACCCAGACGACGCCGGCATGGATGTCGCGCACCATGCGGTGCGCCTTGCCGAGATTTGAGGTGAAGACGCCGGAGGCGAGGCCGAAGGGCGTGTCGTTGGCGAGCGCCAATGCCTCGGCCTCGGTGTCGAAGGCAAGCACGCTGAGCACCGGTCCGAACAATTCCTCGCGCACGCAGGGCAGGTCGCTGGCGCCGGCGTCGATGATGGTCGGCGCGTAGTAGAAGCCGGCGCCGCTGTCGGGTCGCTTGCCGCCGGTGACCAGCTTGCCGCCGGCTACGAGGCTTTCGGCGACGATGGTCTCGATCCGGTCGCGCTGTCGCTGCGTGGCTAAAGGCCCCATCTCGGTCGCCGGGTCCTGCGGGTCGCCGATGCGGATCGCTTCGGCCTTGCGCTTCAGGCGGCCAAGGAATTCGTCCTTCACCGAACGTTCGATGAGCAGCCGCGAGCCGGCGACGCAGCTCTGTCCGGTCGCGGCGAAGATGCCGGCGACGACCGCATTGGCGGCGCTGTCGAGATCGGCGTCGGCGAAGACGACGACGGGGCTCTTGCCGCCGAGCTCCAGCGTCGTGTAGGCGAGGTTCTCCGCCGTGTTCCGGACGATGGCGCGCGCCGTCGACGGACCGCCGGTGAAGGCGACGCGCGCGACCAGCGGATGGCTGGTCAGGCGCCGACCGCAGTCCTGGCCGAAACCTGTGAGGATGTTGACGGTGCCGGCGGGAAAGCCGGCTTCCTGAACTAGCTCGGCAAAGGCGAGAAGCGGCGCCGGGCCGTCCTCGGAGGCTTTCAACACGACCGTGCAGCCCGCGGCGAGCGCCGGGCCAAGCTTGACCGCCGAGAGGAAGAGCTGCGAGTTCCACGGCACGACAGCCGCAACCACGCCGATCGGCTCGCGGCGGATGGTGACGTCAAGATCCGCCTTGTCGATCGGCACATGCGCGCCTTCGTGCTTGTCGGCGAGCCCGCCATAGTAGCGGTAATAGTCGCCGACATAGGCGATCTGGGCGCGGGTCTCGCGGATGATCTTGCCGGTGTCGCGCGTCTCCAGCTCGGCCAGGCGGCCGGCATTGGCGGCGACGAGGTCGCCGAGCCTGACCAGCAGTTTGCCGCGCGCGGTCGCTGTCATCGAGGCCCAAGGACCCGAGCGCAGCGCGCGGTGCGCGGCCTCGACGGCGCGATCGACATCGGCTTCGCTTGCCGCCGGCATCGTCGCCCAAGGCGCGCCGGTCGACGGATCGACGCTGTCGAAGGTGGCGGACGGCTCGTCGAAGCGGCCGTCGATGAAGTTCCTGAAAAGAGCGTCGGTCATGGAAGCTCGCGATCAGAGGAAGGCCGGCATCACCCGGTCGATGAACAGTTGCAGCGATTTCTTCTTGCGCTCGTGCGACAGGCCGCTGTCGATCCAGATCGAGTACTGGTCGTAACCGAGCGCCTCATAGGCCTTTAGCCGGGAAATGACTTCGTCCGCCTCGCCGATCACCAGGTTCTGGCGCATCTTGTCCGGCGCGTATTGCGGCATGGCGGCGATCTCGTCGGCGGTCAGCGGTTCCAATATGCCCTGGCGCACCGGCTTCTTGTTCTGGAACCAGGCGCCGAACTGGCAGTAGAAGCTCGACAGGTCCTGGCTGAGACGGTTCGTATCGGCCGCGTCCTCGGCGACGAATGTGTGCATCAACAGCATGATCTCCGGCCGTGCGATCTCCGGATGCGCATCGCAGGCGGCGTTGAAGCGCTGCATCAGGCTTGTCACCTCATCGTCGCCCGAAGCCAGCGGCGTCACCTGCACTTTGCATTGGTTGGCGACGGCGAAGTCGTGCGAGTTCGGGTCGCGCGCCGCCACCCAGATCGGCGGATAGGGTTTTTGCACTGGCTTGGGCGAGGAAGTGGTGGAAGGGAACTGCCAGAACTCGCCCGAGAATTCGAAGTCGCCATCCCAAAGGCCGCGGATCGCCGGGATCATCTCGCGCATGCGCTGGCCGGCGCCCCAGGCGTCGAGCCCGGGGAAGACGCGCTGGTATTCGTAGCTGTAGGCGCCGCGGGCGATGCCGATATCGAGACGACCGCCGGTGATGACGTCGGCCATCGCGGCTTCGCCGGCAAGCTTGATCGGGTGCCAGAAGGGCGCGATGATCGTTCCAGTGCCGAGGCGGATGCGGCTGGTCTTGGCTGCCAGATAGGCGATGTTGATGAAGGGATTGGGCGAGATGGTGAATTCCATCCCATGATGCTCGCCGATCCAGGCGGTCTCGAAGCCAGCCTCTTCCGCCAAAAGGACCAGCTCTCCCAACTCGCTCAGCAGCTCCGTATGCGGCTTGGCGAGATCGGTGCGTTCCATATGCACAAAGAGCGAGAACTTCATCCCTGGTCACCTGTATTGAGCGAAGCGGCATCAGACCGAGCAAGCGGCCGCACCTCGCCTTCGACCTCGTTGCCGACATAAACGCCGAACGCATCCTCAGTGCATTCGCGCACATAGCGGGCAAGCATGGAGCGAATGGCCGGATCGGCGATCTTCAAGGCGTCGACCGCGTCGATGTCGATCAGCCGGATGCCGCGATCACTCGATGCCGGCACATCGAACGTGCCGCGATAATAGACATGCGTGCGCGAGGCGTCGCCAGCATCGTCCCATACGGCGAAGAGGAAACCGAGCTGCGCCTCGATGGCTTTTGCGGTGAGAAGCCCGTTGAGGCTCTTGCCGTCGCTTGCCGAGCCAAGGCCCCGGCCGCGCGGCAGTTCGAGGAAGCCGTCCGGCGTTTCCAGGAACAGGATGCGACCGCCATTTTCGAGGATGGCGCCGACATCGGTGCCGGGCTGGGCCGCGGCCAATGCCTCCTGGCTGAGGCCGGGCGTGATGTAGGCGCCGCGGCAATAGCCGAGCGGCTGCGCCGAATTGTGCTGGAAGTCGCGGACGCGGCCGATGAGGATCGAATGATCGCCGGCCTCGACCAGCCGCTCCATGTCGCAGTCGAAGCAGGCGACCGAGCCGTCCAGAACGGGGCTGCCGGTTCGTCCCGGCTGCCAGTCGACCGAGGCGAATTTGTCCGGCGCCTTCGAGGCGAAGATGCCGGAGGCCGCTTTCTGGCTCTCATTCAGGATGTTGATGGCGAAGCTTTTTGCGGTCGCGAACACCGGATGTCCGAGAGCCTTGTGGGCGATGCAGACCAGGACCAGCGGCGGATCGAGCGACACCGAGGTGAAGGAGTTGGCGGTGAAGCCGCGCGGCTCGCCTTCCAGCCCGATCGTGGTGACGATGGTGACGCCAGTGAGGAAAGACCCCAGCGCGCGGCGGAACTCGCCGCTGTCGAAGCCGGCGTCTGTCGCTCCGTTGCCATGCTCGACCGCGTCGCCTTCGCCGAGGAAATCGACGATGTGGCGCGTGGTCAGGTCGGGCGCTGCCACCGCCATCATGTGCCGTTCACCGGGCAGCACAGTGCAGCGGCCCTGCGGCGCCAGTCGCGCCATGGCGGCGGACATTGCAGGCGAGGAATTCTTGTCTTCCGAGCCGGTGATGAACAGGGCGGGCACGGCAAGGGTCTGCAGTCGGTCGGCGTGATCGCTATCGGCACGGGCGAACAGGCGATAGGTGCGGGCGTAGCCTTCGGGATCGACCTCACTTAGTGCCGCCGCCGTCTTTTCGGCTGCCGCCATGAGCCCGGCGGGAACCGGATCGCCGAACCAGCGCGCAATGGTCTGCGCGGCACCTGCCGCGTCGCCGCGGCAGGTGAGGGCGGCGGCCCGCTCGCGGACTGCCGCGGCCAGTTCGGGCGGACGCCGGAACACGGCGTTGAGCGACACTATGCGGCTGACGCGCTCCGGCGCAAGCAGAGCCAATTCCTGCGCGACGAGGGCGCCCATGGAATGGCCGACGACCGACACTTTGTCGAGACCGAGATGATCGAGCAGCCGGATCGCTTGTCGGGCGTAGTCGGCCAGTTCCGGATTTTCTGGCGGCAGCGGCGAGCGGCCGTGGCCGAGCATATCGATGGCGATGACGTCCCAACGATCCGCCATCCGCTCGATCTGCGGCCGCCAGATCGCCGCGTTCATGCCGACGCCATGAATGAACAGCACCGGCGCGCCCGATCCGGCGCGGATGAAGCTGGTGCCGTCGGGCGCGGCTGCCCGGGTCCATTGAAGCGCGGCGTCAGCCATGCAGGTCGCCCACTTCCCTGAGGTCCTGGTAGCGGTCGCCGATGCGGTGATGCGGGCGGCCGCCGATCGAAGCGCCGAGCGCCACGACCAATTCGTCCGGGGCCGGCGCGTCGCCGATCTGGAAATGCACGGTCAGGTAATGCGAGCGCCGGCCTTCGTCGTTCTTGTCCATCAGCGGGATCATGATCGGCGTGTTCGGCCCGCCGCGCAGATTGGTGAAGGCAAGATAGGTCTTGGCGCCGACGGCGCGGCGATAGTGGTTGCCGAAGTGGAGCGTGTGGATCAGCGCCGAGGCATGCTCGATCTCGCCCGACGTGCCGCAGATGGCGGCCTTGCCGTAGCCTTCGATCGCTTCGCCCGAACCGGCGGCGGCGATGATCTCGCGGGTCAGGGTCTCTCCGAGCACGGGCGCACAGGCGCGGATCTCGGGTGAGAGGTCCTCGGTGAAGCCGCGACCCGCCCAGGGGTTCGTCAGCACGGCGGCAACGCCGATCAGGCGCAGCGGCCTGGGTGCTGCCTTGCCGCCTTCGATCAGCGTGTTCTCGGTGTAGGTGACGATCTTGCGAATGGCCGGCTGCATGAAAACCTCTGTCGGGGCGGCGCTCACGAAAAAGCGCCATTTTCTGTGTCGTCTTATGGTATACCATACTATGGAGCACCAAATACCTTGTCAATTGGCCATGGAATCTGTTTTTGTGGCGCCGCAGGGAGCAAGGACATGCAGGACGACACGCTTCGCATCGACCGCAGCGCCAAGACCTTGAGAACATTGGCTCTCGAGCGCATGCGCGAGGCCATCATGGATTTTCATTTTCAGCCGGGCGAAAGGCTGGTCGAGCGGCCGCTTTGCGACCAGCTCGGCGTCAGCCGCTCGGTTGTGCGCGAGGTTTTGCGGCAATTGGAGGCTGAAGGCCTCGTACAAATGATCCCCGGACATGGGCCGGCGGTGGCGAGGCCCGACCTCGGCCGCACCGACGAGATCTATGAGCTCAGAGCCCTGCTCGAAGGGATCGCGGCGCGTGCCTGCGCGCTATCGGCGACCGATGGCCAACTGGCTGTCCTCGAACGTGCGCTCGAGGCCCTTTTTGAGGCCTGGGCGTCCGGCAAGCCGCCGGCGGTGATGCGGGCGACGACCGGGTTCTACGAAGCGCTGTTCGAGGCCGCGGACAAGCGCGTCGCCTGGGAGATCGTCAGCGGGCTGAATGTGCGCATCAACCAGCTGCGCTCGATGACGATCGCATCAGTGAACCGGCGGGAGCCGGCGATCGCCGAAATGAATGCGATCATGAATGCGATCCGGGCGCGCAAGCCGGAGGAGGCGGAAGCGGCGGCGCGGCGGCATGTCGAATCCGCCTGGAAGATCGCCCGCACGGCGCTGCAGCCGCCAGACGCTTGAGGACCGCCTATGCGTGGAATGTTGCCCGCAGCCAGGCGGTGATCGCGTCGAAGTCGATCGGCTTCGTCGTGTCGACGTCGAAAAGCGGTCCGCGCCGCAGTGGCTCGGCGCGTTTGGCCAGCTCGATCAGCTCGGGGATGTAAGCCGCGCCCGGATGGCCGGCGGGCCTCTGGTCAAGCCGGGCGCCGTAGCGCTCGGCAAGGACCTCGCCGGGGGCATGGCACCAGATTTCGGCGGTCCGCTCGACGCCGGCTTTACGCAGATGATCCTCGAGAACGTCTCGCGGCTGGAAACCGAACCAGGCATCGACGACGAATGTGGCGCCCGCCGGAGCTTCGCCGACAACGGACCAGATCGCCTGGTAGCTGGCGCGGCCAAGCGTGCGGTTGAATTCCCGGTCGGCGCCGCCGAGTATTTCGAGGAACGGGTTCTTGACCGTGTCGAGCGCCAGCAGAGGCCAGCCCATGCGGTCGGCGATGCCGCGCGAGACGGTGCTCTTGCCGCTTGCCGGGATACCGTTGACGAGCACGGCGCGCCTCGGCGATGGCGTGCCTGCCTTCGCTTTGAGCGCCTGCAGGCCGGCGCCGATCACGCCGGCGTCGTCGCCCAGCATGGCCGGCTCCACCTGGCATTGATACCAGGGCGCCAGCGCCGGCGCATGGGCAAGCGCCCGGTGCGCCGCCCGGCCCAGGCCGCCGCCCAGCAGGACAAGGTCGGGGTCGAACATGGCGACAGCCGAATCGATTGCCGCCCGCAACGGCTTGGCCCAGGCCTCCAATATGCCGCGCGCCGTGCCGTCGCCGGTCGCGTCGCGAGCAAAGAGCAGATCGACGGAGACACCCTGCCCCAGGCCGGCGCGCGCGATGTGGCGGCCGAGCGCCGTGCCCGAACTGGTGGTCTCGACGCAGCCGCGCCGGCCGCAGGCGCAGATCTCGCCGTTGACATCGACGCTGATGTGGCCGAGCTGGCCGGCCGTCGCGCGCCCGCGCATGATGTGCCGATCTTGAGCGACGGCGCCGCCGATGCCGGTGCCGATGGTGAACATGACGACATTGTCGTGCCCCGCGGCCGCCCCCAGCGCCATTTCGGCGACCAGCGCCATGTTGCAGTCGTTGTCGAGCACGACGGGCTTGCCGGCCATGCTCTCCAGCCGCTGTTGCAGGGCGACCGAGGCGAGGTCGACGTAGCCGCCCGACAGCACCGCGCCGCGCCTTGCATCGACGCGGCCGGGAACGCCGACGCCGATGGCCGCCACCTCGGGCGTATCGAGAAGGCGCACCATGTCGGCGATGCGGCCGAGCACCAGTTCCGGATCGGGCGCGCTTTTCTCAGCGACGCGCTTGAGGATTTCACCCGCGCCCGAGATGCGGGCGGCACGCAGATTGGTGCCGCCGATATCGATCCCGATGGCCATCGACCTTTGTGGCATGACGTCCTGTGCGTTGCTGAGCGCAGATCTCGAAAGGCGCGGCTCAGGCGGAGCCGGAAGCCCGTTCCTCGCGTCTGCCTACAATGCTCTAAGCGGCTTTCCGCCGATAGTGCCCGATCACCGCCTGGATCTCGCGCAGTCGCGGCACGGCGATGGTCTTCAGCCTTTCGCGCTGGATGTCACGGTCGAGCGAGATGCAGTCCTTCCACAGCGAACGGCCGGCGATGACGCCGGACGCGCCGTTCTGCATAGCGATCTCGACCTGGCCGAGGAAGGTCGCGTGGTTGACGCCGGCCGACAGTACCGCCCACGGCACCTCGCCCGCCATCGTGGTGATGTTGGCGCAGGCCTCGGCCGTGCCGGGATAAGGAAGCTTCAGCACCTTGGCGCCGCACTCCAGCGAAATCCTCGTGCCTTCCTCGACGAGCCAGGGCGTCTTGGCCGCATAGTCCTCGGGGCTTTCGCCCTCGAGCTGATAGGTCAGGAACTCGACGACCAAAAGCAGGTCCTCTTTGCCGAAGTCGGCGATGCACTGGCGCAGGATGGCGATGTTGTGCTCGTTGGCTGCGGGCTTGTCGGCCCTGAGGTAGACCATGATCTTGCCGCCGGTGCCGCCCAGCTCGCGCACGCGCCGAGCGTCGATGCCGGGAACGAGGCGCGACAGGCGGTAGCCCTCGGGCGAGACATCGAAGCCGGAGGCGTCGAGGCCGATGAGCAGCGCGGTGTCGCGGTTCAGCACGCCTTCGTCGACCACACGCGGCACGGCGCAAAGCGGGTCGAGCAACACGCAGGACGCGGCGCTGGCGAGGTAGCGCGTGATGTCCGCCTTGGTATCGCCGAGCATGTCGTTGGTGATCTTGGCCTGCTCGGCCGGGTCGGACGCCAGCAAGGTGCGCATGCCGCCGCGCTGGTCGCAGGCGATGGCCACCATGGCCCCGTCCGGTCCGCAGATTTGCTGGTAGCCGCGCAACTCCGCAGTGGTCATCTTCGTCATGGTCTTTTCGTCCGTGTTAGGCGCTCTCTCGCCGAGGGCGCGGATCAGGAATGTTCAGTTTCACCCGCCGGCCGGCGGGCGATTTTTGCCGCCTTGATGTGCCTTCGGCTGCTGAACAAGCGGCCTCGCCAGCGCCGTGACCTCAAGTTGCGGGTTCGCCGGATTTGCGCGATAACTCCCGTCGGCGTATGTGCGTGTAACACGTTGCTGAAAGGAATTGCAAGCTGTCTGCCTCTCCCATCCAGGATGCGACCGCATCGCGCACCATGCTGCACACGGTCGCCAAGCTGCATTACGAGGCGGAGATGTCGCAGGTCGACATCGCGCGGCAGCTCGGCGTCTCGACGGCGACGATCTCGCGCCTGCTGCAGCGCGCGCGGGCCGAGGGCATCGTGAGGATCGAGGTTATCGATCTGGTGACGCCGGAGGACATCACCAGACAGCTGATCGACCGGCTGGCGCTTCGTGACGCCGCGGTGATCGAGACGCCGTCGGCCGGCGCGCTGACGGCGCTCTCCGCTCCGCTCGGCGGCCTGCTCAAGCAGGCGCAGCTGGCGGCCGGCTCCGTGGTGGCCATCGGCTGGGGACGCGCAGTGCGCGAGGTGATCCGGGCCGGTCTGCCGCGTATTCCGGGCGTTCTCACCGTCGCCGCCACCGGCGGCATGCAGCAGCACGCCCCGCATTTCCAGATCAACGAGTTCGTGCGGCTTGCGGCCGAGGAGTTCGGCGGCACGCCGCACTTCATCCATGCGCCCTATCTGCCGTCGAGCGAGCTGCGCGACGTCTTCCTTGGCGATACCGCGATCCGCGATGCCGTGGCGCTTTGGGACCGGACCGACGTCGCGATCGTCGGCGTCGGCCTGCCGCATGCCATCAACGCGCCGGAGGCGAGCGCCGCGACGCCGAGCGAGCAGGCGCTGGTCCACGCGGCGGGCGACGTGCTTCGGCATTATTTCGATGCCGAGGGCGCGCTGATCGCCTGGGAAGGGGAGGGCCGGATGATCGCGATGTCGCCGGCACAGCTTCGCGCCGCGCCGCTGGCGATCGGCGTCGCCGCCTCGCCGGAGAAGGCAACCGCGATCATCGGCGCCGTCCGCGCCGGGCTCATCAATGCCTTGGTGACGGACACGAAGACGGCGCAGGCCATCCTCGACACTCTGCCGTCTCGTTAAACCGCTGGCAGCCGGCCAGTGCAGGTCGCCGGCGAAATCAGTTGTGTCGCCGCAAGCTCGGAGCAATAGTCCGCCGGGGCCTCTTCAGAGCAGGCAGATGCTGTCCGGTGCGAAAAAGCTGTCGCTGCAACCTCGGAAAAACCGAGTTGCAATTTATTTCTGCAAAGTGTTACAAGTTTGTGCGCTCGGCTTGGACGAACCCCCGAGTGGCGCAGTTGCTCAACGAGACTGCGGCTAATGGCCGGTCGGCTTCGACCGGCTGACATATCGACCGGAGGGCGCTTGGGAGGAAAGCTGCCCGCGACAGCAGACAGGCGTTCCCGGCCGTCGGCATCCCGAGCGGATCGGCGGCCATTCCAGTCACTTGCAATGGCAAATCTGCCAACCACAAAGAGGAGGAGTTCATGAAGAAGATCGTTGCCGCGCTCGCGGCGCTCGCCGTCAGCGCCACGGTGCTGATGGCGCCCGCGCAAGCGCAGGACAAGAAGTACACCATCGCGCTCATTCCGGGCCTGACCACCGACGGTTTCTACATCACCATGCGCAAGGGCGCCCAGGCGGCGGCCGACGCGCTCGGCGTGAACCTGGTTTTCCAGGGCGCCCCGGACTTCAACCCGGTCACCCAGGTGCCGGTGCTTGACGCCGTCATCGCCAAGAAGCCGGATGCGATCCTGATCGCGCCGACCGACAAGGTTCAGCTGGTCGAGCCGCTGCGCAAGGCCAACGACGCCGGCATCCCGGTCCTCACCGTCGACACCTTCATCGGCACCGGCACCTACCAGACCGGCGCCGGCGACGCCGATTTCCCGCTGGCCTACATCGCTTCCGACAACGTGCTCGGCGGCGAGATCGCGGCACGCGCCTTGGCCACCGCCATCGGCGACAAGGGCAAGGTCTATGTATCGAACGTCAAGCCCGGCATCTCGACCACCGACCAGCGCGAAGAGGGCTTCAAGAAGGAGATGGCCAAGCATACCGGCATCACCGTGCTGGAGACCCAGTTCAACGACGACGACGCCAACAAGGCGGCCTCGCAGCTGCAGGCGGTGTTCGCCCGCAATCCCGATCTCGTCGGCGTCTTCGGCGCCAATCTGTTCTCGGCGCTGGGCGCCGCCAACGGCGTCAAGCAGGCCGGGCAGACCGGCACCGTCAAGGTGGTTGCCTTCGATGCTCCGACCAGCATCGTCGACAACATCAACACCGGCCTGGTGGACGTGGCGATCGCCCAGCATCCGGCAGAGATCGGTTATTTCGGCGTCGTCTCGGCCTATGGGCACCTGACCGGCCATTCGATCCCGGTTTCGATCGGCACCGGCTTCACGATCATGGACAAGTCCAACATCGCGGATCCGAACATCTCGAAGTATCTATACTCCGAGTAACCAAACGCGTTTGGTCTCCTCCCGGCCTGCCGGGAGGGGACCTGCGCCTGAAGCGAGCCGCCCCGCGGAGCATTCATGACCTCGACATCATCAACCCAGCAGGCCGAAAAGCATATCGCCCCTCAGGCCGACCACAGCGAAGCGGCCAAGAGCTGGATCCGACGCATCGCCGAAGGGCGCGCATGGCTGTTCCTCGCCGCCTTGATCGTCTGTTTCGAGGTCTGGTCAAGGGTCGTCTATGGCGCGACCTTCGTGCTCAATCCGTTCAATCTGCAATCGATTGCGATATTCGCCGTGGCGCCGCTGCTGCTCGCGACCGGGCAGACCTTCGTCATCATTTCGGGCGGCATTGATCTCTCGCTCGGCTTCATCATGGGGCTGGCCGCCGTCATTGCGGCGCATGCGACCAACATGGCCGGAGCCGCCATCCCCTTGCCGCTGGCGATGCTGGCCGGAATTCTTGCCGCCGTGATCGTTGCCGGCGTGCCCGGCGTCATCAACGGCCTGTTGATCTCGCGCCTCAGGGTGCCGCCTTTCATCGGCACGCTTGGCATGTTCGGCGTCGCGCGCGGCGCCGCCTACCTGCTTGCCGGGGGCACAACGGTGCCGGTGCAGAATTCCTGGTTTGCGCTGCTCGGCAACGGCAAGTTCTACAGCGTGCCCTACCTCGTCATCATCACCGCGATCTTCGTCATCGTGATGCACTACATTCTGAGCCAGACCCGGTTCGGCCAGCACAATTACGCGATCGGCGCCAACGCGCAGGCCGCGCGCCGCGCCGGCATCGACATCAAGGATCACATACTGCGCCTTTACGTGCTGTCGGCGATGTGCGCCGGCCTCGGCGGGGCGCTCTATGCCGCGCGCTTCACCGCGGGCGCCGCGCAGGCCGGCGAACCGCTCTTGCTCGACAGCGTCGCCGCGGTTGTGATCGGCGGCGCCAGCCTGTTCGGCGGCTCCGGCACGATCTTCGGTACGGTGGCCGGCGCGCTGGTGATCGCGGTCATCCAGTACGGGCTGGTCTTCGTCAATGTCGAGCCGTTCTGGCAGTTCATCGCCGTCGGCGTCGTCATCATCATTTCCGTCCTTATCGACCAGGCGCAGCGCCGGTTCAGTGGAGCCCGTCAGGATGAATAGCAGCGTGCAGACCGCTCCCCTCCTCGAAGTCCGGAACCTGTCCAAGCACTTTGGCGCCGTGCGCGCGCTCAACGATTTCTCCATGGTCGTGCGGCCGGGCGAAGTGGTGGCGCTTGCCGGCCAAACGGGCGCCGGCAAGACGACGCTGATCAAGGCGATATCCGGGGTCTATCAGCCGACCGGCGGCGAAATCCTGCTGAGAGGTGAGCCGGTGAGCTTCGCCACGCCGCAGGAGGCGCGCGAGAAAGGCATTGAGACGATCTACCAGGATCTCGCTTTGGCCGACAATCTGTCGATCGGCGCCAACATCTTCCTTGGCCGCGAGCCGATGCGCAAGGCGTTCGGCTTCCTGCCCGTGCTCGACCGCAAGGCGATGGCCACGGCCGCCAAGGAGACGATGAGCCGGCTCGATTTCCATGTCAGCCGGCTGGAGGCGCCGGTCAGCAATTTCTCCGGCGGCCAGCGACAGGCCGTCGCCATCGGCCGCGCCGTCTATTGGGACGCGCAGATTCTGATCATGGACGAGCCGACCGCGGCGCTCGGCGTTCCGGAGCAGCGCAAGGTCATCTCGCTCATCCACCAGCTCAAGGCGCAAGGGCGCGGCGTGATCTTCATCTCGCACAATCTGCAGGATATTTTCGCCGTCTCCGACCGCATCGTCGTGCTCAGGCGCGGCATCCAGGCCGGCGAGCGCAAGATCTCCGAGACCAATCACGACGAAGTCGTCAAGCTGATGGTCGGCGGCTAGGTCTTTTTGAGCATGATCTTATCCGAAAACCGGTTCCCACTTTTTGCTACGCTGACCTTCGGTTCGGGATCATGCTTTAGCCGGCGTCGCGGTTGGTCAACGCGATGTGGCAGCAGCCGGAGCCATGGCCCGGCGTCCAGGTGACGTTGGCGAAGCGCACGCCGGTCGCCTCGAACAGACCGCGGTCGAAGGCGCCGGCGATGCGGCAGAGCGTAGCGAGCTTTTCCTCAGCAACGCCGGCCTCGACCCAGGCGTCCTTCAGCGGGCAGCGCTTCACCTTGAAAGCGATGTGATCCGGGCCGCGATCGACGTCGGTCGGATACATGCGGCCGCCATCCGGACTGACGGAAAGGAAGGCCTCGCCGATCGCCAGCGCATCATTAGGGCCGAAACCGGCGAAGGCCGCCGCGGCGACTTCCTGGCCGCGCTTTTCGATGGTGCGGATCATCACCGCTTCGGCCCTTTCGGCGCCAAGCTCGGCGGTCAGCTCATCCAGGAAGAGGCGATAGAGATCGGCCCTGTTGCGAAAGGCGAAATCGAGCTCGCGCGACAGTTTTTCGGCTCTGGCTGAGGGGTCGGTCATGGTTGGTTCCTGTCCAGTCTCGGCGTTGCCGCCACCAGCGCCTTGCCGATCGCCGATTGCGGGTTGGCGATGACGGCGCGGGCATCGCCGCTCTCGGTGATCCGGCCGGCGTCGAGGATGACGATGCGATGCGCGACGGCGCGGATGACGCCGAGGTCGTGCGAAATGAAGAGATAGGCGATCCGTTCCTGTCTTTGCAGGTCGAGCAGCAATTCCAGGATCTGCCCGCGCACCGAGACATCGAGCGCCGACACCGCTTCGTCGAGCACGATCAGGGATGGCCGCGCGGCGATGGCGCGGGCGATCGCCACGCGCTGGCGCTGGCCGCCGGAAATCTCGTGGATGGCGCGCCCGGCAAGGCCGGCATCGAGGCCGACGCGCTCCAGCAGCGCCGCGATGCGGCGCGGGCGTTCGGCGCGCGAGGCGATGCCGTGGATGCGCAAAGGGTCGTCCAGCACGCGCGCCACCGTGGCGCGCGGATTGAAGGCCGCGAGCGGGTCCTGGAACACCATCTGCAGCCTTGCGCGCTTGGCGCGCAGCGCAGCGCCGGAAAGCGCAAGGAAGTCCATGCCCTCAAAGTCGATGCGGCCGGCATCGGGCTCGATCAGCCGCAGCACCAGCCGCGCGATGGTCGACTTGCCGCTGCCGGACGGACCGGCAAGCGCCAGCGTTTCGGCCGGGTCGATCTCGAACGAAACATCGTCGACCGCAGGAAAAGGCTTGCCGCCGCGACGATAGTGCTTGGCAAGGTTGGAGACGGCAAGCACGGTCATGCCGAAGCGCCTTGTCCGTCAAGCAATGGCTCCGCGTCGAGGCCGAGATGGGCATCGAGCAACGACCGTGTATAGGCATGGCGCGGCGCGTCGAGAATTTGGCGGGTCTCTCCAAGCTCGACGAGTTCCCCATTGCGCAACACGGCGATGCGTTCGGCAAGTGTGGAGGCCAGCGCTATGTCGTGGCTGATGAAGATGAGCGTCATGCCGTCCTCGGCGACCAGCCGGCGGATCAGGGCGACGATTTCGGCCTGGACGATGGTGTCGAGCGCGCTGGTTGCTTCGTCGGCAATCAACAGCTTCGGTCCAGCGGCGATGGCGGCGGCAATCGCCACGCGCTGCTTCTGGCCGCCGGAGAGCTGGTGCGGATAGGCGCGCAGGGCGGCTTCCGGTTCGGGCAGCCGGACGCGTTCGAGCAGGGTTTTGGCTTTGGCGTAGGCTTGCGGCCAGGTCAGACTGAGATGCGCGCGTGCGACTTCGGCGATCTGCTTGCCGATCGGCATGACAGGGTCGAGGCTGGAGGAGGGATCCTGGAAGACGAAGCCGATGTCGCGGCCGAGGAGAGGTGCACCAATTGCGGGCGGTTGGCGTTCTGTCACGCCCCCCTCTGTCCTGCCGGACATCTCCCCCACTTGGGGGGAGATTGAACTGTCGCGTCCGCTTTCGCCAATTTCCAACTGTGCAGGGGGAGAGCCGGCCGCGGAACTGCCAATCTCCCCCCTTGTGGGGGAGATGTCCGGCAGGACAGAGGGGGGCGCGAAGGAATGAGACGTTTGCGATTTCGGCATCTTCCATTCGATCGAACCGTCAATCTTAGCCGACCCAGCCAGCAACCCCGCAATCGCCAGCGCCAGCGTGCTTTTCCCTGAGCCGCTCTCGCCAATAATCGCCAGGCGCTCGCCAGCCTCTACGTCCAAGCTCACACCTTTCAGCGCCGCCACCTCAGCACCGTCGCTGCGATACCTCACCGAGAGGTCGCGGATGGAAAACAGCGCGGTCACGACAGGCTCCTGCGCACCGCGGTGCTTTCCACCACGCCCTCGCCGGCGAGGTAGACGCCGAGCACCGTCAGCACCAGCGCGAGGCCGGGAACGATCGATAGGAACGGCGCGGTGCGCAAGACAGTGCGGCCTTCGGCGATCATGCCGCCCCAGGTGACACGGTTGGGATCGCCCAATCCCAGGAAGGAAAGTGCCGCCTCGGTGAGGATGGCCGCCGCGACGATCACCGACGACAGCGCCAGCACCGGCGGCAAGGCGTTGGGCAGCACTTCGCGGAAGGCGATCGCAATCGGATGCATGCCGATGACGCGGGCGCCGGCGACATAGTCACGCTCGCGGATGGAGAGGACTTCGGCGCGCGCCACCCGCGCGGGTCCGGTCCAGGCACCGAGCGCTATTGCGGCGACGACGACGCCGAGCGATGGGCCGACGATGCTGACGAAGGCCAGCGCCAGCAGAAAACTCGGCACGGTCTGGAAGGCGTCGGTGACGCGCATCAGCACCTCATCGATCAAGCCTCCGGCGAAGCCGGCCAGCGTGCCGATCACCGCGCCGATCAGGAGTGCCGCGGCGGCCGCCGCCAGTCCGACCGCCAGCGAGGTGCGGGCGCCATGGAAGAGTTCGGCCAGCACGTCGCGGCCGAGCCGGTCGGTGCCGAGCGGCAGCGACCAGTTTTGGAACGGCGGCAGCAGTGCCGGGCCGGCGATCGCCTGCGGGTCACCCGGGAAAAGCAGCGGCGCCGCCAGCGCCATCGCGACCAGCAAAGCAAGGATGAGCACGCCGGCGATCGCCTCCGGCGTGCGGAAGAAGCGGAGCAGCCGGTTCATGCGCCGGCCTCGCTGGCGCCGACGCGCGGATCGAGAAAGGCGTAGGCGAGATCGACCAGGAGATTGATGACGACGACCAGCACGGCGCTGACCAGGATTATGCCGAGCAGCAGCGGCGTGTCGCGGCCGGCGACGGCCTCCTGGGCCAAGCGGCCGAGACCGGGCACGGCAAAGACGCTTTCGATGACGACGCTGCCGCCGAGCATCTGCGCCGATTGCAGGCCGAGCATGGTGACCAGAGGCAGCAGCGCGTTGCGGGCGACATGGGCGAGCACGATGCGGCGGCGCGGCAGGCCCCTGGCGCGGGCGGCAAGCACGAAATCCTGCCGCCAGGCTTCGGCCATGCCGGCGTGCATCATGCGCAAATAGAGCGCGAGATAAATGAAGCCGAGCGCCGACACCGGGAGCACGAGATGGGTGGCGATGTCGGCGGCCCGCGCCAGACCGCCCTTACCGGAAGCGATAGTTTCGATGCCGCCGATCGGCAGCCAGCGCAGGTCGACGGCGAAGACCACGATCAGCACCAGGCCGAGCCAGAAGCCGGGCACGGCATAGAGCGCCAGCGAGCCGATGGAGAGGAAACGGTCGCGAAAACTGCCGGGCGCGGCACCTGCATAGATACCGAGCGCCGAGCCGAGGCCGAAGGAAAGCGCGGTGGCGCTGCCCATCAGGATGAGCGTGGTCGGCAGGCGTTCGAGGATCACGTCGCGGATCGGCCGCGAGAAGGTGACCGAATGGCCGAGGTCGAGATGCAGCAATGCCCAGAGATAGTTGGCAAGCCTAGTCAGCTCGGACTGGTCGAGGCCCCAGCGGTGGCGCAGCAACTCAATCATGCCGGCATCGCCGCCGGTCGAGACGATATAGGCGTCGACCGCGTCGCCGGGGGCGGCTTCGAGCAGGAGGAAGCTGCCGATGACGACGATCAGCAGCACGAAGATGCTGCCGACGAGACGACGGCGGAGGATGGTGAGGGCGCGGGTCATGCCGAAATGACGCCGCTTGCAAACGTCTGAAGTCGCGCTCTACGGCGCCCCCCTCTGTCCTGCCGGACATCTCCCCCACTTGGGGGGAGATCAGCTGTGATCGCGGTTTTCGCCAATCTCCAAGGTTGCAGAAAAGTGCGGGGCGCCGAAGCTGCCAATCTCCCCCCTTGTGGGGGAGATGTCCGGCAGGACAGAGGGGGGCGCGAAGGAACTCTCATTCTCGAAGCTCAGCACCCCGACCGTCGATCCGCAAGTGTGAGATCAACCCGCCAAATAGGTGTCCGCCCAGTTCGATACCGCCCAGCGCGGGTTGTTGGCTATATTCCCGACCGTGTCGCGGGCGACGGAAATAAAGCTCCATTCGGCGACGTTGATCAGCGGCAGCTCGGCCGCCACCTTCCTCTGGAACTCCTTGTAGAGCTCGGTGCGCGCTGATGTGTCGAGCGTCTCCGAGGCCTTGGCGATCAGCGCATCCAGGTCGGCGTTCTTGTAGCCGCCCTGGTTGGAGAAGGGCACGCCGTCCGGAATGCCGCTCTGCACCAGGATGGTGGTGGAGATCGCCGGGTCGCCGCGGAACACCGGCGGGCCGACGGCAAGGTCGAAGGCGTGGTCGGTATAGACCGCCTTGATGTGCGCGGCCGAGTCGTTGTTGACGATCTCCGCGTCGATGCCGATGGCGGCCAGCGCCTGGCGCAGATAGTCGCCGAACTGCTTTGTTTCGTTGAAATAGGGCGCCGGCAACAGCTTCAGCGTGAACCGCTTGCCGTCGTCCGCGCGCCTGTAGCCGGCTTCGTCCAGCAGGTCGTTGGCCTTGGCAACGTCGAAGGGGTAGGTCGGGACGTCGGCGGTATAGAATTGCGGATCGTTCTTCGGCACCGGGCCGGTCGCAGTCGCGGCATAGCCGAGGAAGATCGTCTTGACGACGAAATCCTTGTCGATGGCATGCGCGATCGCCTGGCGCACCTTGAGATCGGCCAGTTCCTTGCGGCGGTGGTTGATCTCGACGACGAGCTGGTAGGTCAGCCCCTCATAGCCCTTGGTGACAACCTTCAGGCCCGGCACCTTGGAGATGCGGTCGAGATCGGCGAGCGGCACGGCCGAAAAGGCGGCAAGCTGGATCTCTTCGGCTTCGAGGGCCGCGGCTGCCGAGGTGCGGTCCGGCAGCACCTGGTAGACGATCTCGTCGAGATAGGGCTCGTCCTTGCCCCAATAGTCGTCGTTCCGCGCCAGCCGGTAGTATTGGCCGGCCTTGTATTCGGCGAACTTGAACGGGCCGGTGCCGATCGGCGCGTTGTTGGCCGGGTTGTCCTCGATCTTGCCCAGCTCATAGATATGTTTCGGCACGACACTCGACAGCGCCGGCAGCGCATTGCGGATGAGCTGGAACGGCGTCGGCTTGGCGAATTTGAAGACGGCGGTCAGGTCGTCGGGCGTGTCGACGGCTACGAGGTCCTTGAATACGGTGCGGCCGAGATTCTGCAGCGGCTTCCAGACCTGCAGCGCCGAGAAGGCGACGTCGGCGGAGGTGAAGGGCTTGCCGTCATGCCATTTGACGCTGTCGCGCAATTTGAAGGTCACCGACAGGCCGTCGGCGGCGCCTTCCCAGGAGAGTGCGAGGCGCGGCTCAAGGCCATCCTTGCCCTCGAAGGAGGCTTCGGCCAGCGTCTCGACGATCTTGCTGGAGATGAAGAAGACGCCGTTGGAAGCGACGATCGCCGGGTTCAAGTTGCGCGGCTCGGAGTCGGCGGCGACGATCAGCCTTCCGCCCTTCTTCGGCGCCTGCGCGCGACCGATGACCGGCAGCGCGGTCGAGGCCAGAAGCAGCGCCGAACCGGCAAGCAGGCCGCGGCGTGAAATGGTCAATTCGGACATCGCTCAACTCCCCTCTTCACCCGCGACAGGCGTGGGCAACCTCGAAATGAACGGGATTATGGCCCTTGGCAAAGGTTTCGCCAGAGACGGTTTTGGCGCAGGATAGCTTGGCTTTGAAATTTTCGTCCGCTGGACCAGTTATATCGGGGCCGCGGCTGCGGTCATCTGGTAGGACCAGATTGGAGGTAAATGCCACTTGGGGTCGCTGTGGCAGAGCCGGACCGGCAAGCGCTGTCGATTCTGGCTGGACCAGAGTGGTCAAAATGATGCAGATTTGGTCGACAGCCAAAAGTTCAAGAAGATGGGCCGCCTGAGCGGCCGGAAGATTCAGGGAGAGGTCGATGAATATCGCTCCGGGCAAAACCGAGGTCAGCAGCATCCCGTTCGACCAGGCGCGGGTGGACCGGCTGATGGAGGAGGCCGGCATCGACGTGCTCTTCGCCACTTCCAAGCACAACACGCAGTACCTGCTCGGCGGCTACAAGTTCATCTTCTTCGCGGCGATGGATGCCATCGGCCACAGCCGCTATCTGCCGATCGTCCTTTATGAGAAGGGTGGGCCGGAGCACGCGGCCTATATCGGCAACAAGATGGAAGGCGGCGAGCACCAGAACCATCCGTTCTGGACGCCGACATTGCATGCCGCCTGCTGGGGAACGCTCGACGCCGCCAATCTCGCTGTGGAGCATCTGCAGAAGATCGGCAAGGGAGCTGCCCGTATCGGCATCGAGCCGGGCTTCCTGCCGTCGGATGCCTATGCGCTGATCCGCAAGGCGCTGCCGGACGCGAAGCTGATCGACGCGACCGGCATGCTGGAGAACATGCGCGCCATCAAGACCGAGGCCGAGCTTGAGAAATTGCGCATCGCCTCGGAACTGATCACCGATTCCATGCTGGCGACGATCGCCTGGGCGCGCGAGGGCACGACCAAGACCGACATCATCGAGCAGCTCAGGCGCGAGCAGACCAACCGCGGCGCGCATTTCGAATATTGCCTGCTGACGCTGGGCTCGAGCCACAATCGCGCCGCGTCAAGCCAGGCGTGGAAGAAGGGCGAGGTGCTGTCGATCGATTCCGGCGGCAATTATCACGGCTATATCGGCGACCTCTGCCGCATGGGCGTGCTCGGCGAGCCGGATGCCGAGCTGGAAGATCTGCTGGCCGAGGTCGAGGCGGTGCAGAAGGCGGCCTTCTCAAAGGTCAAGGCCGGCACGCTCGGCGGCGACATGATCGCGCATGCGGAGAGTGTGCTGAAGGCCTCGAAGGTCGCGTCCTATACGGATTTCTTCGCCCACGGCATGGGATTGATCACGCATGAGGCGCCGTTCCTGATGACCAACCATCCGGTCACCTATGAAGGCACGTACGCGGCAAAGCCGCTGGAGAAAAATATGGTGCTCTCGGTCGAGACGACCATGCTTCACCCGACGCGCGGCTTCATCAAGCTGGAGGACACCGTCGCGGTGACAGACACCGGTTATGTGATGTTCGGCGATCGCGGCAGGGGGTGGAACAGGGGCGGGGCTGCTTAGCGCTGAGGCGCTCCCCCTCACCCGGATTGCCAGCCGAATTGCAAGCGCAATTCAGGGCAATCCGACCTCTCCCCGAGGGGAGAGGAGGGCGCCAACGCTGGCGCCTGTCTCTTCTCCCCTTGGGGAGAAGGTGGCCGCGCAGCGGCCGGATGAGGGGGCGTCACGCAGAGACGGCGCAACGATCACTTGCCCACCGGCAACAGCCTGAAGTCCGGCAGGTCACGCAGCGCCAGCTCCGGTCCGGCCGGCGAATAGACGACGAAGAGCTGCATCGGCTGGTCGCCGGTGTTGAGCGTCGAGTGAAACCGGCTTTCCGGCACGTAGATGGTGCAGCCGGGACCGACTTTCGCGACCACCGGATTGCCTTTCTCGTCCTCGACCATCTGCTCGCCATGGCCCGAGATGACGAAGATGATCTCCTCCGCGCCCGGATGGTTGTGGCGGGTATGCCCTTTGCCCGGCGGCAGGTCGACGACGCCGCCGGAAAAGCGCCCCGCGCCGTTCACCTCCGGCGCGACGGTGAGTGACAGCTTGCCCCAGTCGAAGCCGAAGGCGCTGACGTCCTTCGGGTAGACGAACACTTTGCTCCTGTCGGCCATTGTCTCATCCCTTCCTGTTCGCAACCGCCTTGAAATCCGCAGTCTGCCTTGCAATCGCTGCCTCGGCCGGCAGCCGCTCCATCGAGCTTGCGCCGTAGAAGCCGTGCAGCCCCTCGCAGCGCTCGAGAATGTAGCACGCGTCGTCGGGCATCGAGATCGGCCCGCCATGGCAAAGCAGGATGATATCCTTGCGCACCGAACGCGCGGCATCGGCAATGGCGTCGATCTCCTTCACGCAGGCATCGAGCGACTTCGCCGACGTCGCGCCGATCGAGCCGCCGGTCGTGACGCCCATATGGGCGACGACGATGTCGGCGCCGGCTCGTGCCATGGCGCGCGCTTCGTCCGGGTTGAAGACGTAAGGCGTCGTCAGCAGGTCGAGCTTGTGGGCTTCGGCGATCATGTCGACCTCGAGCCCAAAACCCATGCCGGTCTCCTCAAAACTCTGGCGCATGGTGCCGTCGAACAGGCCGACGGTCGGAAAATTCTGCACGCCGGAGAAGCCCATCGTCTTCAACTCGGTGAGCAACAGCGGCATGATGACGAACGGATCGGTGCCGTTGACGCCGGCCAGCACCGGCGTCTTCTTCACCACCGGCAGCACCTCATAGGCCATTTCCTTGACGATCTCGTTGGCGTTGCCATAGGCAAGCAGGCCGGCGGCCGAGCCGCGCCCCGCCATGCGGTAGCGGCCGGAATTGTAGATGATGATCAAGTCGATGCCGCCGGCTTCCTCGGCCTTGGCCGACAGACCGGTGCCGGCGCCACCGCCGACGATCGGCACGCCGTCGGCAATCATCTTGCGGAATTTTTCCAGGATCTGCTTGCGCGGGATGGCGGCCATCGGGTCTCACTTCTTGACGATATCGAGGAAGGCCTCGGCCGCGGCCTTGGCGAATGCAGGGTCGTTGATGTGCAGCGGCAGACGCGTCACGGTGCGGTTCTTCGTCGGCTTGATCGTGCGCTCGATAGCGTCGAACAGGGCGGCATCGGCTTCCGCGTCGAAGAAAGCGCCGCCCTCGATGTCGAGCGCGGACACGCCTTTTTCCGGGATCAGGAAGCGCACCGGGCCTTCACAGCGGGCGAGGCGGCCGCCGATCCATTCGCCGATCCGGCGGCATTCGTCAGTCGTGGTGCGCATCAGCGTGACGTTCGGGTTGTGCTCGTAGAACAGCCGGTCCCGATAGCGCTCGGGGATCGTCGGAGGCGCCCAAAAGTTCACCATGTCGAGCGCGCCGACCGAGCCGACATAGGGCAGTCTCGTGCGGGCAATCGCGCCGAAGCGATCCTCGGTCGCCGGCAACACGCCACCGAACAGCAGGTCGCAGACCTCGGTCGTGGTGATGTCGAGGATACCGGCGAGCAGACCTGAGTCGGCAAGCTTCTCCATCGAGCGGCCGCCGGTGCCGGTGGCGTGGAAGACCATGCAGTCATAGTCTGCCCGCAGCCGGTCGGCGATTGCCGTGACGCATGGCGTGGTGACGCCGAACATGGTGAGGCCAAGCGCCGGTTTGCCGGCCGCGGACGGCGCCGGCTTCGCGGCCATGCCGGCGATGGCCTGGGCGGCATTGTGCAGCACGACCCGCGACAGGCGGTTAAGGCCGGCCATGTCGGTCACCGACGGCATCATGATAATGTCGGAGACGTCGACATAAGGCGCGGTGTCGCCGGAAGCGAGTGTCGAGACCATGATCTTCGGCAGGCCGAGCGGCAGCGCGCGCATGCCGGCGGTGACGATCGAGGTGCCGCCGCCGCCGCCGATGCCGATGACGCCGGCGACGTCGTCGCGGGATTGGATGAAGCGGGTAAAGGCGACGCCCATGCCGGCAACGGCCGTGCCGCGATCGTCGATGCCGAGCACGGCGCCGGCTCCGTCCGGATGATGCGCGGCGACCTCGCTGGCCTGGATGTCCACCGGCACGGTGGCGCCGCGCGTGCCGATGTCGACGCGGGCGACCGCGTCGCCGGCGGCAGTGACGGCATCGGCCAGGAAGGCGAGTTCCTCACCCTTGGTGTCGGCCGTGCCGACCACATAGATGCGCTTCATCCGCGTTTCCCCGTTGTCTCTCTCGTTCTCCGGCGCGCCCGGCATTGCCGCCTGCCGCTTCTTGCACGGCGCGATGCCTTGCAATTTTTTGAGACGCGCGTATCGTATTGACATGGATGTCTCACGTCAACAAGCCGCTTCGAACGACGACGCCGAGCAAATGCCGGCAGCCGAAAAGGGGCCGCGCGCGCGAACGAGGCGGCTGATGCTGGAGACGGCGACGCGGCTGATGCAGGCTGGTGTGACGCCTTCGGTGAGTGAGGTGGCCGAGGCAGCGCAGGTCTCCCGCGCGACCGCCTATCGCTACTTCCCGAGCCAGGCGGCGCTGGTGCAGGCGGTCGTCGACGAAGGGCTCGGTCCGATCCTGACCTGGAAATCGGCTTCGACCGATCCCGAGCGGCGAGTGGCGGATCTGTTCGCCTCCGCCATGCCGCGCATCGAGGCTTTCGAGGCGACCTTCAAGGCGGCGCTCAAGTTGTCGCTCGACCAGTGGGCGCAGCGGCAGGCGGGCACGCTGGGCACCGAGCCAGCCTTCAAGCGCGGTCATCGCGTCGATCTTTTGAAGGACGCGATCGCGCCGCTCAAGGGTCAACTCAAGCCGCGCCAGTTCAAGCGTCTTGCCCAGGCGCTGTCGATGATGTTCGGCGTCGAGGTGCTGATCGTGCTGAAGGACATATGGGGGCTGGAGAGCCGTGACATGATGTCGGTCGCCGACTGGGCGGCGGGTGCGCTGGTGCGCGCGGCGATAGCGGAATCAGAGGTGAAAGCGGGTGGAGTTTCGACATCATCCAAGACGGAAATGTCCTAAATCTGGTTCGACCAGATTGGAGGGTCAGCTACCGATAATAATTGTGGTGCATCGCCAGAAGCAAGGCCTTCATGTATCAAGGAGTAGGAAAAATAAGGGAAAACAGACAGATACTGCCTCGATTGGCTTGTCGAACCGCTTCGAGGCGTACAAGAAAGCGCTTGACGTCCCTCTTGAATTGGTAATACCAGATCAGTACACATAAAGCAGATCGAAAGTGAGGGCTGCGATCCATTTTTTCCGGCAGGGTGAGGAGGCTTGATGCCGGAAAAGTGCCATCACGGGAGGAACTACCAGGGCCGACCATGCTGCCGGCTCGCATGACACGGTAGAATGCGCACCAGGGAGGAAAACTATGCGCAAGATAGTAACCAGCGTGCTTGCTGGTATCGGCCTGTCGCTTGCCTGCGGGACATCCGTCTATGCGCAGGATAAGGAACTCACCATCTTCTGGGCGGAATGGGATCCGGCCAACTATTTGCAGGAACTCGGCAACGAGTATGAGAAGGAAACCGGCGTCAAGATCACGGTGGAAACCACGCCCTGGTCGGACTTCCAGACCAAGGCCTTCACCGAATTCAACGCCCATGGCGACGCCTACGACATGGTGGTCGGCGACTCGCAATGGCTCGGCGCCGGCTCGACCGGCGGCCACTATGTCGACCTGACCGACTTCTTCAACAAGCACAAGCTGAACGACGTGATGGCGCCGGCGACGGTGAAATATTACGCCGAATATCCTGGCAACAGCGGTAAGTACTGGGCGATCCCGCTCGAAGGCGACGCCGTCGGCTGGTCCTACCGCAAGGACTGGTTCGAGGATCCGAAGGAAAAGGAAGCCTTCAAGGCCAAATACGGCTACGACCTCGACGTGCCGAAGGATTTCAAGGCGCTGCATGATATCGCCGAATTCTTCCAACGGCCGGACCAGAAGAAATACGGCATCGCCATCTACACCGACAATTCCTATGACGCGATGGCGATGGGCTTCGAGAATGCGCTGTTCTCCTATGGCGGCGAATTGGGCGACTATTCGAGCTACAAGGTCGATGGCATCATCAACTCGGACAAGGCTGTCGCCGCGCTCGACGCCTATCGGGATCTCTACAAGTTCACGCCTCCGGGCTGGGCCAAATCGTTCTTCGTCGAGGACAACCAGGCGATCACCGAGAACCTGGCTGCGATGAGCATGAACTATTTCGCGTTCTTCCCCTCGCTGATCAACGAGGCGTCGAACCCGAACGCCAAGAACACCGGCTTCTTCGCCAATCCTCCGGGACCCAATGGCGATCAGTTCGCAGCCCTCGGCGGCCAGGGCATTTCGATCGTCTCCTACTCGCAGAAGCAGGACGAGGCGATGAAGTTCCTCGAATGGTTCATCAAGGACGAAACCCAGAAGAAGTGGGCGGCGCTCGGCGGCTACACCTGCAGCGCGGCCGTGCTGAAGTCGCCTGAATTCCAGAACGCCACGCCCTACAACAAGGCCTTCTACGAGACCATGTTCAAGGTGAAGGACTTCTGGGCGGTGCCGGAATATGCCGAACTGCTGCAGCAGCTCAACCAGCGCATCTATCCCTACGTGATCGGTGGACCCGGCACGGCCAAGGAGACGCTCGACGCACTGGCTGGCGACTGGAACGCGACCTTCAAGAAATACGGCCGCGTGAAGTAACCGACATGCCTCACGGAGGAGGCATTCCATGCCTCCTCCGCTCTCTTTTCTGAAATCTGGAGCAGGGTTTTGGCTACCACGATGATCACCACGCTGGACAGGTCCTCGCGGGCCGCGGCCCGCGGCCTCAGCGACATTTCGATCCGCAATCTCTTCATCATCCCGACGATCCTGTTCCTGATCGTCTTCAATATTTTCCCGCTGATCTATTCGCTGGGTTACTCCTTCACCGACTTCCGCGCCTCGACCAATGCGCCGGCTAATTTCGTCGGGCTGCAGAATTATCGCGACCTGCTCAGCGATCCCTATGTCTGGTCGAACTTCGCCATCACCGCGAAATATGTCATCATCTCGGTCGCCGGACAGCTTTTCGTCGGCTTCGGCGTGGCGATGCTGCTCAACCGCGACATCCCGATGAAGGGCCTTTTGACGACGCTGCTTCTGTTGCCGATGATGCTCTCGATGGCCGTTGTCGGCCTGTTCTGGAAGCTGCTCTACGATCCGTCCTTCGGCATCATCAACTACGCGCTCGGGCTCGGCACGTTCGAATGGCTGTCCGATCCGAAGATGGCGCTCTACGCGGTGGCGCTCACCGACATCTGGATGTGGTCGCCCTTCGTCATGCTTCTATCGCTGGCCGGTCTCTCGGCGGTGCCGAAGCATCTCTACGAGGCCGCCGCGATCGATCGCGCGGGGCCGTTCTATACCTTCTTCCGCATCACCTTGCCGCTGGTCGCGCCGATCCTGATGATCGCGATCATCTTCCGCACCATGGAAGCGTTCAAGACCTTCGACCTCGCCTATATTCTCACCAGCCAGCCGACGGCCGAGCTGATTTCGATCCGCCTCTACAAGATGGCATTCCAGGAATGGCAGACCGGCCGTTCCTGCGCCATGGCCTACATCGTGCTGATCATGGTGCTGGCGATCACCAACATCTACGTGAAATACCTCAACAAGGTGAAGGAGCGCTGAGATGGCTGCCGTCCGCACATCTTCCGAAGTCGCCTTCAACCGGATAGCCATCGTCGCCGTTCTGGTGGTGACGATCATCTTCCTGGCGCCGATCTACTGGATCGCCTCGACCGCCTTCAAGCCGCGTAACCTTGCCACGACGATCCCGCCGACGGTGGTGTTCCAGCCGGAGATATCGCCCTTCGTGAAGCTGTTCGCCAAGCGCTCGCAACTGCGCAGCCCGCCGACGCCGGAAGAGTATGCGGCGGCCCCATGGTGGGAGCGCGTCGTCTTCAACGGCGGCGAGAAGATCGTGCGCGACGGCCAGGGCAATGTGCAGTGGTCGGGTTACCCAAGCCGCTTCATGAATTCGCTTATCGTCGCCATCACCTCGACGATCCTGGCGGTCGGCATGGGCACCTTCACCGCCTACGGCTTCTCGCGCTTCAAGGTGAAGGGAGAGGCGGACCTGCTCTTCTTCATCCTGTCGACACGCATGCTGCCGCCGGTGGTGGTCGCCATTCCGATGTTCCTGATGTACCGGGCCGCGGGGCTGAACGATTCCCATCTCGGCCTCATCATCCTCTACACCGCTTTCAATCTCTCCTTCTCGGTGTGGCTGATGAAGGGCTTCATCGACGAGATCCCGAAAGAGTATGAGGAGGCGGCGCTGGTCGACGGCTACACGCGCATGGAAGCCTTCTTCAAGATCGTGCTGCCCGAGGCCGCGACCGGCATCGCCGCCACCGCCGTGTTCTGCTTCATCACGGCGTGGAACGAATATGCCTTCGCGCTGATCATGACCAACCGCCGCGCGCAAACCGCGCCGCCCTTCATCCCGAGCCAAGTCGGTTCCGGCCTGCCCGACTGGACGGTGATCGCGGCGGGCACCTTCCTGTTCCTGCTGCCGGTCGCGATCTTCACCTTCCTGCTCCGCAACCATCTCTTGCGCGGCATGTCCTTCGGAGCGATCCGCAAATGAGTTTTCGCGCCATCAACGAAAAGTACCTGGAGCCCGGATCGCAGATCCTGATGGTGCTGGGCATCATCGCGCTCTGCCAGCCGTGGAACATGCTGTTGCACAGCTATGGGGTGACCATCATCCTGATCGGGCTGATCGGCTTCAACATCACCTCCAAGATCCCGCGCGAGGAGGAGGCCGGCACCGGACACGGGGCGGCTGAGCAGGCGCGAAATCAGGGGGCACAGCATTGACCCAGATCGAGCTTCGCGGCGTCCAGAAATTCTTCGGCGCGGTCCAGGTCATCAAGGACCTGAACCTCAAGATCGACGACAACGAGTTCATCGTGCTGCTCGGACAATCGGGCTGCGGCAAGACGACGACGCTGCGCGCCATAGCCGGGCTGGAGACGATCGACCAGGGCGACATCCTGATCGACGGCAAGCCAGTGCAGCATCTCAAGGCCGCCGACCGCGACATCGCCATGGTGTTCCAGTCGTTCTCGCTCTATCCGCACATGAACGTCTACGAGAACATCGCCTTCCCGCTGCGCGCGACGCGCAAGAGCAGGAGCGAGATCGATACCGAGGTGCGCTCGGTCGCCAAGACGCTGCAGATCACCGACCTCATCAACAAGAAGCCGTCGGCGCTGTCGGGCGGCGACATGCAGCGCGTCGCGATCGGCCGCGCGCTGGTGCGGCGCCCAAAGGCGATGCTGATGGACGAGCCGATCGGCGCGCTCGACGCCAAGCTGCGCGAGGAGATGCGCGCCGAGATCAAGCGGCTGCACATCAAGCAGGGCTCGACCAGCATCTATGTCACCCACGACCAGATCGAGGCGATGAGCCTCGCCGACCGCATCGTCATCATGCATGAAGGCGTGCTGCAGCAGGTCGGTACGCCGGACGAGGTCTATTCGCACCCGGCCAATCTGTTCGTCGCGCAGTTCGTCGGCAGCCCGGTGATGAACGTGGCTGAAGCCAGGGTCGCCGAGAACGCCTCGGCCGCGTCGGTCACTGTCGGGGACGCGGCGAGCGGCTTCGAGTTCCCGCGCGCGCTGCTGTCGAAGCTCAACGGCCATGCCGGCGGCGAGCTTGCGCTTGGCATCCGGCCGGAGGGCGTGCTTGTGCGCCACGAGGCGGCGGAAGGCTTCGTGCCGGTCGAGACGCAGATCGTCGAGCCGCTCGGCTCCTTCGACATCGTCGATCTCAAGGTCGGTTCCAAGATGCTGCGTGCCCGCACCAAGAGCGGCTTTGTCAGCGGGCCGGGCGAGAAGGTCTATGTCCGGATCGACCCTTCGCAGGCGCATTTCTTCGACGCGGCGAGTGGCAAGTCGCTTGGGGTGAGATTGTGACGGCCGAAGGACGCGAAAAGCCAACGATTTGGCCTTTCGAACAATCGAACGCCCGGAGCCATAGCGGAGGGCAGACGCCCTCGAATAGAAATTGAGACGGTAGACATGGCCCATATCCAGCTCAAGAACATCTCGAAGACGTTCGGCACGCACACCGCGCTGTCGGGACTCAATCTCGACATCGCCGATGGCGAATTCTTCGTGCTTCTCGGCGAGACCGGCGCCGGCAAGACGACGACGCTCAGGATGATCGCGGGCCTCGAAAAGCCGACCGAGGGCCAGGTCTTCATCGACGGCGTCGACGTCGCCGACTGGGGCGCGGCAGAGCGCGACGTGGCCCTCGTGCTGCAGCAATATTCGCTCTATCCGCGCTACACGGTGCGGCAGAATCTCGAGTTCCCGCTGAAGCCGAAGATCCGCCGCTTGCCGGACACCGAGATCAGGGACCGTGTCGCGCGTGCCGCCCGCACGCTGCGCATCGAGCACCTGCTCGACCGCAAGACCGACCGGCTGTCCGGCGGCGAGATGCAGCGCGTCTCGATCGGCCGGGCCATCGTGCGCAAGCCGCGCGTGTTCCTGATGGACGAGCCGTTGTCGGCGCTCGACGCGAAGCTTCGCGAAGCGCTGCGCACGGAGTTGAAAAACCTCCAGATGCAGCTCGGAGCGACGTTTCTGTTCGTCACCCACGACCAGATCGAGGCGATGTCGATGGGCGACAAGGTCGGCGTGCTCAACCATGGCCGCATCGTCCAGACCGGCACGCCGCAGGAGATCTACAACAACCCGCGCGACACCTATGTCGCGAGCTTTGTCGGCTCGCCGCCGATGAACCTCATCGACGGCAAGCTGGTCGAAAATCGCGCGGTGATGGCGCCGATGAATTTCGAGTTGCCGCTTTCAGGGGGCGCCAAGAGGGGTGGCGCGGCCGACGGTCGCCCGCTCGTCTTCGGCATCCGTCCGGAGGACGTCTATCTGGAGAGCGGCGCGCCAGTCGAGGCCCGCGTCCACGACGTCGAGAACCATGGCGTTGAGAAGATCGTGACGCTGAGGGTCGGCGACGCGATGCTGAGAGCCACCGTGCCGGCGAGGACTGCTGTCGAGATCGAGCAGCCGGTGCGCTTTGCCTGGAATCCGGACAAGGTGGTGATGTTCGACAAGGGCAGCGGCGTGAGCCTGCGGCACGCCGGATAGCGGGCCAGCCGTTCGTCCGACTGCCACTGCCCGGGCTACTTCGGCAGATAGGTCTCGTAAGGCGTGTCGTTGATCAGCAGGATCACGCATTCGGTGTCCGACAGGCAGGCATCGTCATGCATTTCGTTGGCCTTCTGGGTCCAGTAGGAGCCAGGCGGCAATTCGACCTTGGTTGCTTCGCCGCCGTCCATCTGCCAATGCGCCCAAACGCCCTTGATCACCACGGCGCGGTAATCGGCGGTGTGCGCGTGGACAGGCGCATGCCAGTTGCCGGGAACCTTCAGCAATGTGCCGGCCGGCCCTTTCGCCCGCTCGCCCCATAGCGGGCCGAGGCGCTGCGGCTGGTCCGGCGCTTCGACGACATAAGGGATCTTGTCGGCGGGCAGGTAGCTGTCTTCAAGGGCAAGCGCCGGTCCGGGAAGGACGGTCAGCGCGGCAAGCGCGAGCGGTGCAAGATGTTTGGCCATGGCGGTCTCCTCCGCCGGCCAGCTTATGCGGCCCATGCCGACGGGGAATGACGCGCCGTCCAAAAGACTTGGCAATTCCTCCAGTACGGCAGTGGCTCGGGCGTCAGGATTGCTCCTCGCCGCCGGCGTGGCGCAGATGGCTCGGCGCGACACCCATGACGCGCTTGAAGGCTCGGCTGAAGGAGGCTTCCGAATCGTAGCCGAGTTTCGCCGCCGCCACCGACACCCTCATGCCGTCGCGGGCAAGCCATTGCCGTGCCTGATGCATGCGCACGCGCAGCACATATTTAGCCGGCGTCTCGCCGACCACGGTGGCGAAGCGCTGCGCGAAGGCCGAGCGCGAAGCGCCCATCAATCGCGCCAGCGCCTCGACCGTCCAGTCGCGGTCGGGCTGCAGGTGGATGGAAGCGAGCACCTTGCCGACGTCCGGATTGCGGACCGCGGCGATCCAGCCGGTGGCATCGCCGCAGCCGTTCTCCACCCAGGAGCGGATGATCGTGGCGGCGAGCACGTCGGCGAGCCGAGCCAGGATGCCGCCGGAGCCGACCCGGTCCATCGTCACCTCGCCGGCCATCGCGTCGAGCAGATGCTGGATGCCCGGCGCGTTCGCCATCAGCTTATGCGCCTGCATCAGGTCGGGCATCATGTCGAGCAGCGGATGCGAGCCGTCGAGATTGAAATGCATGCTGCCGCAAAACAGCAGGGTCTTGCAGCCGTCGCAGCCGTTCGAGACGTCGTAAATGTTCTCGCAGACCGGCTCGATGGTGTAGCGGCCGATCGGCACGGGCGGCACGCCCGGCGCGCTGGCCAGCACGTGCTCGTCGCCGCGCGGGATGAGCAGCGCGTCGCCCACCGAGAGCTCGATCCATTCCTTGGCCGGGGAGAACAGCCAGCAGCCTTGCTGGCCGATGAAATGGAAACGCGCCGCCTTCTGCGCGGGGAAGGAAACGGCCCAGGGCTCACCCAGCACGCAGCGGCCATAGTCGACGCCGTCAAGCCGCAAACCGCGCAGCATGTCGGTCAGCGGATCGCCGGATGCCGGTAAGGTGGTTTTGGACGAATTGTAATTCATTTCGGTGTTTTTAACATGGAAACTCCAGGTCGTCACTCCCTATGTTGCACTGCAGCCAAATGTTGCGCTGCAACTTTCCCGGAGACGCTTCCATGACCGAACCTGCCACAGGCGTTGTCGACGCCGCTATCCTCGACCGAACCGATGACGAAGAACGAACCGAGCCCGTGTGGGGCGCGGTGGTCTCGCTGGCGCTCGGCGTGTTCGGCCTGGTGACCGCCGAATTCCTGCCCGCCAGCCTGCTGACGCGGCTGGCGCAGGATCTCGGCGTCAGCGAAGGCGCCGCCGGCCAGGCAGTGACGGCTACGGCCGTCGTCGGCGCGATCGCGGCACCCACCATGGCCATCGTCACCAAGCGGCTCGACCGCAGGCTGGTGATGTGGATGCTCACGGTGCTTCTGATCGTCTCCAACCTGCTTGCCGCCTTCGCATCCTCGCTCACCGTCCTGCTTTTGGCCCGCGTGGTCCTGGGCGTCGCGCTCGGCGGCTTCTGGTCGATGTCGGCCGCCATGGCGATGCGGCTGGTGCCGATGCGGCTGATGCCGCGCGCCATGTCGATCATCCTGACCGGCGTTTCGGTGGCGACCGTCACCGCGGCGCCGGTAGGCGCCTATGTCGGCGACATCTGGGGCTGGCGCACGGCCTTCATGATCGCGGCCGTCGTCGGCGCGCTGACCTTGCTGGTGCAGCTTGCCACCATTCCCAGCCTGCCGCCGACGGCGGTGGCAAGCTTCCGCACCCTGATCGACGTATTGAAGCGGCCGACGATCCGCGCCGCGCTGCTGGTCGTGCTGCTGGTCGCGTCCGGACAGTTTGCCGGCTTCACCTATGTGCGGCCGTTCCTGGAGACGGTGCCGGTGATGCCGATCGAGACGATCTCGCTGGTGCTGCTCGCCTATGGCATTGGCGGCTTCTTCGGCAATTTCGCCGGCGCCTTCCTGGCTGAGCGCAACCTGAAGCTTGCGGTCGGGCTGGCGCCGCTGCTGATCGCGCTGTCGGCGCTGGCGCTGCTTACGCTCGGCGCCTCGCCGGTAACGGCAGCCATCGCGGTGACCAGCTGGGGCTTCGCCTTCGGCGCGGTGCCGGTCGGGCTGCAGACCTGGCTGGTGCGCGCCGCGCCCGACCAGGCCGAGAGCGCCGGCGGCCTGATGGTCGCGACGTTCCAGGTGGCGATCGCGCTGGGCGCGGTCTTCGGCGGCCTGCTGGTCGACCATGCCGGTGTGGCAAGCGCCTTCGCCTACGGCGCCGTGGCGACGCTGCTGGCGGCGCTGGTGACTTTCGCCATCGGCCCGAAACAAGGATAGGCCGCGATCCTTCGCGCCCCCCTCTGTCCTGCCGGACACATCTCCCCCACAAGGGGGGAGATTGGCAGCTTCGCCGAAGGCGCTCTTCCTGCAACGTCGGCGATTGGCGAAAGCCGTGGTGACGTCCGATCTCCCCCCAAGTGGGGGAGATGTCCGGCAGGACAGAGAGGGGCGCTGTCCCGCCGGCATTCGGATTTCCTACACCTTGTGTCGAGAAACTAAGCCGAGCGGCCGTCGAACTCGAACACTTGCACCGCGGCGAGTTCGACGTCCTCGAGGCAATTGATGTTGATGTAAGCGCTGCGCTCGCTGCCCCGTCTGGCATCCTCGGCGAAGGGATGGATGCCGCAGGTCCGGCAGAAGCGATGCGCGATCGAGCCCTTGCCGAAAGTGTATTTGCCGAGGTCGTCGCCCCAGGCGACCAGCCGCAGGCTGTCGTGCGGCACGGCCCACAGCAGCGCGCCCTTGCGCTGGCAGATCGAGCAATTGCAGCGCACGGCGCCGCCGAGCTCACCCTCGACCTCGAACGCCACCTTGCCGCAGTGGCAGCCGCCTTTGTACAGCATCAGCATCTTCCTATCGTTGGCAGGGTGCAAAGGCACGCTTGCCGGGTTATCCCTTTCCGCAGGCCCAACCGGCCGATGCTTAAAAGACGTTGCAACACTGCGGAGTCCGACATCGACATGCAATCCGTCCGCGACCGCCTCGAAATCATCCTGTCGCGTCTTGCCAATCGTGCCACCGACGAGAAGGTCTACACCAGGCTCTATTCTGAGGCGGCGCGCGCGGCGGCGGATGCTGCCGATGCCCGGCAAAAGGCCGGCGTGAGCCTCGGGCCACTCGATGGTGTAATCGTATCGATCAAGGATCTGTTCGATATCGCCGGCGAGCCGACCCGGGCCGGCTCGCTGATGCGCGCCGGTGCGCAACCTGCCGCGCGGGACGCAGCGATCGTGCGCCGGCTGCGCCAGGCGGGCGCTGTGATCCTCGGCAAGACCAACATGACTGAATTCGCCTTCACCGCGATCGGCGACAATCTGCACTACGGCACGCCGGGCAACGCCGCCGATGCGAGCCTGATCCCGGGCGGCTCGTCGTCGGGAGCGGGCGTCGCGGTAGGCGAGGGGAGCAGCCAAATCTCGATCGGCTCGGACACCGGCGGCTCGGTGCGCATTCCGGCTTCGCTCAACGGTGTCGTCGGCTTCAAGCCGACCGCAGGGCGTGTACCGTTGAATGGCGCCTTCCCCTTGTCGGCGACGCTGGATTCGATCGGCCCGCTCGCCCGCAGCGTTGCCGATTGCGCGATCGTGGACGCGATCATGGCGGGAGAGGAGCCGACGGCTCTTCAGCCGACCTCGCTCGCCGGCCTGCGCATCGGCATTCCGCGTGGCGTGCTCTTCGGTGAAACGCAGCCTGAGGTCGCCGAGGCCTTCGACCGAAGTGTTCGCGCGATGGAGCAGGCAGGCGGACGCGTCGTCGACTCTTCGATCGACGATCTCATCGCCGAGATGCGCGCGGCGACCAAACGCGCCTCGATCGCGTCGATGGAAGGCGCCGAAGTGCATGCCGACTGGCTGGCGACCGGCGCGTCGGTGCCGGTCGATCCGCATGTCACCGGCCCGATGTCGCGCGCGCTGACGGTTCCGGCTTCCGTCTACATCAGGACGATCCGCCGCCGTCGGGAACTGGTCTCAGCCATGGAGGAGCGGCTGCAAGCGGTTGACGTGCTGGCCCTGCCGACCGTGCCGATGGTCGCGCCGTCGATCGCCGCCATGGCCGGCGATGAAGCACTACGAGACCGAACGGAAGGCCTGCTCTTACGCAACACCCAGGTCGCCAACCAGTTCGACCTCTGCGCGATCTCGCTGCCGATGCCTGGGACCGGGTTGCCGGCCGGGCTGATGTTGGTAGCGAAGCACGGCCATGATCGTCGTCTTCTCAGGGTTGCCGCAGCGGTGGAGGCTTTGCTCGGCCGTTGACGTGGATGCCGCGAAACAACGCAAAATTGGCATCAGGAAAATTGGCGTTGCGTTCCTTCGCGCCCCCCTCTGGCCTGCCGGCCATCTCCCCCACAAGGGGGGAGATTGAACGTCACGCGGGCCTTCGCCAGTCCCTGACGTTGCAGAAGCGAACGAGGCGATGAAACAGCCAATCTCCCCCTTGTGGGGGAGATGTCCGGCAGGACAGAGGGGGGCGCTGTCCCGCCGACATCTCATGTCTGCACCGTCGCGGCGCTCGCCGGGGAAATTAACCACCAGCCGGAAAGCGCCGCCGATAGTGCTCGATCACTTCCGGATTGCGCAGATTGACCGGCAGTTTGTTGGCAAGCACTAGCAACGCCTCGCCGGCCGCACCCACACCCATGCGCATCATGGACTCCTCGGTGATGCCGGCCAGATGCGGAGTGACGATGACATTGTCGAAGCCGAAATAGGGATGGTTGGGCGGCAGCGGCTGGGTGGCAAAGACGTCGAGCGCGGCGCCGCCGATGCGGCCCGTTCGCAGTGCTTCGATCAGCGCCTCGTCGTCGACCACCGGTCCGCGCGAGACGTTGATCAGAAGCGCGTTGGGTTTCATGCGGGCGATGCGCTCGCGGCTGATCAGGCCGCGCGTCTCCTCGGTCAGCGGACAGCAGAGCACGATGATGTCGCTCTGCTCGACCAGCGCGTCGATCGACAGGAAGCCGAAGCGTTCTGGCGCCGGACGCAAGCTGCGCGTGGTCGCCACGACATTGAGGTCGAAACCGTGCGCGGCGATATGGCCGACGGCCTGACCGACCGCCCCGAGGCCGACAATGCCGATGGTCTTGCCGGCAAGCTCGCTGGTCGAGTTGGCGTGCTCGCGTCCGGCGAGCCAGCCCTTGGCGCGCAAGTCGCGGTCCATCACGCGGAAGCGCCTGAGCAGTGCGAGTGCGGTCAACATCACATGCTCGGCAACCGAGCGGGCGTTGACGGCCGGCACGTTCGCCACCAGCACGCCGGCGGCGGTGGCCGCGTCGACCGGGATCATGTCCAGCCCGGCGCCATGGCGGATCGCCGCGCGCAGATTCTTGGCGCCGTCGAACAGCTCCGGCGGCAGCGGCGCGCGCACGATGACGATATCGGCGTCCCTGGCTTCGGCCGTCAGCGTCTTGGCATCGAGGGCGGAGGCGATGGCCAGCCGGCCAGCCCCCGCCAGCATGGCCGTGGCGCGCGGGTGCAGCGGATGCGTCGATAGAATCTTGCGCATCGGGTTCAGGCCTTTTCGAGCGTCGCGCTCTTCGGTTCCGCCCCTCGGCCTTCGATCAGGCCCTTCCAGTAGCTCTCGGCGCCCTGCAGATGGGCGTTCATCAGCGCCTGCGCCAGATTGCCGTCGCGGCGTAGCAGCGCCTCGTAGATCTGGATGTGCTCGGCATGCGAACGCAGATTGCGCTCGGGATCGTTGAAATAGATCGGCAGGCGCTGCTCGCCCATCAGATAATAGACGCTGCAGATGTTGTGGAAGACGCCGTTCTTGGTCGCCCGCACGATCTCGAGATGGAACTCGCGGTCTTCCTTGGCGAGACCTTCGCCGGCGGCGATGCGCTCCTCGGAAGCTTTCAGTATCTCGCGCAGACGCTCGAAATTCTCCTCGGTGGCGCGCGAGCAGGCAAGCTCGGCCGCCTTGATCTCGTGGATCTTGCGCAGCTCGACGGTTTCGTAGATCTGCACCGGATCGAGCGGCAGGCCCGCGCGGGCGAAAAGCGCTAACGCCTCGACGCTTGCCTGCTTGGTGTCGATATAGATGCCGGATTTGGCGCGGCGCTCGACGATGCGCATGGCTTCGAGGATCGCCAGCGCCTCGCGGATCTGGCCGCGGCTGACGCCGAAATGCTCCGCCAGCTCGCGCTCCGACGGCGTGCGGCCCGACTCCTTGTCCGAGTTGGAGAACAGATAGGCGGCGAGTTCCGCGAGAAGGTTCTTTTCTTTCATCGTCAAATGCGTTGCGCGTGCGCCTCCAGGAATCGCTCCGAAACGGTGAATCCCAATCCAGGCTTTTCAGGGATCGCTATCATACCGTCCTTTGCTTCGACAGTCTCTTCGACGAGATCGTGGATCATCGGATTGGCGCCGAGCGAATATTCGACGGTGAAGCTCGCGGGTGAAGCCGCGCAGACATGCAGCCCGGCGAAGAAGCAGGGCGCGCCGGCCCAAAGATGCGGCGCGAAACGCAGGTTGAAGGCGCTGGCGATGGTGCCGATCTTCATCGCCTCGCTGATGCCGCCGCAGAAGGCGGGATCCGGCTGGAAGATATCGGCCGATTTCAGCACCGCCAGATCGCGGAAGGCATAGCGCGTCGCCTCGCTCT
Source organism: Mesorhizobium sp. LEGMi-168a (assembly GCF_058312955.1). Lineage (NCBI taxonomy): Bacteria > Pseudomonadati > Pseudomonadota > Alphaproteobacteria > Hyphomicrobiales > Phyllobacteriaceae > Mesorhizobium > Mesorhizobium sp. LEGMi-168a. Next base: position 194,609 of record NZ_JBZEGV010000005.1, read on the forward strand.
CGCCGGTGGCGATCGGGATCGAGCCTGAGGCGCGCACTTCGGCCATGCCCGGCTTGTCGTCGGCGATTACCGGCTCCTCGAACCAGGCGAGGTCGAGATCGGCGGTGAGGCTGATGAAGCGCTTCGCCTCTGCGACGGTGTAGGTGCCGTGCGCGTCGACCATCAGGTCGACGTCAGGACCGATCGCTTGTCTGGCGGCGCGCACGCGCGCGGCCGAGATATGCGGCGCGCCGTCCATGGCGCCGACGCGCATCTTCAGCGCCTTGAAGCCACCCCTGGCGATGTAGGATTTGAGCTGCTCGCCGATTGCATCCGCCGATGCCCAGCCGCCCGAGGCATAGGCCTGCATGCGCTCGACCTTGCGACCGCCGAGCAGCCGCCAGACCGGCTGCCCTAGCGACTTGCCGAGAATGTCCCAGAGCGCGATGTCGACGGCGCTGATTGCCGCCACGCTCATGCCGCGCCGCGCCAGCTGCGGCATGGCATGGCCGGCATGGGCCGCCGTGTGGTGCCGCACGCCGTTATAAAGCATCTCCCAGATGATGCCGATGTCGGCCGGGTCGAGTCCGATGAGCTGCGGCGCAATCTCGTGGTTCAGCATGTGGACCAGCGCGCCGTAGCTGCCGGCGCTGCCGGCGGCGTTCTTGCCTTCGCCCCAGCCGACCAGGCCATCATCGGTCTCGATGCGCAAAATGGCGGCGTCGAACGTCGTCACCTGACCGAAGTCGCTGCGGTGCTGCTTCGCGACTTCGATCGGTATGCGAACCCACCAGGCCTGGACGCTTTTGATACGCATCTTCATCCCCGGCCCCGCCGCCCGGCGAGGGCGGAAGGGCTAGTTTCGATCGGACCGACTACTTGATCAGCGGCAGCAGCGTTTCGGCGGTGATGCGCATCTGATCGGTGTAGAACTTCTCGGTGAGCAGGCTGGAGCCGTGATCCTGGATGAATTTGAGCTGCTCGGGCGAGATATCGACGGGGTTGCGCTCCACCATCTCCGGATAGGGCGCCGCCGGCGTGCGGTCGACGGGCGCGACGAACTCGTTGGTCAGCGCGCCGTCATAGCCGATCTCCTTTAGCGTGCCGACGATCCTCGGCCAGTCGATCTGGCCGAGGCCCGCGGCGAAGCGGTTGTTGTCGGCGACATGGAAGTCGTAGAGACGCTTTCCCACCTGGCGGATGGCGTCATAGACGTTAAATTCCTCCATGTGGATGTGGTAGGCGTCGAGGCAAACGCCGCATTCCGGGCTCACCGCGTCGGCAAGGGCGAGCGCCTGGGCGCCGCGATTGAAGAGATAGGTCTCGAAGCGGTTGAGCGGCTCGACGGCGATCTTGACGCCGACCTTCTTGGCATGCGTGAAGCATTCGCGCGTGGCGTCCACCACCCAGCCCCATTCTTCCGCCTCGGTGCCGTCCGGCACGACCTTGCCGACGGTCGCGGGAACCAGCGTGATGATCTCGCCGTCGAGCTCGCTGACCATGGTCAGCACGTCCTTGACATATTGCACAGAGCGCTCGCGCTGGCCTTGGTTCTTGGCAGCAAGGTTGCGTTCGCCAAGCATCAGTGTCACCGAGCCCCAGCAGCGGATGCCGTGCTCCTTCAAGAGCGCGCGCGTTTCCTTGGTCTTGTACTGCTCCGGCTCGCCGGAAATCTCGATCGACTCATAGCCGAGCTTCTTGATGCGCTTAAGCGTCGTCTCCAGCGGCTCCGCCCGCATCCAGTTGTGCGTCGAAAGATGCATGGTCTATCCTTCCCAGAATTCGCCTGCCATGTTTGCCCGCGACGACTTCAAAAGAGGCCGCCGCACAATTCCTCCCCAAGGCGCTCCAGCGGTTTTTCTTTGAAACTGGTTCGACCAATTGGGCCTGGCAAGACCTCTACAGCAAATTCGCATGAACGGCAAGGAGACCGAGAAGGGAGCCTTGGCTGTCGGACAATTTATTGATTTTAATGGATTAAATCTTCCCTTTGCGATGATGCCAAGCGCTTTCGTGTCGTTTCCGGCCGCTTGACCAAATGGCCGGATTTGGTAATACCAGAATGACGCCGCGTTCTGGCGCCGATACCGAATGACCAAACAGGCTGGCCCTCACTTCAATCGGCGCTATGCTTGGTCGCGAAAAACGAGAGAGGGAGGATGCCGATGCCGACGACGATGAAGGGTCCCGGCCTGTTTCTGGCGCAGTTCGCGGGCGACGCCGCGCCGTTCAATTCGCTGGCTTCGATCACCAAATGGGCGGCCGGCCTGGGCTACAAAGGCGTGCAGATCCCGACCTGGGACGGCCGCTTGTTCGACCTGAAGAAAGCGGCGTCGTCGAAGACCTATTGCGATGAGGTGAAAGGCATCTGCGCCGACGCCGGCGTCGAGATCACCGAACTGTCGACGCATCTGCAGGGTCAGCTCGTCGCGGTGCATCCGGCCTATGACGCGCAGTTCGACGGCTTCGCGCCGGCCGAGGTGCACAACAATCCGAAAGCCCGGCAGAAATGGGCGGTCGAGCAGATGGAATTCGGCGCCAAGGCGTCGAAGAATCTCGGCCTCAAGGCCTCGGTCAGCTTCAGCGGCGCGCTCGCCTTTCCGTACCTCTATCCGTGGCCGCAGCGGCCGCCGGGGCTGATCGAGGAGGCCTTCGCCGAGCTCGGCAAGCGCTGGAAGCCGATCCTCGACGTCTATGACGAGAACGGCGTCGATGTCGGCTACGAGATCCATCCGGGCGAGGACGTGTTCGACGGCGCGACCTTCGAGATGTTCCTCGACGCGGTCGGCGGCCACAAGCGCTGCAACATCAACTACGACCCGTCGCACTTCCTCCTGCAGCAGCTCGACTATCTCGAGTTCATCGACATCTACCACGAACGGATCAAGGCATTTCATGTCAAGGACGCCGAGTTCAACCCGACGGGTCGGCAGGGCGTCTATTCCGGCTATCAGGGCTGGGTGAACCGGGCCGGACGCTTCCGTTCGCTCGGCGACGGACAGGTGGATTTCAGCGGCATCTTCTCCAAGCTCACCCAGTATAATTACGATTCCTGGGCGGTGCTGGAATGGGAATGCTGCCTGAAGCATCCGGAGGATGGCGCGGCCGAAGGCGCGCCCTTCATCCAGCACCACATCATCCGGGTCACGGAGAGGGCTTTCGATGATTTCGCCGGCGGCACCAGCGACAAGAAGCTGCTGCGCGCGATGATGGGGATTTAACGCTGTTTACCCTCCCCCTCGAGGGGGAGGGTCGATCCGCAACGCGGATCGGGGTGGGGTCGCCGGGCGTAGAGTTCGGCATGAACCGACCCCTCCCGGCCCTTCGGGCCACCCTCCCTCGAGGGGGAGGGGTATCTCAGACAAGGGAGAACGGAATGGTCGGCGCATCGAAGTCGGAAACGGGAGGCGGCCCGATCCGCTACGGCATGGTCGGCGGCGGGCAGGGCGCCTTCATCGGCGCGGTGCATCGCATCGCGGCGCGCATGGACAACGACTTCGTGCTGGTGGCCGGCGCGCTGTCGGCGAATCCCGAACGCGCCAAGGCCTCGGCCGCCGAGCTCGGGCTCGATCCGGCGCGCAGCTACGGCTCCTATGCCGAGATGGCGAAAGCCGAGGCCAAGCGCCCGGACGGCATCGAGGCGGTGGCGATCGTCACCCCCAACAACGTCCATGTGCCGGCGGCCAAGGCATTCCTCGAGGCCGGCATCCACGTCATCTGCGACAAGCCGCTGGCAACTTCGCTCGCCGAGGCCAAGAAGCTTGCAGCACTGGTCGAAAAGACCGGCAAGGTGTTCGTGCTCACCCACAACTACACCGCCTATCCGATGATCCGGCAGGCGCGCGAGATGGTGGCCAAGGGCATGCTCGGCGACATCCGCATCGTGCAGTCGGAATATCCGCAGGACTGGCTGACCGAAGACCTCGCCGCCACCGGCCAGAAGCAGGCATCGTGGCGCTCCGACCCAAAGCAGGCGGGCGCCGGCGGCGCGCTCGGCGACATCGGCACGCATGCCTACAACCTCGCCCGCTTCGTGTCGGGACTGGAGCTCGATTCCTTGTCGGCTGACCTCGACGCATTCGTGCCGGGCCGCCAGCTCGACGACAACGTCAACGTCATGCTGCGCTTCAAGCCGGTTGGCAAGGCGCACCCGGCCAAGGGCATGATCTGGGCCAGCCAGGTGGCGCCAGGGCACGAGAACGGACTGAAGCTGCGCATCTACGGCTCGAAGGGCGGGCTGGAATGGGTGCAGGCTGACCCGAACTATCTCTGGTACACGCCCTTCGGCCAGGCGAAGCAGTTGCTGACCCGCGCCGGCGCCGGCGCGATGCCCGTGGCGGGGCGCGTGACGCGCGTGCCGTCCGGCCATCCGGAAGGCTATCTCGAAGGCTTTGCCAACATCTACCAGGAAGCCGCACGAGCGATCCGGGCAGCACGCAGGAAGGGCGGCAAGCTGGGCAAAGATGTCATCTTCCCGACGATCGCGGACGGCGTCGAAGGCATGGCGTTCATCGAGGCCTGCGTGAAGTCGTCGAAGAAGAATGGGGCGTGGACGAAGCTGTAGTTGCGGCGGTCGGCGAACGGGAAATCCCCCTCACCCGGATTGCCGGCCGAATTGCAAGGCAATTCGGGGCAATCCGACCTCTCCCCGAGGGGAGAGGAGAAGGCTGGCGCCCGTCCCTTCTCCCCGGCGGGGAGAAGGTGGCCGCGAAGCGGCCGGATGAGGGGGAGTATGGCAGAGCCGGCGGGAGGGAACAGCCGGCCGTCAAAGGGGGAGGGTGTCGATGAAAGTCGGCATGTGCATGTTCTTGTGGACGACGAGCGTCTCGGAAAAGCATGAGGCGCTGCTGAAGGACATCAAGGCAACCGGCTTCGACGGCGTCGAGATCCCGGTCTTTGCCGGCGAGCCTGACGACTACAAGAAGCTCGGCGAGATGCTCGATCGCATCGGGCTGGAGCGCACGGCGGTCTCGGCCATGGGCGATCCGGCGATGAACCTAATCTCGCCGGATGGCGCGACACGCAGGGCCGGCATCGACTACATGAAATGGGCGATCGACTGCAGCGCGGCGCTCGGTGCGGACAGGCTGAGCGGGCCGCTGCACTCGACGCTCGGCGCCTTTTCCGGCAGCGGGCCGACGGCGGCCGAGAAGAAGCGCTCGGTCGCCTCGCAGCGCGCCATCGGCGACCATGCCGGCAAGAAGGACGTGACCATTGGGCTCGAGGCGCTGAACCGCTTCGAATGCTATCTGGTGAACACGATGGACGATCTGTCGGAGCATATCGACGCGATCGACCGGCCGCACATCAGGGCGATGTACGACACGTTCCACGCCAATATCGAGGAGGCCGACCCGATCGGCGCCTATACGCGCAACCGCAAAAATGTCGTCCATATCCATATTTCGGAGAACGACCGCGGCGTGCCGGGGCGCGGCAACATCCCCTGGAAGGAGACTTTTTCCGCCATCCGCAAGAGCGGCTATGACGACTGGCTGACGATCGAGTCCTTCGGCCGCTCGCTGAAGGACCTGGCGGCGGCGACCAAGGTGTGGCGCGATTTTTCGGAGAGCCCGGAGGCGGTTTATCGCGAGGGGTATAGGCATATCAGGGATGGGTGGAAGGCTGCGAGGTAGTGGCGAATGCGGAAAAGGATCTGCGTTGGCGATCCTTCGCGCCCCCCTCTGTCCTGCCGGACATCTCCCCCACTTGGGGGGAGATCACGCGCTCAGCCGCTTTCGCCTATCGCCAACGTTGCAAATGGAGTGCCGGCGCTGAAGCTGCCAATCTCCCCCCTTGTGGGGGAGATGTCCGGCAGGACAGAGAGGGGCGCTGTCCCGCCGGTTTTGCACCTCAAGGTTAGCCCTGCGCCGCCTGCAGCCGGTTGTAATCATGCAGCGTGCGGCTGAGCCTTCGGCGCAGGAAATTCGAGATGTTGTCGAAGACGAAGACGACGAACAGCGTCAGCAGCACCATGTAGAAGACGTTGGCCCAGTTCGAGTTGGTGCGCATGGCTTCCCATAGTTTCAGGCCGATGCCGCCGGCGCCGACGGCGCCGATGATGGTCGCGCCGCGGGTGTTCGATTCCCACTGGTAGAGCGTCTGGCTGATGAAGATCGGCACCACTTCCGGCAGCACGCCGTAGCGCTGCACAAGCAGGCCGTTGGCGCCGGTCGAGAGCACGCCTTCGCGCGGCTTGTCGTCGATGTTCTCCAGCGCCTCGGAATAAGTTTTGCCGAGCGTGCCGATCTCGGTGAAGAAGATCGCGGCGCTGCCGGCCAGCGGGCCGGGGCCGAAGGCGCGGGTGAAGAACAGCGCCCAGATCAGCATGTCGACCGAGCGCATGAAGTCGAAGAAACGCTTCAACACCTGGCTGAGCAGACCGCTCGGGGTGATGTTGCGGGCGGCGAAGAAGGCGAGCGGGAAGGCGACGATGCCGCCGAGCAGGGTGCCCAAAAAAGCCATGACGATAGTCTGCAACAGCTTCGTCCAGACATCGCCGTGCTGCCACTGGGCGTTGTTCCAGATGTTGTCGGCGGCTAAAGCGAGGTTCGATGTGCCGGGCTTGAGCTCAGGCCCCGAGAGGATCAGCGAGAACACCTCGCTTGCCGATTTGCCGAAGAAGGGCGAGCGGGTATCGAAGACGAAATTCGCCCAGCCGAGGAAGCGCTTGCGCACCTTGATGCGGTCGACGGTGACGCGCACCTCGCCGACGAAGCCCATCTTGGCGACGACCTCGTCGTCATGCACGGTAACCCAGTCCGGCACCGGGCCTTCCACCACCGGCTTGCCGCCGGTGAGCGACACCGGCACCGTCCGGCCGTTGGCGAGAATCGTCGCCCTGGTCTTGTCGAAGGTGACGGACTTGGCCTCGCCATCGATCTGCACGGTGAAGGTGCCGTCCGGGTTCTTGATCACCCAGTCCGGATTGGGGTTCTCGCCGAGCGCCGAAAAGCGCGGATATTTCGGCGTGATCTGAGGCTGGTCGAGCCGGAATTCCGGCTGCAGGTCGTAGCTGATCCATTGCGACAGGAAGAGCGGCAGGCGCTCCCAATGCGATTCCTTCAGCACCTGCGGCAGGCTGAAGAACCATAGAGCGTAGGCGAGATAGAGCACGGTGCCCGCGATCAGGAGCAGCGGCCAAAAACGCTTGTAGGCCGGCCGCTGGAACACCTGCGGGTGGCGATCCTCGACGGCTTTGATCTCATCGACTGTCATGGCCATTTTAGGCACTCATCAAGAAGGCTTGTTCACCGACCAGCTTGCGGCGCAGCCAGGCGGAGAACTGGTCGACGAGGAAGATGGTGACGAAGAGCAGCAGCACCAGCGCCAGCGTCTTGGCGCCGAAGCCGCGCGAGATCGAAAGCTTCAGCTCCTCGCCGATGCCGCCGCCGCCGACCGCGCCCATGATGGTCGAGATGCGGACGTTGATCTCGATCCTGAGCAGCGTGTAGGACATGAAGTTGGGCAGCACCTGCGGCAGGTCGGCGAAGCGCACGCGCTCGATCCAGTTGGCGCCGACCGCGCGCAGGCCCTCCTCCGGGCGCATGTCGATGTTCTCGTTGATCTCGTAGAACAGCTTGCCCAGCGCGCCGATCGAATGCAGGCCGATGGCGATGATGGCGGCGACCGGGCCGATCGAGACGATGGCCGCGAACAGGCCGGCAATGACGATCTCCGGAAAGGCGCGCAGCAGTTCCATGAAGCGCTTGACGATGAGCCGCAGGATTGGGCTCGGCGTCAGGTTGCGCGCGGCGATGAAGGAGAAGGGAACGGCGAAAACGAAGCCGATGAAGGTCGAGACCAGCGCCACGTTGACGGTGGTCAGCATCAGCTCGAAATATTCGGGAATGTAGAAGCCGCCCCAGATGTAGACGCGGCCGAGCGGGAAATTGAATTCCTGCGTGCCCTTGTCATGCGGCGAGGCGATGTCGAACAGCGCCCGCCAGACGTCGTTCCAGTCCTTGGGGATCAGCCAGCTCAGGAAGTCGAGGATGTGAGGCAGACGCTCGAAGAAATGGCCGGCATTGGCCTCGTCGGCGAACCACATGGTCGCGCCCATGGCGACCAGCAGCAGGCCGACGCCGAGCGCGGTGTAGAAGCGGCGGAGCGAGGTCTGGCGCCGCCAGGCGTCGGCCTGCTGCCTTGTCGCTTCGGAATGGATCGTCGCTGAGGCTGTCATGATCGGAACATGCAAAAAGGGCGGCGCCGCCGCATCGGCCCGAAAATCGAAATCCGATTTTCGGAAAGTCCGATGCGGCAATCCAAAGTGCTAAAGCGTACTTTGTGCGTCCAAGTGGACGCACGTCGCTTTAGTGGACGCCGCCCCTTTTTCCTGATGCCGTCAGCCGCCGATAGCGGCTTTGCGGGCTTCGACGATGACGCTGTAGAAGTCCGGCTTGACCGGGACATAGCCCGTGAAATCGCCGCCTTCGACACCCTCGAAGCAGGCCTTGTCCTTGCCGGGCAGCGCGGTGAAGAAGTCAGTGAGCTTGGCGGTCATGTCGGCGCCGAGCGCGGTGCGGACGACCAGCGGGCCGTTCGGGATCAGGCCCGAGCGCCAGACTTCGACGAAATCGTTCGGGTCGACGGCGCCCTTGGCGACTTCCTTGTGGAAGGTGCCGGAAGTGTAGCCGTTCTTGAAGTCGCCGATGCCGGAGGAATCGTCCACCGCCACGTCGACCTTGCCGTCGCGCACGGCGAGCACGTTGTTCTCATGGCCGCCATTGAACTGGGTCGAGGCGAAGTAGGTCTCGTTGGAAGCGCCGGTGTCCTTCGGGATCTGGGTCAGCGGGATCAGGTAGCCCGAGGTCGAATCCGGGTCGGCATAGCCGAGCTTCTTGCCCTTGGCCGACTTGATGTCGGTGATGCCGGACGTCTTCAGCGCCAGGCCGATCGAATAGTAACCGGTCGAGCCGTCGGTCTGCTTGGTGGTGAGGATCGGGGTGACGGCGTTCGGGTCCTTGAGGTAGACGCTGGCGTAGCCGGACGCGCCGAGCTCGGCGAAGTCGAGCGTGCCGCCGAGCAGGCCCTGGATGACGCCGTCATAGTCGGCGGCCGGGAACAGCGACACCTTCTCGAAGCCGAATTCGGCCTTCAGGTGGTCGGCGAGGCACTGGTAGTTGCGCAGGCGGTCGGTCTCGTTCTCGCCGCCGAGGATGCCGACGCGGAATTCCTTGATGTCGGCGGCGTGCGCGGCACTTGCCGCCATGGCGAGCAACGATACGGCACCAAAAACCATTTTCCTGAACATTTTGATCTCTCTCCTGTTTTGCCGGCTTCGCGCCGGCAGCGTTCGAATTTTTAAGTCTGGCCTTTGACGCGGGCGGGCGATCCGGGTTGCTCTTGCCGAAATCCATGATTTGCCCGGAGCGGCTACAGTCCGGGCGATGGACTCAGTAGCCAGGGAAGGCTGGTTCGAGCGGTCCGGCGGATGCGGTGATCTTCGGCTTGATATTGACGGCGGTCGACGTGATGGCTTCGGAGATCTCGACGCCATTGGCGTCGGCGCCATAGACGGTGCGCACGGCGTCGCGGTCGAGATCCTCGGGCGCGCCGTCGAAGACGACCTTGCCGGCGGCCATGCCGATGATGCGGTTGCAGTAGGCGCGGGCGGTATCCAGCGTGTGCAGGTTGGTGACGACGGTGATCCCTTCGCGCAGGTTGATGTCGCGCAGCGAATCCATCACCACCTTCGCGTTGAGCGGGTCGAGCGAGGCGATCGGCTCGTCGGCGAGCAGCACCTTCGGCTGCTGCATCATGGCGCGCGCGATCGCCACGCGCTGCTGCTGGCCGCCGGAAAGCGTGCCGGCCGGCTGCAGCGCGGTGCGGGCGATGTCGAGACGCTCGAGCGCGGCCACAGCCTCGGCGCATTCGATGCGCGAAAACATGCCGAGCAGGTTGGAAAGGGTGGAGCGGTGGTTGAGGCGGCCAAGCAGCACGTTGGTCAGCACGTCGAGACGCGGCACGAGGTTGAACTGCTGGAAGATCATGGCGCAGTCGCGCTGCCAGCGGCGCAGCGGCGAGCCCTGCAGGCGCGAGACCTCGGCGCCGTCAAAAAAAATCGACCCCTGGCTGGGATCGATGAGACGGTTGATCATGCGCAAAAGGGTCGACTTGCCGGCGCCGGAACGACCGATGATGCCGACCATCTGGCCCTGCGGGATCGAGATGTCGATATCGCTGACGGCAGTGTTCTTGCCAAATCGTCGGGTTACGCCGCGGATTTCCAGCGTGGCCGATGATGCTGACATGGCAAGACTCCGGTACGTCGCGGTTTCGAAGGTCCGTTAACCTTCGCTAGCGCAGCCCCATGAAGCTGGGGTGTCGGATTGATGTCAGTTTTGTTACGTCCCACAGGGTTGGAAGGTTAGCCGAGGACCAACAATTCCTGGAAATGCTTCATGTCCTTGAAGCTGCAGAAGGCTGGCGGCCTGAGCTCGATCACCGGGGCCTCACGCTCGAGGAATGACAGGCAGTCGTCGAACAGGTCCTGCCAGGCGGATATCCGTTCGTCGGCGAGACGGCGGATCTGGTAGGCGAAGGTGATGTGGAAGACGTAAGCGTCGTGATCCGGATGGCGGTAGCCGAACGGCACGGAGAGCGCGTCGCGCCACAGGCGCAGGATGCGCTCATCCTCCTCGGATGCGCCGGCAACCGTGAGGCCGTTCGGCGTCACGCCGATTGTCTTGATGCGGAAGGGAGCGCCTGGCTCGAAGTCTCGCAACCGCTCCAGATAGAGACGGGTCATGTCGTCGATGCTGGTGTCGAGCGGCACATCGGCTGGCCAGTAGGGAAGGCGGCGCCGGTATTCGATGATGCCCTGGAACAGGGTCATGTGCAGGCTGGAGATCGGCGTGAAGGCAAGGCGGTCGGCGTCGGGCATGGCGCGGATGCGTTCGCGCACCTCGATGACCGCGGCTTCGGACGGCGAGCCGGTCACGAGGTGAGAGACGACGGTGTTGCCGGGCTCAAAGAGGAAATTGCCCGATGTGTCGTAGCGGGTGCCGAGATGCGCCGGCGGCGCCGGGTTGGTGCCTTCGAAGAAGGAGGCGAGCGAGGGTCTGACTTTGTCGAGCATGGCGATCTCCTTGGGGGAGATGGCGTCCTGTCCGAGTCATGTGTCAAGGATGTGAATGGTGAATGGTCTAAGAAGGGCTTCCGTAGCCCCGCGTTTGTCGGCCATTCACTATTGACCATTCACCGGCGCTCAGCCGCCATACTTTTCCAGGAAGGCCTGCGCCTCCAGCCCGCGAAAATCGTCGAGCGCGGCGCGCAGCCGGGCGTGGTCCCAATCCCACCAGGCGAGCGCCTGGTAGCGCTCGGCGGTGCGGCGGTCGAAGCGCTCGCGGATCGGCTTTGCCGGCACGCCGGCGACGATGGTGTAGGGCGCGACATCCTTCGACACGACCGCGCCCGCGCCGACCGCCGCGCCGTCGCCGACGGTGACGCCGGGCAGGATGGTCGAGCCATGGCCGAGCCAGGTGTCGTGGCCGATGGTGACGCGCTTGGCGCGACGCTCGGCGAAGAACTCGCTTTCATGCTCGGCGTCGTCCCAATAGTCCGAGGCGCGGTAGGTGAAGTGATGCAGCGTCGGCCGCCAGGTCGGATGATTGGTGGCGTTGATGCGCACGCTTGCCGCGATGTTGGAGAATTTTCGAATGGTCGCGCACCAGACGGCGCAATCCTGCATCATGTAGGAATAGTCGCCGAGCTCGCTTTCCGAGACGCGGCTGCGCTCGGCGATCTCGGTCCAGCGGCCGAGTTTCGAATTTTCAACCTGCGCCGTCTCGTGGACCAGCGGCGCCTCAGAAAGCTTCCTCATGCGGCGATCCTGCTTGCGGCGAAGGCGGTGACGTCGATGACGCGGTCGGCCACCGCGTCGCGCACATCCTGGTCGTGAAAGATGCCGAGCAGGGCGACGCCCGCCGCTTTCTTGGCGGCGATGAGCTCGACCACGACGTCGCGGTTTTTGGCGTCGAGCGAAGCGGTCGGCTCGTCGAGCAAAAGGATCGGATGCTCGGTGATGAAGCCACGCGCGATGTTGACGCGCTGCTGCTCGCCGCCGGAGAAGGTCGCCGGCGGCAAGGCCCAGAGCTTTTCCGGCAAATTGAGCTGCGCAAGCAAGGTGCGCGCCTTGCCACGGGCAGTTTCCCGGTCCTCGCCGCGCTCGACCAGCGGCTCGGCGACGACGTCGAGCGCAGAGACGCGCGGCACGGTGCGCAGGAACTGGCTGACATAGCCGATGGTGTGGCGGCGCACGGAGAGCACGGTGCGCGGGCTGGCGGAGGCGAGGTCGATCAGCCCGCCCGCGTGCTGGACGATGATCTGGCCCTCGTCGACGGCGTAGTTGCCGTAGAGCATCTTCAGGATCGAGCTTTTTCCCGCGCCGGAGGGGCCGCCAAGCACCGCGCATTCGCCGGCGCGGATCGAGAAGGAGACGCCCGCCACCACCGGCAGCGTGACGCCGTCCCGTAGATGCATGGTGAAGCTTTTCGCGACATCGGAAACAACGAGAGGCGTAGCCATGATCACACCTGCAAAATCGAAGACACGAGAAGCTGCGTATAAGGCGCGCGCGGGTCGTCGAGCACGCGGTCGGTGAGGCCGCTTTCGACGACGCGGCCGTCCTTCATGACCATCATGCGCTGCGAGAGCAGCCGCGCCACGGCGAGGTCGTGGGTGACGACGATGGCCGCGAGGCCGAGATCGGTGACCAGTCCGCGAAGCAGGTCGAGCAGACGCGCCTGCACAGAAACGTCGAGGCCGCCGGTCGGCTCGTCCATGAATACCAGCCGCGGACCGGTCACCAGGTTGCGGGCGATCTGCAGGCGCTGGCGCATGCCGCCGGAAAAGGCGCGCGGCTCGTCGTCGATGCGGTCCTCGTCGATCTCGACGCGCGACAGCCAGTCGACAGCGGTGGCGCGGATCTTGCCGTAGTGACGGTCGCCCACCGCCATCAGCCTCTCGCCGACATTGGCGCCGGCCGATACCGTCATGCGCAGACCGTCGGCGGGGTTCTGATGGACAAAGCCCCAGTCCGTGCGCATCAGGAAGCGGCGCTCGGCCTCGCTCATCCGGTAGAGCTCGCGCCACTGGCCATCACGCATGCGGTAGCTGGCGGAGCCGGATGAGGGCAGCAGCCGCGTCGACAGGCAGTTAAGCAGTGTCGTCTTGCCCGAGCCGGATTCGCCGACCACCGCCAGCACCTCGCCCGGCCAGAGGTCGAACGTGACGTTCTCGCAGCCGACGCGCGAGCCGTAGAATTTGGAAAGTGCGGAGAGGCGCAGCAGCGGTTCGTCGGTCATTGCGCCGGCTCCATATTTCCTTGGGCAAGATGGGCTTCGGGGGCAAGGTGGCCGCGGTGGCCGTCGGCACGCCGCTTCTCGCAATGGTCGGTGTCGGAACAGACGAACATGTGGCCGCCATGGTCGTCGAGGATGACCTCGTCGAGGTAGACGTTCTCGGCGGCGCAGAGCGCGCAGGGCTGGTCGAAGGTCTGCACCTCGAAGGGATGATCCTCGAAGTCGAGGCTCACCACATCGGTGAAAGGCGGCACAGCGTAGATGCGCTTTTCTCGGCCGGCGCCAAAGAGCTGCAGGGCCGGCGAGCGGTGCATCTTCGGATTGTCGAATTTCGGCGTCGGCGAGGGGTCCATCACATAGCGGCCCTCGACCTTGACCGGATAGGCGTAGGTGGTGGCGATGCGGCCGTGCCTGGCGATGTCCTCGTAGAGCTTGACATGCATGAGGCCGTATTCCTCCAGCGCATGCATTTTTCGCGTTTCGGTCTCGCGCGGCTCGAGGAAGCGCAGCGGCTCAGGGATCGGCACCTGGAAGACCAGCACCTGCCCCGCGTTGAGCGGATGCTCCGGGATGCGGTGGCGGGTCTGGATGATGGTGGCGCTGGCGGTGTCGGTCGTCACCGCGACATTGGCGACCTTCTTGAAGAAGGCGCGGATCGAGACGGCGTTGGTGGTGTCGTCGGCGCCCTGGTCGATGACCTTCAGCACATCTTCCGGTCCGATGATCGAAGCAGTGACCTGCACGCCGCCGGTGCCCCAGCCATAGGGCATCGGCATCTCGCGCGAGGCGAAGGGCACCTGGTAGCCGGGAATGGCGATGCCCTTGAGGATGGCGCGGCGGATCATCCGCTTGGTCTGCTCGTCGAGATAGGCGAAGTTGTAGGTGGCTATGTCGGTCATGGCGATCACGTCCGCTCTGTGCTATGGATTTGGCGCCCAAGAGGCGGGAGGACGCCCGAATGGACTCTACCGGTTGGTTGCATCTTGGCGTGCTGCTGCTGGTGTTTGCCGGCATCGTGGCCTTTGTGCTGTGGAAGATGGTCCTGCCCGCGCCAAAGGCGCCTCCACGTGGCGAGACCGTTGCCGGCGCGCGTGGCTTTATCGGCCTGTGGTTCGGTGGCGGCGGACGTTAGGGTCATTCCGCCGCCTCCCGCTTTTCCTCGGCGGCCTTGTCCTCATTTTCCCGCGCCTCGTATTCGGCGCGCATGCGGCGGACCAGGTCGAGCTCGGCCTGGAAGTCGACATAGTGCGGCAGCTTCAGATGTTCGACGAAGCCGGTCGCCTGAACGTTGTCGGAGTGCGAGATGACGAACTCCTCGTCCTGTGCTGCGGCGACGACATCCTCGCCGAGCTCGCTCGCGCGCAGCGCGCGGTCGCACAGCGCCATCGCCATCGCCTTGCGCTCGCTCTGGCCGAAGACCAGGCCGTAGCCGCGGGTGAATTGCGGCGGTGCCTTGGCCGAGCCCTTGAACTGGTTGACCATCTGGCATTCGGTGACGCGTATGGAGCCCAGCGGCACGGTGAAAGGCAGTTCCGGCACGTCGAGCTCCAGCTCGACCTCACCGATGCGGACCTCGCCGACGAAGGGATGGTTGCGGGCATAGCCGCGCTGTGTCGAATAGCCGAGCGCCAGCAGAAAACCCTCGTCGCCGCGCGACAGCGCCTGCAATCGGATGTCGCGCGCCATCGGGAATTGCAGCGGCTCGCGCGTGATGTCGCCGGGGACATGGTCGCGCGGCATGTCGCCGTCGGCTTCGATCAGGCCTTCATGCGCCAGGATCGAAGAGACGCGCGGCATCGCCTCGGGTTCGGCCGGACGCTGCGCGGGCGTCTCGACATCGGCGCCTGCGGTGAGCTCCGGATCGAGCAGCCGGTGGGTATAGTCGAAGGTCGGACCGAGCACCTGGCCGCCGGGAAGGTCCTTGTAGGTGGCCGACACGCGCCGCTCGACCTGCATGGCGCCGGTGTCGACCGGGCTGGTGTAGCCGAAGCGCGGTAGCGTGGTGCGATAGGCGCGCACCAGGAAGATCGCCTCGATCATGTCGCCGCGCGCCTGGACGACGGCAAGGGCCGCAAGCTCGCGGTCGTAAAGTGAGCCTTCGCTCATCACCCGGTCGACGCCGAGCGCCAGCTGCTCGACGATCTGGTCGAGGCGCAGCGCCGGCACCGAGCGGTCGCCGCGGCGGCGATCGGCCAGCAGGCGATGGGCGTTGGCAATTGCGGCCTCGCCGCCTTTCACCGCGACATACATGTCACGCCTCCATCGTCTTGATGCGGGTGGTGCGCGGCAGGCAGGCGAGGCTGTCGGGCGCCGCCAGGATGATGTCGACACCGCGCGGGAAACGCTGGTTGTTCTGCTTCCACTGCTCGACGAAATGGCGCGGCATGCTTGTCGGCGCGATCATCGCGGTCTTCTCGATGCCTGGGCCTTCGAGCAGCAGCGACGGACCGGAGGCGAGATCGTCGACCAAAAGGATCAGCGTCGTCGAGCGGTCCGGATATTCCTGCGTGCCTTGCGAAAAACCGTCGAGCGCCGCCATCTCGGCCGGGTTGGCGATCAAAGCGAAATGCGCGTCGGCGGGCGTGTTGGCCAAAGGCGCGCCGGTGTGAAAGCCGAGCCACGCTTTGACGGAAGCTTCGGCCTGCAGCCGCGGATCGAGCCAGATCGGGGTGTCGTTGTCGCAGAGTGAAAGCGCCACGGCGCCGGCGGTTGCCGACAGCGGTGCCGGCGGCTGGGCGAGTGACGGCAGGGCCTGAACGGTGCCGGGGCGGGCCATCGCGTCCATGATGGCGCGGAACACGCTCTGTGCATTAAAAACTGGATCGGCGAAGCCGCCTTCAATCGATTGCGTGGCGATATCCATCAGTCCTCTCCGCGCACCATGGTGAAGAAATCCACTTTCGTGGCCGCCGTCTCGACGCGCCGTTTTTCACGCGCCGTTTCGAGCATCGCTCGCAGCGGCGCGACGAGCTTCGTTTCGACCGCTTCGCGATGGCCCGGATCCTGCCAGAGCGCGTCGGCGATTGCCGCGAGCTTGGCTTTGGCCTTGTCGCGGCCGAGCGCATAGGAGTGGCCGACCTGTCCGGAGGGCAGCCGCACGGTCGTACGGGTGACGGTCGCCTCGCCGACATTGAAGGGTGCGCCGCCGCCGCCGATCCGCCCGCGCACCGTCACTAGGCCGGTTTCCGGACCGCGCAGCAGTTCGGCCTCGGCGGGGAAGCCGGAGCCGTCCCACAGACGCGCGATCTCGTCGGCCGCCGCATGCGCCAGCGTCGCCATCACGGCCCGCCGCTCGGCCTGCTCGCGCGCTTCCTGTCCTCGCATCGCTTCACTCCTCGCATAGGTAATTTATCTATTGATATAGACAACTATACAAATTATACTCATCACCTAACGAGAGTCCATGACGGGTGGATGACAAGAGGCGCAAAAGTTAGCGCGAAGACGTTGGGGGCGGGGAAATGACCGGGCTGGCGAGCAGCATCGAAAGGCGCAGCGGCGTGTCGCTGTGGCGGCAGATCGCCGACAGGATATTGCAGGGGATCGCGAGCGGCGATTTCACGGAGAACACGGCGCTGCCGCCTGAAGTCGTGTTGGCGGAACGCTACGGCGTCAACCGTCACACGGTGCGCAGCGCCATTGCCGCCCTGGTGCAGGAAGGCGTGCTGAGGGCCGAGCAGGGGCGCGGCACCTTCGTTTTGTCGCGCAAGCGCCTGTCCTATCCGATCGGCGCGCGCACGCGCTTCTCGACCGGGCTGCAGGGCCAGACGACCGAGCGCCACATCGCCCTGCTGTCGTCATCGACCGAACCGGCCAACCGGCGCATCGCCGAGGCGCTCGGCGTGGCCAGGGGAGCAGCAGTGATCCGTCTGGAAACACGCGGCGAGGCCGACGGGCATCCGGTGTCGCGCGCGACGACCTGGTTCGATGCAAAGCGTTTCGCCGGCATCGAGGCCGCGATGGCGGAGACGGGATCGATCACGGCCTCGCTCAAACGCTTCGGCATCAACGATTATCTGCGGCACTCGACGGTGCTGTCGGCGCGTCACGCCGATGCCGACGATCTTGCTGCACTTGATTTGCAACCGGGCGCCATTGTGCTGGTCACCGTCGCCGTCAACGTTACGCTCGACGGCCAGCCGATCCAGTTCGCGGAGTCGCGATTTCCGGCGGAGCGGGTGGAACTGAAGCTGTCGGCATTGTAGGGAGTGCTGGCCTGATACGAGACCGTGATTTATCTGATTCACGCTGATATCAGACCAGCTCGGTCGCGCTTACTTGTCAGCGGCTTGACGTTTGAGGACCGCCTTCCCCCACTCCGTCTCGGCTTCGCCGAGCCACCTCTCCCCCCTCCGGAGGGAGAGGAAGGGAGCCCGCTGGCGGCGGGATAAGGAGGGAGTCTGGTTGAGGAGCGTTGGCTGCAATAGGCTCGTACCCTTCCTCTACCCCGTCGATCGGGGGAGAGGTGGCTCGGCGAAGCCGAGACGGAGTGGGGGTCGACCTGCGCGGCGCGTCGTCAATTCGGGCCGGGTTCACCGCCTGCCATGTTATGGCCCAACCTCGATGACCGCCTTGATCAGGCCGGATTTCTCATGCGCCCAGCGCGCGAGATCGCGCGGCGTGCCGGCAAGGGTGGTGCGATGCGTGACGAGTTTGCCGAGCGGCACGGCGCGGTTGCGGATCGAGGCGGCGACGTGATCGAAATCGGCTTTGAGCGCATTGCGGCTGCCGATCAGCGTCATCTCGCGCTTGTGGAACTCGGGGTCGGAGAAGGTGATGTCGTCCTTGACGACACTGACCAGAACCAGCGTGCCGCCATGTGCGACATGGGCGAAGGCAGACTGCACCGACTGCGTATTGCCGGTGGCATCGAACACCAGGTCGAAGCCTTCGCCGTCGGTCGCCTGTTTGACCAGTTCGGCTGGCGATGCCTTCGAACCGTCAAGCGCGGTGAAACCTAGCTCGCCTTCGGCGAAACCGAGCCGTTCGGTGCTCATATCGAGCAGGCTGACATCCAGCCCGGCGATGCGGGCAAAGACCGCCGTGCCGAGGCCGATCGGGCCGGCGCCGATGACCAGCGTGCGCGCGCCTTGCGCAGCAAGCGAGCGCCGCACGGCATGCGCGCCGATCGCCAGGAATTCGACCGCCGCGGCATCGGCCAGCGACAGGCCGTTCGCAGGATAAAGATTTTGCGCCGGCACCAGGATCTCGTCGCACATCGCGCCGTCGCGATGCACGCCGAGCACCTCGATCCGGACGCAGCAGTTCGGCTTGCCGTGCCGGCAGGCGATGCATTTGCCGCAGGCTAGATAGGGATTGATGACAACCGGCTCGCCGACGGCAAGGTCGACGCCTTCGCCCCTTTCGGCCACCGTGCCCGAGACCTCATGGCCCATGATGCGCGGATAGGCAAGGAAAGGATGCTTGCCTTCGAAGATGTGGTAGTCGGTGCCGCAGATGCCGACATGGCTGACGGAGACCCGCGCCCAGCCGGGCGGCGGTGCGCCAGGCGCGGCGCGGTCTTCGAGGACAAGGTCGCCGGGCGAGCGGCAGACGACGGCTTTCATGCGCAGATCCAGTGTTCAAAGAGCGCCGGCCTCGATCGATCGGGGCCGGCGCTTCATTTCAGGGACAGTTCATTTGCCGCGACGGCGCAGGCCGTCGAAGTAGACGATGACGATGATCAGGACGCCGGTGATGACGCGCTGCCAGAAGGTGTTGACGTTGAGCAGGTTGGCGCCGTTGTTGATCGTCGAAAGGATGAAGGAGCCGATCAGCGGTCCATGCACCGAGCCGATGGCGCCGAACAGCGAGGTGCCGCCGATCACCGATGAGGCGATGGCCTGCAGCTCGTAGGTGTCGCCCTGCGTCGGATTGCCGATGCCGATGCGCGAAGCGAGCAGCACGCCGACAAAGGCCGCCAGCAGGCCGGACAGGATATAGGCCATGAAGATGGTGCGCGGCACGTTGACGCCGGACAGGCGCGCGGCCTCCGCATTGGAGCCGACCGAGAACAGGTAACGGCCCCAGCGCGTGTGATGCAGGAAGACGTAGGACGGTATCGCGACCAGGATCACCATCCAGAAGAGGTAAGGGATGCCGAGCAGCGAGCCGCGCGAGAAGGCCTGGAACGGATCGCTGTTGATGGAGATCGAGTTGCCGTTGGTCATCAGGAGGCCGATGCCGCGCAGCGAGGTCATGGTGGCCAAAGTGATGATGAACGGCGGCAGGCCCATCTTGACGATGCCGAAGCCATGGAACAGGCCGATGGCGACGCCGACCAGCAGGGTGATCAGCACCGCCGCCCAGATCGGCCAGCCGGCATTGATCAGCAGCGCGACGATGACCGTGGTGAAGCCGACCACGGCGCCGACCGACAGGTCGATGCCGCCGGTGATGATGACGAAGGTCTGGCCGACCGCGAGGATGGCGATCAGCGAGCCCTGGCGCAAAAGGTTGGTGATGTTGAGCGCCGTGGCGAAGGAAGGCGTGGCGACGGCCAGCACGATCCACATCAACAGCAACAGGCCAAGCAGCGTCAGCCCGAACAGGGCATTGAAATTGCGCTTGGGTTTTTCGGCGGGGATCGCCTCGGTGCTCATTTTTGTCCTCCCGACTTTTCTTGTTTCTCGGCCAGTGCCTGACCCAAAATGTCCTCGTGGCTGGCGGTGCGGAAACCATGCGTGGCGACCAGCTTGCCGCGCCGGAACACGTGCAGCGTGTCGGCAAGCTCGTAGACCTCTGGCAGATAGGACGAGATCAGGATAATGCCGGCGCCCTTGGACAGCAGCGTCGAGAACAGGCGGTAGATCTCGGCCTTGGTGCCGACATCGACGCCCACCGTCGGCTCGTCGAAGATGAAAAGCTTGGCGCCATGCGCCAGCCATTTGCCGATGACGATCTTCTGCTGGTTGCCGCCCGACAGGCTGGAGGCCAGCGCATTGCGCGTCGGCGTCTTGATGCGCAGCCCGGCGATCTGCTGGTCAGCCTCGGCCTTCTCGCGCGAGCCGGAGATCAGAAGGTTGTTCGAGATGCGCTTGTAGATCGGCAGGTTGAGGTTCATGCCGACCGGCAGGTTGAGGCAAAGGCCCTGGTCGCGGCGGCTTTCCGGCGCCAGCGCCATACCGAGCCTTATAGCGTCATGTTCGGAATTGACCTGCACTTCCTTGCCTTGCCAAAAAATCTGGCCGGCGGATTTCCTGTGACGGCCGTAGAGCGTGGTGACGAACTCGCTGCGGCCGGCGCCGATCAGGCCGTAAAGGCCGACGATCTCGCCGGCGCGGACAGTCACCGAAACATTTTCAAAACCCTTGCCGGAGAGGCTCCGCGTCTCGACAATCGTCGCGCCCGGCGTGAAATGTTCCTTGTGGTAGATCTGCTCGATCGAGCGGTTGATCATCAGCTTGACCAGCTCCGGCTCATTTGTCTCGGCGATCTTGCGGGTGCCGACGAGGGTGCCGTCGCGCAGCACCGAAACGCGGTCGGCAAGCTCGAACACTTCCTCCATGCGGTGACTGATGTAGATGATGGTGACGCCTTCGCCCTTCAGCCGGCGGATCAGCTTGAACAGCTGGTCGGCTTCCTTGCGGGTGAGGTAGGCGGTCGGCTCGTCGAAGATCAGGAACTTTGTGCCGCGCACGGTGGCGCGCGCTGCGGCGATCAGCTGCTGCTGGCCGATGGTGAGGTCGCCGAGCATGACATGGGCCGGCAGGTCGAAGCCGAGGCCGTCGATGATCTTCTGCGCTTCCTTCACCATCGCGCGCTGCTGCAGCAGGCCGAAGCGTGAATTCTCCTCGCCGAGGAACATGTTGGCGGCGACCGTGAGGTGGCGGCAGAGCACGACCTCCTGGTGGACGGCATTGATGCCGAGCGCCATCGCCTCATGTGGCGTGGAGAGCGCCTCGGGCTTGCCTTCCCAGATGACCTCGCCGGAGGTGCGCGGCATGACGCCGGTGAGCAACTTGATGAGCGTCGATTTGCCGGCGCCGTTCTCGCCGACGATGGCGTGGATCTCGGCTGCCTTGAAGGCAAGGTCCACCGGCTTCAGCGCATGCGTGCCGGGATAGCGCTTTTCGAGCCCTTTGAGTTCCAGGATCGTCCGGCCGGGCTCCAGCGTGGGGGCGGGGTGCAGTTCCTGCGCTGTCGACGTCATGACAATCCTCCCAGATTGATCTCAACCGTTGGGGTACGCAGCGATGCGTCTGACGCGCATCTTGGAGGCGGAGCCTAAAGCTAGTTTACGCAATTCCGTACGGAAAACCGCTACACACTTTTCCTGGAATTGCGCAGGGCAAGCGGGCGAATTGCCAAGCCGCTTGCGGCGGATGTTTCCGGGGCGACGAGGCCCCGGAAACGATTGTCGCGATGCTCCTCAGTTGAGCTTCGGGTTGAGCAGCGCGTCGATCTTCGGTTCCTTCATGTTGTCCTTGGTGACGAGGTTGGCGCCGGTGTCGACATTGGCCTCGACCTTCTCGCCCTTCGAGGCGGCGAGCGCCGTCTTGATGCCGTCGTAGCCCATCCGGTACGGATCCTGGACGACGAGGCCCGAGATGACGCCGTCATTCAGGAACTTGATCAGCTTCTCGTCGCTGTCGAAGCCGATCAGCGCCACCTTGCCGGCAAGGCTGTTCTCGGCGATCGCCTGGCCGACGCCCTGCGCCATGATCAGGTTCGAGGCGAAGATGCCCTTGAGGTCCGGATTGGCGGTGATCAGGTCGGTCGCGATGTTGAGGCCGGTCGTGGCCTGGCCGTCGGCGTATTTGTCGGCGACGAGCTCGAGGCCCGGATACTTAGCCTTGAGCTGTTCCTTGAAGCCCTGCGAGCGCTGCTCGAGCGAGCCGGCGCCGGGCAGCGCGGTGATCAGCGCAACCTTGCCCTCGACCTTGCCGCCATTGGCCGCGCCGATCGCCGCCGCCAGACCGTCGGCCGCGACGCGGCCGCCCTGGACGTTGTCGGTGGTCAGGAAGGAGGTGAAGGCCTTGGACTCAGCGCTGGAGTCGATGCCGATGACCTTGACCTTCGAGGCAGCCTCGTCGATCGGCTTGCCGAGCGCCTTGGCTTCTGTCGGTGCGATCACGACCGCGGCGGGATTGCCGGCGACGGCGTTCTCGAGGATCGAGATCTGGCCGTTGACATCGGTCTCGGCCTGGGCGCCGAGCTCCGGCACGTTGATGCCGAGATCCTTGCCGGCCTTGCGGGCGCCGGCCAGCACGATCTGCCAGTAGAAGGAGGTGGTGTCCTTGACGATGATCGGGATGGTCACGTCGGCCGCCGAGGCGGGGGCCGAATGCATCGCGCCGGCGAGCATCGAGGCGGCGGCTAAAGCCACGAAGGCGCGGCGGTTGAGAAGGCTGGTCACGAATTTCATTAGGTTCCTCCCTAAGGTCGCCTGGTGAAGGTTCGGAAGCTCCATCTGGATAGGCGCGAGCCAAACAGAACTTTATCAATAAAAAACATTTGCCGCTTTTTGATAGTGCATCGGTTTGGCCAATGCAAGCGGTGTCTGATGCCTTTTGCGTGATGTTGGCGGGCGGGTCCGCTCTACCGGCTCCTCCTATGCGGCACCCAGATGCTTCCGATCTTCCCTTTCGATATGGAACGTTAATTCCATAGTTATGTCAATATGGAATATTCATTCCGATCGGGAAATTGCACGATTGTGAAGTCGACACGTAGCCAGCAAGCGCGTAGCCGTCGGCATGTCAGCCGAGCCGCTGAACGATTGTGTAAGGATCGTATTTGGCGAACTCAGCCGCTGGTACCTCGATGTCGAGGAGCTCGAGATTGCGCGTCAGATTGGCGGGCTTGGCCGTGCCGGTCAGCACCGAGGCGACGACCGGCTCGTGCAGCGGAAACTGGAATGCGGCAGCGGCCAGCGGGTAGCCGCCTTCTCCGGCGATCTTTTCCATCGCGCCGACGCGGTCGAGAATATCCTTGCTCGCCGGCAGATAATCGAAATGCGCGCCGTGAACCGGGCCCGTCGCCAATATGCCCGAGTTGAAGACGCCGCCGATGATCAGCGATGTCTGCCGCTCGCGACAGAGCGGCAGCAGTTCGGCCTCGGCGCTGCGGTCGAGCAGCGAATAGCGGCTGGCGAGCAGGATGCAATCGAGCGGCGCGCGGCGGAGCACGTCGAGGCAGATCTGGACCTCGTTGACGCCGAGGCCATAGGCGGAAATCGTGCCGGAAGACTTCAGCTCCTCCAGCGCCTTCAACCCGCCATCCATGAGCTGACGGAAATGGATTTTTGTCGCCTCGAGGCCATGCGTGTAGACGCCGATGTCGTGGACGAACAGGATGTCTATTCTGTTGAGGCCGAGCCGCGCGTAGGAGAAATCCACCGAGCGCATGATGCCGTCATAGGAATAGTCGTAGTCGAGCGCGAAGGGCAGCGGATCGACATAGGAGTGATCGGGAACCTGGTCCTCCGGCACCGGCCGGAACAGGCGCCCGACCTTGGTCGAGAGCACGTAGGATGAGCGCGGCTTCTCACGCAGGAAATCGCCGGTCCGGCGCTCCGACAGGCCGAAGCCGTAGAAGGGCGCGGTGTCGAAATAGCGCAGGCCGCCATCCCAGGCCGTCTGCAGCGTTTCCATCGCGGGCTCACGCGGACAGGCGCGATAAAGGCCGCCGATGGCCGCGCCGCCGAAGCTGATTTCGGTCACTTCGAGCGCAGTCGTGCCGATCCGGCGTTTGTTCATCAAAGCCTCCCCTTTGCCGTTCGACCGGCTGTTTCTTGATGGTATTTAGAGCGTCGCGCCGAGATGCCAGGGGACGAATTCGTTGTCGCCGTAGCCGAACGCCTCGCTCTTGGTCTTGCGGCCGGACGCCGTCTCGATGATCAGCTCGAAGATCTCGCGGCCCATGCCGGCGATCGTCTTTTCGCCAGAAGCGATGACGCCGCAATTGACGTCCATGTCCTCTTCCATCTGGTGGTACATGGTCGAGTTGGTGGCAACCTTGATCGACGGCGTCGGCCGGCAGCCGAAGCAGGAACCGCGACCGGTGGTGAAGACGATGACGTTGGCGCCGCCGGCGACCTGGCCGGTGGCCGAGACCGGATCGTAGCCGGGCGTGTCCATGAACACCAGGCCGCTGCCGCTGACCTTCTCGGCATAGCCGAAGACGCCGTTGAGCGGCGTCTGGCCGCCTTTTGCTACCGCGCCCAGAGACTTCTCCAGGATCGTCGTCAGGCCGCCGCGCTTGTTGCCAGGCGAGGGGTTGTTGTCGATCGAGGCGCCGTGCTTGGCGGTATGGTCCTCCCACCACTTCACAAAGCCGTCGAGCTTGGCGGCGATCTCGGGCGAGGCGGCGCGATAGGCAAGCAGATGCTCGGCGCCGTAGATCTCGGTCGTCTCCGACAGGATGCCGATGCCGCCGCAGCCGGCCAGGATGTCGACGGCAGCGCCCAGCGCCGGATTGGCGGTGATGCCGGACATGCCGTCGGAGCCGCCGCATTGCAGGCCGACGACGATTTCGCTGACCGGGATCGGCTCGCGCTGCAACTGGCCGACTTCCTCGGCGATCTCGGCCAGAACGCCCATCGCCCTTTCGACGGATTTGCGCGAGCCGCCGGCTTCCTGGATATTGAAATGGCGTTTTCCCGCCGCGACGCCTTTCTGGCCGTAAAGGGTGAGCTGGTTGACCTCG
The DNA here is from genome assembly GCF_058312955.1 of Mesorhizobium sp. LEGMi-168a. Taxonomy (NCBI): domain Bacteria; kingdom Pseudomonadati; phylum Pseudomonadota; class Alphaproteobacteria; order Hyphomicrobiales; family Phyllobacteriaceae; genus Mesorhizobium; species Mesorhizobium sp. LEGMi-168a. Next base: position 219,541 of record NZ_JBZEGV010000005.1, read on the forward strand.
CAGCCGAGCCCCACCATCAGCACGCCGCCGAAATTCGGATGGCGCGCATAGCCGGCGAGGGTGCGGTGCAGGACCATCATGCCGTCGCCGGTGGCGCTCATGCCGCAGCCCTGGCCGTGAACGATCGGCACGAAGCCGTCGATGCCGGGATATTTGGGCAGCAGCACGCGGTTGGCCTCGTCGGCGATGGCATGGCAGACGGTGGACGAGCAATTGACGCTGGCGACGATACCGATGAAGTTGCGCGTTCCGGCGCGGCCGTCGGCGCGGCGATAGCCCATGAAGGTGCGCTTGCGGTCGGCCTCGGTGGCATGCTCTGCCTCGCTCGGCGGCACCACCGGCAGGCGGCCGCTTTCGAACACCAGATTGTGCGAGTGGACATGTTCGCCTGGCGCGATGTCCTGCGTTGCGCGGCCGATCGCCTGCGCATATTTCACCACCGCTTCGCCGGCCGCGATCGCCTTGATCGCTACCTTGTGTCCGGGGTCGATCGCTGCCACGGCAACCGCGCCGCCGGGCAGGGCCGTGCCGATCTCGATGCGGCCGTTGGCGACCGCGACATTGTCGGTGGGGGAGAGAAGGATGGTGTTTGCGGGGTTCACGGGCGGCTGTCCTGGGTAGACCTGGGAGTGTGGGGCGGATTGACATACGCCCGTTTGAGGATAATGTCTTTTATCGTGAAAAAACATTTTTGCGTCAATTGTTTTTTCATCGCGGGCCGCGCGCCCTTGGGCGTGTGGCAAAGCCGGCGAAATCCGATTCCGCATTTCGCGGGCTTGCGCTAGGAACACCGATCATATCGCGCTTCCGGCGGACCGCCGCAAGCGTTGGGGATACGGGGCATGTCGAAGAGCAACAACGTCTACAAGGACGCCTTCAACCGCGGGCTGCGGCTGCTCGACGAAACCAAGAGCCTGCCGTCGGAGCCGGAACTTGGAACGCTGCTCGGCGTCAGCCGCACCACGGTGCGCAGCATCCTTTCGCGCATGGAGGAAACCGGGCTGATCGCCTGGAACAAGCGCAACAAGACGGTGCTGCGGGCGCCGAAGCCGGAAGATTTCTTTCCCGAGGAAGAGACCGACTCGCTGGCCGAGATCATCGAGCGCTCGTTCATGCGCCGGCTGCTTGCCGAGGGCGCCGAGGCCGGCATGCAGATCAACGAGCTGGAGCTGGCGCGCGAGATCGGCGTCGGCACCACCAGCGTGCGCGAATTCCTGATCCGTTTCTCGCGCTTCGGCCTGATCGAGAAGCGGCGCAACAGCCATTGGGTGCTGAAAGGCTTCACCCGTGCCTTCGCGCTGGAGCTGACCGAGATCCGCGAGATGTTCGAGCTGCGCTCGGCCGCCGCTTTCGTCGCGCTGCCGGAAGAGAGCGCGGTCTGGGCGGATCTCGACAGGCTGGAGGAGGAGCACCGCCAACTGGCCGGCGAGATCGCCAAGCGCTTCAATGAATTCTCCGAACTCGACGAGCGCTTCCACCGGCTGATCCATCGCGCCTCGCACAACCGCTTCATCGTCGACTTCTACGATGTGATCGCGATGATCTTCCACTACCACTACCAGTGGAACAAGGCTGAGGAGCGCCAGCGCAACGAGGTCGCGGTCCAGGAGCACCTAGCCTATATCGCGGCGCTGAAATCGCGCGATCCGGGCAAGGTCGACGCCGCCTGCCGCAGGCACCTGAAGTCGGCGCGCCAGACGCTGCTGAGCTCCATTCCGGAAGGACGGCAGATACAGCCCGCCTGATGCGGCGCATCGCGCCGCGTTGCCGCAGCCTGGTTTTGCCGATTTTCCGGCCGCCGGCCCCATGCTAGGGTCGGTTGAGTTGCTGGGAAGAGGCAGGTCTTTGAAAATCCGGCTGAGACGATGGAGCATGCCGGCCGCGTTCGTCGCGGCGCTGCTGCTGTTGCTCCAGTCGACGCTCGGCGCCTTTGCCTTCGGCGCGCCTTCGCAGCTCGATGCCTTCGGCAACGTCATCTGCACGCATGAAGGGGCGGTCAAGCTTCCGGGCGGCGATCCGCATCAGCAGCAAATGCCGGCCTGCTGCTCGCTTGGCTGCAGCATGGTGTCGCCGGCGCATATGCCGCCGCAAGATGCCGGCGCGTTAGCCGGAACACTCGTTTTCGAGGCGGTCGCTTTCCAGCTTCCCGCCTTCCGGCATCTCGATTTCGCCCGCGACCGCTCTCCGGCCAATCCACGAGCGCCGCCGGCCACGGTCTGACGCCACGACCCGCGGAAACCTTTCGCGGACGCATTCATCCAAGATCAGACTGCTCGCGACCGGATGACGGCGCGATCTCATAGCCATGGAGCAACCATGTCCAATTTTCTTCCTGTAGCGCGCGCGCACGCTCATCGCGGGCGGCTTCCGCGCGGCTTCGAACACTTGAGCCTTGCCGTGTTCGTCCTCCTTCTCCTCTTAGCTTGCGTTCCCGGCGCCCTGGCGCATGAATTCAAGGCCGGCGACCTGGAGATCGGGCATCCGTGGTCGCGCGCGACGCCGCCCGGCGCCAAGGTGGCCGGCGGTTATTTCACCGTCACCAACAAGGGCAGTGCGCCCGACCGGCTGCTGTCGATTTCATCCGAGATCTCCGACAAGGCCGAGCTACATGCGATGGGCGTCAAGGACGGCGTCATGACCATGCGGCCGGTCACCGGCGGGCTGGAAATTCCGGCCGGCGGCAAGGCCGAGCTGAAGCCGGGCGCCTACCACCTGATGTTCGTCGGCCTCAAGCGGCAGCCCAAGCAGGGCGAGAAGTTTCCCGCGACGCTGACCTTCGAGAAGGCCGGCAGCGTCATCGTCGAGTTCGCCGTCGAGGGCATGGGCGAGATGGGCGGCATGGACGATCACGCCGAGTGATCCGCTGTCCGCACAATTCGAAATCAGAGGGACAATCGATGAAGAAATATCTTTTGGCGGCCGGCACGCTTTGCGTGCTCGGAACCAATGCCGCGCTCGCTCACATTACGCTCGAAACGCAGGAAGCGGCGGTCGGCTCGACCTACAAGGCGGTTCTGCGGGTGCCGCATGGCTGTGATGGCAAGGCGACGACAGCGGTGCGGGTGCAGATCCCGGAAGGCGTCATTTCCGTAAAGCCGATGCCGAAGCCCGGCTGGACGCTGCAGACCAAGAAGGGCAGGTACGAGAAGTCGTACCAGCTCTATAGCGAGACGCTGACCACCGGCGTCAAGGAAGTCGACTGGAGCGGCGGCAATTTGCCGGACGACTTCTATGACGAGTTCGTCTTCCGCGCTTCGCTTGCGGCCGATCTGCCGGCCGGCCAGATGCTCTATTTCCCGGTGGTGCAGGAATGCGGCGATGCCGCCGCTCGTTGGATCGAAATTCCGGCGGCAGGCCAGGATGAGGACGCGCTGGAAAATCCGGCGCCGGGCATCAAATTGCTGCCGAAGAAATGATCTCTTGATGGCGCGTTCCATTCGGGCGCGCCATCGCTTCTCGAAAGACCGCATGAACGCAGCAATCTTCCCCGCACGCCTGAGCGGCATCCGCATCAGCCCTGTCACCGGTAGCCTGGTGGCGGCCTTCGTGCTGATCGCGCTGCTGGTCTTGCCTGGCCGCGCGCTTGCGCATGCGGCGCTGGTCGCAACCGATCCGGCCGATGGCACGGTGTTGATGCAGAGTCCCGCCCAGTTCTCGCTGACCTTCAGCGAGCCGGTTTCGCCGCTCGTCCTCACCCTCGTGCGGCCGGACGGCACGCGGCTTGCGCTGACCTCCTTCCGCCTCGCGGACCGGACTGTCGAGATCGATAATCCCGAGACGCTCAAATCCGGCACGCATGTGCTGAGCTGGCGGGTGATTTCGGAGGACGGCCATCCGGTCGGCGGCTCGGCGCTGTTTTCCGTCGGCGCGCCAAGTGCGGCGCCAGCGGTGGGCGAGGCCGTGGACGGGACACTGCGCGCGGCGATCTGGATCGGAAAGTTCTTCCTCTATGCCGGCCTCTTTCTCGGTGTGGGCGGCGCCTTCTCTCTCGCCTGGCTTGCCGAGTACCGCCGCTGCGGCCGGCGTTTCGTCATCGGCGCTTTGCTCTACGGGCTGGCCGCCGCGCCGTTTTCGCTTGGCTTGCAGGGATTGGATGCGCTTGGCGCGCCGCTCGCGCGGTTCGCGGCGCCGTTCGCCTGGCAGACGGCGCTCGAGACGAGCTTCAGTTGGACCGTACTGGCTGGCTTGATCGCGCTCGGACTCGCATTGCTGTCCCTTGTCGCACCGCGCACTTCCCGCAAGCTGCTGGCGCTTGCGGGGCTCGTCGGCGTGGGCGTGGCGCTTGCCGCCAGCGGGCATGCAAGCGCTGCCGAGCCGCAATGGCTGATGCGACCCTTGGTGTTCCTGCACGGCGCGGCCATCGCCTTCTGGACCGGCGCGCTGGCGCCGCTCGGCCTTGCGCTGCGACACCAGCCCACCGAGGCGAAAGTTTTCCTGCGCCGGTTCTCGCGCGCGATCCTGCCCGTCGTTGCCGTGCTTGCCGCAAGCGGCATCGTGCTGGCGATCATCCAGGTGCAGACACCGGCTGCCTTGATCAACACCGCCTATGGCCGCCTGCTGCTCATAAAACTGGCCTTGCTGCTGTTCCTGTTCACGCTGGCCTCCGTCAACCGTTGGACGCTGACCGCCCCAGCCGAGGCTGGCGATACCGAAGTACAGCGGCGGCTGGTGCGTTCGATCGGCATCGAGATGCTGATCGCGCTCGCCATCTTCGGTGTTGCCGCCGGCTGGCGCTTCACGCCGCCGCCACGCGCGCTGGCGATCGCCGCCGCGCAGCCGGTGTCGATCCACATCCACACGCTGAAGGCGATGGCTGATCTCAGCATCACGCCCGGCCATGCGGGACAGGTCGCGGCCTCCGTGGTCATCATGACCGGCGATTTCGGGCCGCTGGACGCCAAGCAGGTGACGCTGGTGCTGTCGAAGCCGGACTCCGGTATCGAGCCGATCAAGCGGCCGGCGACCAAGCCCGGCGACGGCACCTGGCGCGTCGACAATCTCGTCATCCCTCTACCCGGCCGCTGGAATGCTCGGCTCGATATCCTCGTCTCGGATTTTGAAATGGTGAAGATCGAGGCGCCAATTGATATTCGCGCCGAGTGATATTCAGGTGATGCCGGCCTGCGAACGGTGGTTTTTTGCGCTTCCGGTGCTCACGTACTTTAAGTACGCTCCGCTCCGGTTCTCGAAAACCACCGTTCTCGGTGCGGCCTGACCTGAATCTCACCTAGCGCGACCTAGACACAATTCGGCAAGGCGGTTGACGCCGCTGCGAAGCGCCGTCAATCATCCTGCAAATCGACGGCCTCAACAAAAGCATTCGAAAGCAGGGAAGAAACGATGGACAAAGCCGAAATCGGCCTGATCGGCCTTGGCACGATGGGCTCCAACCTGGCGCTCAACATCGCCGAGCACGGGCACCGCATCGCCGTCTTCAACCGCACGCGGTCGCGCACCGACGCCTTTGTCGAGAGCGCGGGCGCGCTGAAGGACATGGTCGTTCCCTGCTACAGCCTGGAGGAACTCGCAGCCGCAATCCGGCCGCCCAGGCCGATCATCATCATGGTGCTGGCCGGCAAGCCGGTCGACGAGCAGATCGCGGCGCTGCGCGGGGTGCTCTCCGACAACGACATCGTCATCGATGCCGGCAACGCCAATTTCCGCGACACGATGCGGCGCTTCTCGGAACTCTCCGGCTCGGGCCTGACCTTCATCGGCATGGGGGTGTCGGGCGGCGAGGAGGGCGCGCGCCATGGGCCGTCGATCATGGTCGGCGGCACCGAAGACTCCTGGAAGCGCGTCGAGAAGGTGCTGACGGCGATCTCCGCCAAGTTCAAGGACGAACCCTGCGCCGCCTGGCTCGGCACCGACGGCGCCGGCCACTTCGTCAAGACCATCCACAACGGCATCGAATATGCCGACATGCAGATGATCGCCGAGATTTACGGCATCCTGCGCGACGGCTTGGGCATGGCGCCGAAGGAGATCGGTAAGGTCTTCGACGGCTGGAACAAGGGCCGGCTCAATTCCTATCTGATCGAGATCACCGCCAAGGTTCTCGCCGCCGACGATCCCAAGACCGGCAAGCCGGTGGTCGACATCATCCTCGATCGCGCCGGCCAGAAGGGCACCGGCAAATGGTCGGTCATCGAGGCGCAGCAGCTCGGCATTCCGGCGACGGCCATCGAGGCCGCGGTCGCGGCGCGCGTGCTGTCCTCGATCAAGGACGAGCGGCAGGCAGCCGAAAAGGCCTATGGCAATGTCGGCGTCGCAAAGATTGCCGGCGACAAGGCGGCCCTTTTGAAGGACCTGGAGCTGGCGCTGTTCGCCGGCAAGATCGCGGCTTACGCGCAAGGCTTCGCGGTGATGAGCGGCGCCTCGAAGGAATTCAACTGGAACCTGCCGATGCCGACCATCGCCAAGATCTGGCGCGCCGGCTGCATCATCCGCTCGCAAATGCTGGACACGATGGCGGAAGCCTTCGGCTCGGGCAGCGCGTCGACCAACCTCCTGATGGCTCCGGCCTTTATCGCCATGATGAAGGAAGCGCATCCGTCGCTGCGGCGCATCGTGGCGAGAGCCTCCGAGGCCGGCTCGCCGGTGCCGGCGCTGTCGTCCGCGCTCGCCTATTTCGACAGTTACAGGCAGGGACGCGGCACCTCGAACCTGATCCAGGCGCAGCGCGATTTCTTCGGCGCGCACGGCTTCGAGCGCATCGGCGAGCAGGGTGCGTTCCATGGACCGTGGGGCAGTGGCGCTGGCGGCTAGGCTTGCGGGTGAGGCAGCCAAGGCGCTGCCAAGGGTCGCGGTCAACGCTCGAACCGCGACCTCTCGATCCCCGGGATGCCGCCAATCTGCTCCGCTAGAAAGTCGACCAACAGGCGGACTCGGGCAACGCCTGCGCGCTGCGGGACAATCAACATGTTCAGCGGGACGGCTGACAGTGAATAGTCAGGCAAGATCGCCTTGAGCCGGCCGGCCGTCAAAAGATCATCGACAAGCCATTGATGGGCCGGCGCGATGCCGCGTCCAGCGGCAAGAGCTTCGCGCGCCGCAAGTCCGTGGTCGATCCGAAAGCGTCCTCCAAACGGTACCGCATGGCGCTCGCCGCCTGGTCCCAGCAAGACGAGCGTATCGCTTCCTGCCACGTTCGACATCCGTATGCCCTCGTGGTCGGCCAGGTCCCGGGGGATAGTCGGCGTCCCCCTCGCCGCCAGGTAGGCCGGTGCCGCGACGAGCAGGCGCCGGCTCTGGCCGAGAGCCCTCAGCTTCATTGAGCTGTCGGTGAGCGGCCCCAGGCGAAGCGCGATATCAACGCCCTCCCTGACAAGGTCGACACGCTCGTCGGTGAGGCTGAGGTCGACCCCGATGTCGGGATATCGATCCTGAAACGCGAAGATCAATCGGCTTGCATGCAATACCCCGAAAGCTGCGGTGCAGGATATCCGGATCGTGCCGGCAGGTGCTCCACGCTTGCCGCGGGCCTCATCGCCGGCCTGCTCGACGAGACGCAGAATCTGGACACAGTCGGCATAATAGCGGCTGCCTTCATCGGTCATCGTGACACGCCGTGTGGTCCTGCTGAGCAAAGGCACGCCGACGGCCTCCTCGAGTTCTCGCAGATGCCGTGTGACCGTTGACTGACCCACGGCGAGCTCGCGTGCAACCGCCGACAGGCTCCCGCGCTCGGCGACGCGAACGAAGGTGCGCATGCGCTCAAACGTGACGTCAGATTTATCCATTATTCGGCATAATATTATACATTACCTTTGTGTAGCGGGCCGTCCGAGCGTTGTCTATCTAGAGGGCCAATTCCCATCATCGGAGGTTGACCCATGAAGGTTCTGCTTGTCTTCGCCCACCCCGAACCGCGCTCTCTCAATGGTGCGCTTCGCGATATCGCCATTAAGGAGCTCGAGGCCCAGGGGCACGAGGTGCGCGTGTCGGATCTCTACGCCGAGGGTTGGAAATCGGAGGTCGATCGCGCCGACTTCCCTGGTCTGGTTCCGGATGCGCGGCTGATACCGGTCGCGGCCTCCAAGAAGGCCTTCCAGGCCAACGCGCTGACGGAAGATGTCAAAGCCGAGATCGAGAAGCTTCTCTGGGCCGACACCCTGATACTGCAGTTTCCCCTCTGGTGGTTCGGCATGCCGGCGATCCTGAAAGGCTGGGTCGATCGGGTGTTCGCCTACGGCTTCGCCTATGGCGTGGGCGAGCATAGCGACAGGCGATGGGGCGACCGCTATGGTGAGGGCACCCTGGCGGGCAAGCGCGCAATGCTGATCGTCACCGCCGGGGGCTGGGAGGAGCATTACTCCGCGCGCGGGGTCAACGGGCCTATCGACGACCTGCTGTTTCCGATCAATCACGGGATCCTCTACTATCCGGGCTACGACGTGCTTCCGCCGTTTGTGGTCTATAGGGTCGATCGTTTCGACGAAGCGGGTTTCGAGCCAATCGCCGAGTGCCTGCGCGAGAGGATGCGGACGCTCGCGACGAGCGCGCCCATCCCTTATCGACAGCAGAACGGCGGCGACTACCTGATCCCGAGCATGCAACTCCGTCCCGAACTGGGCGAGCCGGGCGCGACAGGTCTCACGCTTCATCTGAACACCGCGAGCGCGGCTGACTAGAAACACAGACCCGCTCCCTGGGCAGCGGCGCGAGCGGGTGAGACGCGCCGCCACTCCCGCCGAACGTCTATTTCAGATATCCGACCACGAGCCGGGTAGCCTCCTCGATGAGCGTTTCGGCGGCGTCATCCGATAGCTTTTCAGAGCTGTGCAGCACCGCGGTATGGGCCAGCGCCTCGATCGAAGTCACGCACACGAAGGCCGCAAGCCCGGGGTCGGCCACGCGTAGCTCGTCGCTGTGGCTTTCGAGATAGCTCTTGAAGAGGGCATGGGCTTCGCGGTTGAAGGCCTCCACGTTTTCGAGGCGTCCCGTGCGCGGAATCTGCTCGGCAAGGACACGATGCAGCTTGGGGTCGATGCGATGCGCCTCGATCGCGACGGCAACAAGTTTCCGCGCCGCCTTCTCGACCGGCTGCAGGGCGACCTCCGCAAACGCCGCGCGCACGACCTGCATGACGTCTTGGTTGTGACGATCGATGACGGCGGCAACGAGCGCCTCCTTGCACGGGTAATATTGGTAAAGCGAGCCGATGCTCACACCGGCCTCCGCGGCGATCCGGTTGGTGCTGGCCTTGTCGAAACCGTCCCGGACCAAAATGCGAGCGGTCGCCTCGACGAGCGCGTCCACCGTCGCGCGCGACCTCTCCTGAGAGGCGTTCTTCCTTGGGTTCGTGAGCGGCTTAGGCGGCATGTTCCTGTCGGTTCCGATGCGAGTAGACAATTGTGAGTTATCGCTCGCATTATGTCCACCAATGTTCTAACGATGCGGATGACGACAGATGCTCTATGAGATTGTTTTGGGACTCCATGCATACGCCATGTGCGCCGCGTTGCTGTTGTTCGTGGCGAACGAACTTCTGCTAATTCCTGCCCGAAGAGGGCAGCCAGGGCCGGCCAGAATGGCCTTCTTCGCCAGCCGCTTTGCGGGGCTTCTGGTGGGCGCCGGTGTGCTTGCCGGCATCGCCCTTGTGTTTCTTGGCGGCTGGTCCCTGCTGACGCCGTGGCTGGTGGCGTCGTTTGCGCTGGTTGCCGCCTTGATGGCCGTCGAGCACAGGCTCGTTCGTCCATGGGCGACGCAGGCCCAAACAGCACTTCGCGGTGCCGTCTCAGCCGTCGAGGTCAAAGCCTTTGCCGGCGACAAACGCGCGCTGGTTGGACGCCTGACCATGATCACGCTCTTTGCGCTCATTGTCGCGTTGATGACCGCGAAGCCCGAACTCAACCCCTTTGCATGATGATCGCCGGCGCGAAAGGCGCAGCGTCACTGTCTCCCGAATGCCGGTAGGCCTGGACCTCGCCCGGCGTGCTGAGCGATTGCAGCGTGCCGGGTTCGGCGCCGCCGATCCAGCCGAGCACCGCACGCGCAAGCTCGGAACCGGCGAGCCTGAAGTTCTCGTTGACGACGAGCAGTTCCCGCCGGAACAGATGCAGCAATTCCGACGACTGTTTCGAGACCACGTCGATGTCGCGCCCGAGCTTCAGGCCGGCGTCCTCGATACCGGCGACGACGGCGAGCGTGGCGGCGGCGGCGCTTGAGACGATGCCGTCCGGGCGATCGTCGCGGCGCATGAGCTGCGCTGTCCGCATCCTGATCTGCTCGATCGTGTGGTCGATGGAGACGGTGTTGAACGGCACCTCTGAGGCGCCGACCTCGCTCAGCGCATCGGCAAAGCCGTTCACCGTGTGACCGTAATAGGTGAGGCCGACCGGCGGCGTCACCAAGGCCAGGCGACGCCGACCCATGCCGGCCAGATGCCGCACCGCTTCGCCGGCGAAAGCATAGTTGTCGAAGTCATGGTAAGGGTGCACCAGCCCCATGTCGGTGCGGCCATGCGTGGCGAAGGGAATGCCGCGCTCCAGCATGTAGCGGGCCCGCGGATCGTTAGGCTGGGTGCGTGAAATGATGACGCCGTCGGCGGAGCCCGTTTCCACCAGGTAGCGCACCGGATCCAGCGGATCCTGCGAGCGCGAATAGGGCGTGACGATCAGGTGGTAGGGCGTGTCGGCGATCACCTCGGTGACGCCATAGATGATGTCCGAGACGAAGCTCATGATCTCGTGCTCGGTGTTGAGCACGAGGCTGATGACGTTGGTCTTGCCGGTCCTGAGCCTGACGCCGGCGCGGTTCGGCCGGTAGCCGATCTGCTTGGCAACGAGCTGGACACGGCGCCTGGTCTCGGCGCCGATCTCGGGCGCATCCTTCAGCGCGCGCGAGACGGTGGTGACGCCGAGCCCGGTCATGAAGGCAAGCGTCTTCAGCGTCGGCCGTTCCTTGGCCGACGTCTCGTCGTCCTTTTCGGTTGATCGTCTGTCCATTCGTCCCGCCCATCAGGCGCATAGCAGCAGCGAGGCCGACCGGCAATCGTGCGCGTTGACATTTGCGCGGCTTTCAGCCTCTGACACGGTTCAATATACTGAAACGTTACAGATTGCCAACGCCCGAGACCGGATGGCTGGCCGCGATCTTCGCGGTCAACGCCGACGAGGTCGGTCGAAAGCAGCTGGAATCGCAAAGAAATCTCGGTTTCTTGCGCCTTTTGGCACCATTCGGTCAAGCTGAGCGCGTTTGGGTCCTCCCAGGAGAAGGATTTTGTTCGCGTCTCGAAAAAATATTGGATCAAGTTCATTCGAGGGGTTGCCTATGCCGGCCATTTGCCGTATCGAAAATCTGTAACGTTTCAGATTCTGGGAGGAACCGAAATGCGATACAAATTCCTGACTGCCGCATTCGCCGCGACGGTCGCGCTGAATTTCGCCGGACCGGCGGATGCGACCGACCTCGAAGTCACCCATTGGTGGACTTCGGGCGGCGAGGCGGCGGCGGTGGCTGAACTTGCCAAGGCCTTCGACGCGACCGGCAATCACTGGGTCGACGGCGCCATCGCCGGTTCCGGCGGCACGGCGCGGCCGATCATGATCAGCCGCATCACCGGCGGCGATCCGATGGGCGCCACCCAGTTCAACCATGGCCGCCAGGCGGAGGAGCTTGTCCAGGCCGGGCTGATGCGCGACCTCACCGACATCGCCACCAAGGACAAGTGGACGGAAATCGTGCGGCCGAAGAGCCTGCTCGATTCTTGCACCATCGACGGCAAGATCTATTGCGTGCCGGTCAACATCCACTCCTGGCAGTGGCTCTGGCTGTCGAACGAGGCCTTCCAGAAGGCCGGCGTGCCGATGCCTAAGGACTGGAACGAGTTCGTGGCCGCCGCTCCGGCGCTGGAAAAGGCCGGCATCATCCCGTTGGCCGTCGGCGGACAGCCCTGGCAGGCATCGGGCGCCTTCGACGTGCTGCTCGCGGCGGTCGGCGGCACCGACGCCTTCCTCAAGGTCTATAAGGAAAAGGACGCCAAATTCGCCGGCGGTCCCGAGATCGCCAAGGTGTTCAAGGCGGCGGACGATGCCCGCAAGATGGCCAAGAACACCAATGTGCAGGACTGGAACCAGGCGACCAATCTCGTCATCACCGGCAAGGCCGGCGGCCAGATCATGGGCGACTGGGCGCAGGGCGAATTCCAGGTCGCCGGCAAGACCGCCGGCAAGGACTATACCTGCCTGCCCGGCCTCGGCCTGAACGAGGTCATCGCCACCGGCGGCGACGCCTTCTACTTCCCGCTGCTGAAGGACGCCGACAAGGCCAAGGCGCAGGAAGTCCTGGCCGAGACGCTGCTCGATCCGAAGACCCAGGTCGCCTTCAACCTCAAGAAGGGCTCGCTGCCGGTGCGCGGCGACGTCGACCTCAATACGGCGAACGACTGCATGAAGAAGGGTCTCGCCATCCTTGCCAAGGGCGCCGTCATCCCGTGGACGGACCAGCTGCTCTCGCAGGACAGCCAGAAGCAGAAGGAGGACCTGTTCTCCGAATTCTTCGCCAAGCCCGACATGAGCCTCGAAGAGGCGCAGAAGCGCTTCGCCGACATCATCGCTTCGGCCGACTGATTGCTTTTGTCGACTGATTACGGCGCCCCCGCCAACTCCCGGCCCCCGCCTATCCGGGGTCGGGAGCATGATGTCCTCATTGTCCCAGCCCGGCTGCCGAGATGAGCAACAGCGAACGCCCCAACCAGCTTTTCCGCAACCTCAACGCCAAGGTCGCCTCAATCCCGATGATCCTGACCGCGCTGGTCGTCTTCGTCGGCGGCACGGCCTGGACGGTGCTCTATTCCTTCACCAATTCGAAGCTGCTGCCGCGACTGAACTTCGTCGGGCTCGACCAGTATTACCGGCTCTGGGCGACGCCGCGCTGGCTGGTCTCGATCGAGAACCTTTTGATCTACGGCGTCATCTCGCTGGTGTTCTCGCTGGTCATCGGCTTCATCCTCGCAGCGCTGCTCGACCAGAAGATCCGCTTCGAGGACACGTTCCGCACCATCTTCCTCTACCCGTTCGCGCTCTCCTTCATCGTCACCGGGCTGGTCTGGCAATGGCTGCTCAATCCGGATTTCGGCATCCAGCGAGTCGTGCGCGACCTCGGCTGGACGAGCTTCAGCTTCGACCCGCTCTATAATTCCAGCATCGTCATCTACGGCATTTCGATCGCGGCGCTCTGGCAAGGCACCGGGCTCATCATGTGCCTGATGCTCGCCGGCCTGCGCGGCATCGACGAGGACATCTGGAAGGCCGCCAGGGTGGACGGCATACCGATGTGGAAGACCTATCTCTTCATCGTCATCCCGATGATGCGGCCGGTGTTCATCACCACGCTGGTCATCATCGCGGCCGGCATCGTCAAGGTCTACGACCTGGTCGTGGCCCAGACCAGCGGCGGGCCGGGCATCGCCTCCGAGGTGCCGGCAAAATACGTCTACGACTACATGTTCTTCGCCCAGAACCTCGGCCAGGGTTTTGCCGCCTCGACCATGATGCTGCTCTCGGTGGTGATCGTCATCGTGCCGTGGGCCTATCTCGAATTCGGAGGCAAGAAGCATGGCTGAGATTGCTGCCTCCATGCCCGGTGACGCTCTCCGGCGCGAAGCCCTGTCGCGCGATGCATTGGGGCCGAGCGGAACGAAGCCGCGACATGTGCTCTCGCGCCGCAACATCTTCCTCTACGGCACCCTCATCGTGGTGGCGCTCTATTATCTGCTGCCGCTCTACGTGATGGTCGTCACGTCACTGAAAGGCATGCCGGAAATCCGCCTCGGCAACATCTTCTCGCCGCCGCTGGAGATCACCTTCGAGCCCTGGGTCAAGGCGTGGTCGCAGGCATGCACCGGCCTCAATTGCGACGGGCTTTCGCGCGGCTTCTGGAACTCGGTGCGCATCACCGTGCCATCGGTTCTGTTGTCGATCGCGATCGCTTCGGTGAACGGCTATGCTTTAGCCAACTGGCGCTTCAAGGGCGCCGATACCTTCTTCATCATCCTGATCGTCGGCGCCTTCATCCCCTATCAGGTGATGATCTACCCGATCGTCATCATCCTGCGCGAGATCGGCATCTACGGCACGCTGACCGGCCTGGTGATCGTGCATTCGATCTTCGGCATGCCGATCCTGACGCTTCTGTTCCGCAACTATTTCACCTCGATGCCGGAGGAGCTGTTCAGGGCCGCGCGCGTCGACGGCGCCGGTTTCTGGGGCATTTATCTGCGCATCATGCTGCCGATGTCGATGCCGATTTTCGTCGTCGCCATTATCCTGCAGGTGACCGGCATCTGGAACGACTTCCTGTTCGGCGTCGTCTACACGCGTCCCGACACCTATCCGATGACGGTGCAGCTCAACAACATCGTCAACTCGGTGCAGGGCGTGAAGGAATACAACGTCAACATGGCCGCGACCATCCTGACCGGCCTCGTGCCGCTCATCGTCTATTTCGTTTCCGGTAAGCTCTTCGTGCGCGGCATCGCCGCCGGCGCGGTGAAAGGATGATGATGGCAGCAGCAATCGCCAATCCCAGCGTTTCGATCCAGGACCTGTCGCTGAATTTCGGCCTGATGTCGGTGCTGAAGACGCTCAATCTCGACGTCGCCGAGGGCGAGTTCATCGTGCTGCTCGGACCGTCGGGTTGCGGCAAGTCGACCTTGCTCAACTGCATCGCCGGCCTGCTCGACATTTCCGAGGGCCGCATCTTCATCAAGGGCAAGAACGTCACCTGGGAGGAGCCGAAGGATCGCGGCATCGGCATGGTGTTCCAGTCCTATGCACTCTATCCGCAGATGACGGTGGAAAAGAACCTCTCCTTCGGCCTGCGCGTCGCCGGCGTGCCCAAGGACGAGATCGCCAATCGCATCGCGCGCGCGGCGGAAATCCTGCAGATCGAGCCGCTGCTGCAGCGCAAGCCCTCGGCGCTCTCCGGCGGCCAGCGCCAGCGCGTGGCGATCGGGCGCGCGCTGGTGCGCGACGTCGACGTCTTCCTGTTCGACGAGCCGCTGTCCAACCTCGACGCCAAGCTGCGCTCGGAACTGCGCGTCGAGATCAAGCTCCTGCATCGCAGGCTGCAGAACACGATGATCTACGTCACCCACGACCAGATCGAGGCGATGACGCTGGCCGACCGTATCGCGGTGATGAAGGGTGGCGTCATCCAGCAGCTCGACGCGCCGCAGACCATCTACAACCGGCCGGTCAATCGCTTCGTCGCCGGTTTCCTCGGCTCGCCGGCGATGAATTTCCTGAAAGGGGAGTTGGAAGCGGGCGATGCGCCTACGTTCAAGGCCGACGGTGTTTCGGTGCCGCTCGGCCGCTACACATTCGAGGGCGACAACGGCGGCGCCGGCAGGCCCTGCGTGTTCGGCATCAGGCCGGAACACATCGCCTTGGGCGACGCCGCCAAGGCGATGCCGTTTAGCGCCGAGTCCACCGTCGAGATCGTCGATCCGATGGGTTCCGACACGCTGGTGTGGACCAAGCTCGGCGGCCAGATTCTTTCCTTCCGCGTCGAAGCGGACAAGACGCTGCGTAACGGCGATGCGATCCGCATCGGCTTCGATCCGGCGCGCGCTTCGCTGTTCGACGCCGAGACCGACAGCCGACTTTAACCTCCCAAACCACCAAGAACGGACAGACAGATGAACTGGTCATTCCAACTTTATAGCGCCCGCAATTTCCAGCCATGGGACGGCGTGCTGAAAATGCTCGGCGAACTTGGCTACAAGGAAGTCGAAGGTTTTGGCGGCGTCTATGACGATCCCAAGGCGTTCCGCGCCGAGCTCGACAAGAACGGGCTCGCCATGCCGACCGGGCATTTTTCCATCGACGCGCTCGAAAAGGATTTCGACGGCGTGCGCAGGATCGCCGATACGCTCGGTGTCAAGCTGCTGATCTGCCCCTATCTGATGCCCGATGCGCGGCCGAGCGACGCTCCCGGCTGGCGCGGCTTCGGCGAGCGCCTGGCGAAGGTCGGCGAAACCGCGAAGAAGGCGGGCTACGGCTTTGCCTGGCACAACCACGATTTCGAGTTCAAGGCGCTCGCCGACGGCTCGCTGCCGCAGGACCACATTCTGTCCTCAGCGCCCGATATCGGCTGGGAGATGGACGTCGCCTGGGTGGTGCGCGGCGGCGCCGACCCGCTGCCCTGGATCGAAAAGCACGGCAAGCGCATCGTGGCCGTTCACGTCAAGGACATGGCGAAGCCGGGCGAGGGCCTCGACGAAGACGGCTGGTCGGATGTCGGCCACGGCACTATCGACTGGCCAGGCCTGATCAAGGCGTTGCGCGCCGGAAGCGCGACGCAGTATTTCGTCATGGAACAGGACAATCCCAACGACATCGAGCGCTTCGCCCGTCGCTCGATCGAATCCGTCAAGAATTACTAGGACATACCATCATGGCAAACAAACTTGGCGTAGGCGTCATCGGCTGCGGCAACATCTCGAAGGCGTATTTCTCGCTGGCGCCGCTGTTCCGCGGCATCGAGATGCGTGCCTGCGCGGATATCAACACGGACGCCGCGAAGGCGCGGGCGAAGGAATTCAAGCTGCGCGCGCAAACGGTCGACGAGCTGCTCGAAGCCGACGACATCGATATCGTCGTCAACCTGACGATTCCGGCCGTGCATTATGAAGTGTCGAAGCGGGTGCTCGACGCCGGCAAGCATGTGTATTCCGAAAAGCCCTTCGTGCTGTCGATCGAGGAAGGGCTGGACCTCAAGAAGCGGGCCGAGAAGAAGGGACTGCGCATCGGCTCGGCGCCGGACACATTCTTCGGCGGCGCGCATCAGCTGGCGCGCGAGCTGATCGACAACGGCAAGCTCGGCAGGATCACCAGCGGCACCTGCCACGTGATGGGCCACGGCATGGAGCACTGGCACCCCAACCCCGACTTCTTCTTCCAGCCGGGCGCCGGCCCGGTGCTCGATATCGGCCCGTACTATGTCACCAACCTGATCCAGCTGATCGGGCCGGTGAAGCAGGTTGCGGCTTTCGCGGCGACGCCGGCCAAGGAGCGCACGATCAGCTCCAAACCCCGCGCGGGCGAAAAAATCCCGGTCAACACGCCGACCACTATCCATGCGCTGCTGGAATTTGAGAACGGGGCCGTGGTGACGCTCAACACGAGCTGGGACGTCTGGAGCCATGGCCACGCGCCGATGGAGCTCTATGGCGAGGCGGGCACCGTCTTCGTGCCGGACCCGAACTTCTTCGGCGGCGAGGTCCGCTTCACCGATGCCACCAAGCCGGTGAAGAAGCTGCCGAAATGGGATCATCCGTTCGGCGTGCCCAACGAGATGCACGGCCAAGGCATGATGGCCAACTACCGCACCGCCGGCCTCGCCGACATGGCGATCGCGATTGCCGAAGGGCGGCCGCATCGTTGCTCGATGGAGCTGGCGCTGCACGCCGTCGACGTCATGACCGGGATCCTGCGTTCCGGCGAAAGCGGCAAGTTCGTCGCCATGCAGACGACCTGCGAGCGGCCGGCTGCGCTCGGCATCAAGGAAGCGAAGGCGCTGCTGGCGAAGAAAAAGTAGGTGGCGACCCCCTCTCCCCGTTTCGGCGGGGAGAGGGTAAGGGTGAGGGGCAAGCATCGATTCAATTCACAACTAGAGCAGAGCATGATGTCGTCCGAAAACCGCTCCACACTTTTCGGCATCATGCTCTAGCGGCGGTCGCCGCGCCGCTTCGATCCCGAGGATTTCCCATGCCCTATGTCGCCGCCGAGAACCGCTACGAGAAAATGATCTACAACCGTTGCGGCCGGTCCGGCCTCAAGCTGCCGGCCATCTCGCTCGGGCTGTGGCACAATTTCGGCAACGACACGCCGCACAGGACCAAGCAGGCGATCGTGCGCAAGGCCTTCGATCTCGGCATCACGCATTTCGACCTCGCCAACAATTACGGCCCGCCGCCCGGCTCGGCCGAGACCGCCTTCGGCGAGATCCTGCGCAGCGATTTCGCCGGCTATCGCGACGAGCTGATCATCTCGACCAAGGCGGGCTACGAAATGTGGGCCGGGCCCTATGGCGAGTGGGGCAGCCGCAAATATGTGCTGGCGAGCCTCGACCAGAGCCTGAAGCGGATGGGCCTCGACTATGTCGACATCTTCTATTCGCATCGCTTCGATCCGGAGACGCCGCTCGAAGAAACCATGGGCGCGCTCGACCATGCCGTGCGCTCGGGCAAGGCGCTCTATGCCGGCATCTCCTCCTACAATTCGCAGCGGACGCGCGAGGCGGCCGACATACTGAGGCAGTTGGGCACGCCCTGCATCATTCACCAGCCGAGCTATTCGATGCTCAACCGCTGGGTCGAGGAGGACGGGCTGCTTGACACGCTGGAGGGGCTGGGCATCGGCTCGATCGTGTTCTCGCCGCTGGCGCAGGGCATGCTGACCGACAAATATCTCGGCGGCATCCCCGAGGGCAGCCGGGCATCCCAGGGCAAGTCGCTGCGCCCGGCTTTCATCAACGACAAGTCGATCGCCAACATCAAGGCGCTCAACGCCATCGCCGGCCGGCGCGGCCAGACGCTGGCGCAGATGGCGCTGGCCTGGGTGCTGCGCAGGGGACGCGTGACCACGGCGCTGATCGGCGCCAGCCGGCCTGAGCAGGTCGAGGATTGCGTCGGCGCGCTCAAGGCGCTCGAGTTCAGCGATGCCGAACTGGCCGAGATCGACAGCTATGCGCGCGAGGCCGACATCAACCTCTGGGCGGCGTCCGCCGAACGCAAGGGGCCGCCGCGCAAGTAGCAGCCGCGCCGGGCGGCCAATCGCGGAAACAGTGGCAAAAATGCGCGTTCGTCGCTATCTCATGGAGCGGAGAGCGTTTCATGTGCACAATCGGCACGCGAAACGACGCGGCGAGCGGAACGGAACAGATGACGGCAAGGGATACGCTGACCAAGAACCAGTTGTGCGTGCTCGAGAAGCTCGAGGCCGCCAGCGGGCCGCTCAGCGCCTACATGCTGCTCGACCAGTTGCGCGAGCGCGGCTTCCGCGCGCCGCTGCAGGTCTATCGCGCGCTCGACACGCTGGTGAAATCGGGCTTCGTGCACCGGCTCGAAAGCCTCAACTCCTTCGTCGCCTGCGCCGAGCCGCACGATCACAGTCATTCGATGACGGCCTTCGCCATCTGCGACAGCTGCGGCCAGGTGACCGAGATGTCCGACCACGATGTCGACCACCGGCTGGACGAATGGGTGCGCTCGACGGGATTTGCCGCGAAAAAGGCAGTGATCGAGTTTCGCGGGGTGTGTGCGAAATGTCGGGCCGAGGCGGCCTGACGCGGCACAAACGAAAACCTGTTAAGCTGGCGGGACAGCGCCCCCCTCTGTCCTGCCGGACATCTCCCCCACAAGGGGGAGATTGGCAGCTCCACCCACACCGCAATTCCTGCAACGCTGGCGATTTGCGAAGGCGACGGCGACATCCGATCTCCCCCCAAGTGGGGGAGATGGCCGGCAGGCCAGAGGGGGGCGCGAAGGATCTCGGCAATTGGTCCGTTGTTTACGCCCGCAAAAGGCTCAGTGCGCCTCGTCCCAATTATCCGCCGCGCGCGCGTCGACATGCAGCGGCACCGACATCGAAACGGCCGGCATCGGCGCGTTCTCCATCACGCGGCGTACGACGGGGATCGTCGCCTCGACCTCCGCTTCCACCGTCTCGAAGATCAGCTCGTCATGCACCTGTAAGAGCATGCGGGCCGACAGCTTCGCCTTCTCCAGCGCCTCTTCCATATGCACCATGGCGCGGCGGATGATGTCGGCGGCGGTGCCCTGGAGCCTGGCGTTGATCGAGGCGCGCTCGTTGAAGGCGCGGATCGAGGGGTTGGACGACCTTATCTCCGGATAATGGATGCGGCGGCCGAAGATCGTTTCGACGAAGCCGTTCTCCCGCGCATAGGCCTTGGTTTCCTCGATATAGTCGCGGATGCCCGGGAAGCGTTCGAAATAGCGCTTGATGTAGGCGCTCGCTTCCTCGCGCGGGATCGACAGCTGGTTGGCGAGGCCGAAGGCCGAGATGCCGTAGATGATGCCGAAATTGATCGCCTTGGCGCGCCGGCGCACATCCGAAGGCATGCCCTCGACCGGCACGTTGAACATTTCCGACGCGGTGATGGCGTGGATGTCGGCGCCGTCGGCGAAGGCCTGCTTGAGCTGCGGAATCTCGGCGACGTGGGCAAGCACGCGCAGCTCGATCTGGCTGTAGTCTGCCGAGACCAGCTTGTGGCCCTTTTCGGCGATGAAGGCGGTCCTGATCTTGCGGCCTTCCGCGGTACGCACCGGAATGTTCTGCAAATTGGGATCGGATGATGACAAACGGCCGGTCGTCGTTGCCGCCAGCGCATATGAGGTATGCACGCGATTGGTGCCGGGATTGATGAAGCCGGGCAGCGCGTCGGTGTAGGTCGATTTCAGCTTGGTGAGCTGGCGCCAGTCGACGATCTTGCGTGGCAGCTCGTGGCCTTCGGCGGCCAAGTCTTCCAGAAGCTGCGCCGAGGTCGACCATTGGCCTGTCTTGGTCTTGGAGCCGCCCGGCAGGCCCATCTTGCCGAACAATATGTCGCCGAGCTGCTTCGGCGAGCCGATGTTGATGCGCTCGCCGACGATGCCGTAAATCTCTTCCTCGACGCGGGCCGCGCCCTGCGCCAGCTCGCCCGACAGCCTCGACAGGATCTGGCGATCGACCGAAATGCCGCGCTGCTCCATGCGGGCGAGCACGGGCACCAGCGGCCGTTCCAGCCGCTCATAGACGGACACGAGACCCTTGGCGGCGAGCCGGGGCTTCAGCAACTGCCAGAGCCGCAGCGCCAGGTCGGCCTGCTCACCGGCATAGGCGGTCGCCCGCTCGATATCGACCTGGCCGAAGCCGATGGCGTTCTTGCCCGATCCGGCAAGCTCCTTCTTGGAGGCCGGCGCATGGCCGAGCCACTTCTCCGACAGCGAGGCGAGATCATGGCCGCCCGACGTGCCGGCATCGAGCACATAGGAGATCAGCATCGTGTCGTCGAAGGGCCCGACCTCGATGCCGTGCCGGCTCATCACGACGATGTCGTATTTCATGTCCTGGACGATCTTGAGGACCGACCTGTCCTCGAGCAGCGGCTTGAGCAGCGCCAGCGTTTCGCGGACGGGGATCTGGTCCGCCAGCAGGCCGCCGCCAAGCAGGTCGCCATTGCCGCTCATATGGGCGAGCGGCACGTAGACGGCGCGGCCCGGCGCGATCGCCATGGAGAGGCCGATCAAGTCGGCCTGCATCGGATCGGACGACGTGGTCTCGGCGTCGAAGGCGAGGATGCCGGCTTCTCTCGCCTCGGCGACCCAGGCTTTCAGCGCGGCCATGTCGCGAATGGCCACATAGGCCGAGGGATCGATCTTGCGCGCCGTCGCCTGTTCCAGCCGCAGCGCCGAGAGCAGGGAAGGGGTGTCGCCCTGCGGCGGTGCGTCCTCGCCCCGGACGGCAGGGGCAGGCTTCGCGGCGCCGTTCGGCGTGAGCGCAGGTCTGGGGGCCGCCGGCGCGCCGGCACCGACATCGGGGCCATGCGCGGCATCGGCGCGCTCGATGCTAACGGCGGAAGCCTGGACGTCGCCGATCTCGGTTGCGGTCGCTTCCGCGACGCGGCGCGTCAGCGTGGTGAATTCCATCGTCTTCAGGAAACCGATCAGCTTCGGCCCGTCCGGCGCATGCAGCACAAGGTCATCCAGCCCCTCTTTCAGCGGCACGTCGTTCTTCAGCGTCACCAACTCGCGGGAGATGCGCGCCTTGTCGGCATTGGTGATGATGGTTTCGCGCCGCTTGTCCTGCTTGATCTCGCTGGCACGAGCCAAAAGCCCGTCGAGGTCGCCGAACTGTTCCAGCAACTGCGCCGCGGTCTTCGGGCCGATGCCGGGCACGCCGGGCACGTTGTCGACGGAGTCGCCGGTGAGCGCCTGCAGGTCGATCATCTT
Organism: Mesorhizobium sp. LEGMi-168a; assembly: GCF_058312955.1. NCBI lineage: Bacteria > Pseudomonadati > Pseudomonadota > Alphaproteobacteria > Hyphomicrobiales > Phyllobacteriaceae > Mesorhizobium > Mesorhizobium sp. LEGMi-168a. Next base: position 241,499 of record NZ_JBZEGV010000005.1, read on the forward strand.
TTCCGGCGGCACGCCCCATTTCTCGATCACTTCCGGAATGCCGATCTGGCGATCCTTCATCGGGTCGTACATGCCGACCGTCGGGCCGACCAATTGCATCAGGTCCTTGTCGGACGAGACGATGGTGGTGTCGGCGCCGGCCTCGCGGGCAAGCTTGCTATAGGTGGCGATGATGTCGTCGGCCTCAAAGCCTTCCATCTCGATGCAGGGCAGGTTGAAGGCCACGGTGGCCTGGCGGATCAGGCCGAATTGCGGGATGAGGTCTTCCGGCGGCGCCGAGCGGTTGGCCTTGTATTCGGGGTAGAGATCGCTGCGGAAGGTCTTTGACGAATAATCGAAGATGACGGCGAAATGCGTCGGCACGATGCCGACGCTGGTGTTGCGGGCGTCCTGCATCAGCTTCCACACCATGTTGCAGAAGCCGAGCACGGCGCTGGTCGGCAAGCCGTCGGATTTGCGGTTCAGCGGCGGCAGCGCGTGATAAGCGCGGAAAATGTAGCCGGAGCCGTCGACAAGGAAGAGGTGATCGCCTTTTTTCATGCCGGCAGGGATAGCGCGGCCAGGCTTCGCGGTCCATGCCAAAGGCTGCGCAACCCACGGGTTCCGGCAACACCCTGACAAGTGCCGATCCCGCCCGAATCCGGCTGCTCATCCGACCGCTCACGGGTATGTTACAAAAGTGTAACGTTCGTGCCCTTGAATCGCCATGTTCGCAGACCCAAATAGCTGTCATCGGCAGTTTTCGCCGAAGTCCGGAGTAAGGCCCGTCCCCCGCCTATCCCGGGCAACTGCGGCAGCCTATCCCCCCTCTCCGGGCTGCCGCAACGTTTCGAGTAAAGACCGCCGTGGTTCCCCCTCCACCACGGCGGTTCTTTTTTGCCCTGCAGCCTCCGCGTCGCTGACGCCAAAGCCCGTGGTCCCCCCGTGGTCCAATGATCGCGGCTTTGCGTTTTCTGCTCGTCCCTTAAAGCGCGTCGCGATCTTTCAGAATCGTGCCATGCGCTTTAGTTTTTGATTTTACGCATGTCTTTGTCCCGAAACCGGTTCCCACTTTCGGGAGACATGCTTTAGGGTCGGGCCAGAATCGAAAGGCTGCGAATAATGTCCAGAATCTCCCCCGTCCTCGACCGTCTCGACCAGAATCTCGACCAGAGCCTGGAGCGGCTGTTCGGCCTGCTCGGCATCAAGTCGATCTCCACCGATCCGGCCTTTGCTGCCGACTGCCGCAAGGGCGCCGAATGGCTGGTGGCCGAGCTCAAGCTGATCGGCTTCGACGCCAGCGTGCGCGACACGCCCGGACATCCGATGGTGGTGGCGCATCACGAGGGGCCCGCCGGCGCGCCGCATGTGCTGTTCTACGGGCATTACGACGTGCAGCCGGTCGACCCGATCGAGCTTTGGGAGAGCGATCCGTTCGCGCCGTCGATCAAGGAGATCGAACCCGGCCGCAAGGTGATCACCGGGCGCGGCTCGGCCGACGACAAGGGCCAGCTGATGACCTTCGTCGAGGCGTGCCGCGCCTGGAAGCAGGTGCATGGCAATCTGCCCTGCCGCATCACCATCCTGTTCGAAGGCGAGGAGGAGTCCGGCTCGCCGTCGCTCAAGCCTTTCCTCGAGGCGAACGTCGCCGAACTGAAAGCCGATTTCGCGCTGGTCTGCGACACCAGCATGTGGAACCGCGAGACGCCGTCGATTTGCGTGTCGCTGCGCGGCATGGTCGGCGAGGAAGTCACGGTCAAGGCCGCCAGCCGCGACCTGCATTCGGGCCTCTATGGCGGCCCGGCCGCCAATCCGATCCGGATCCTCGCCAAGATCCTGGCCGACGTCCACGACAAGGACGGCCATGTCACCATCCCGGGCTTCTATGACGGCGTCGAGGAGACGCCCTCGCAGGTGCTGAAGTCCTGGGAGGGGCTCGGCGAAACGGCCGAGACCTTCCTCGGACCGGTCGGGCTTTCCATTCCGGCCGGCGAAAAGGGCCGCTCCCTGCTCGAACTCACCTGGGCGCGGCCGACGGCCGAATTCAACGGCATCATCGGCGGCTATACCGGCAAGGGTTTCAAGACGGTGATCGCTGCGGAAGCCTCGGCGAAGGTGTCGTTCCGCCTCGTGCACAAGCAGGACCCGAAGAAGATCCGCGCCGCCTTCCAGGCTTTCGTGCGCGAGCGCATCCCTGCCGACTGCTCGGTCGAATTCCATCCGCATGGCGGCTCGCCGGCGATCCAGCTTTCCTACGACTCGCCGTTCCTCGCCAAGGCCAAGGACGCGCTGTCCGATGAATGGGAGAAGCAGGCCGTCACCACCGGCGGCGGCGGCTCGATCCCCGTGGTCGGCGACTTCCAGACCTATCTCGGCATGGAATCGCTGCTGGTCGGCTTCGGCCTCGACGACGACCGCATCCATTCGCCCAACGAGAAATACGAGCTCTCCTCCTTCCACAAGGGGCAGCGCTCCTGGGCGCGCATTCTCGATGCACTGACCCGTTGAGAGGCCGGAAAGACAAGTTTTTGTTGATTTTTCTTCGGATCGCGGCGAGGACGGCGCTTCTAGCGCAAAGTGCGGCGTCCTTTGCGCATCCAAAATGATGCGCGGCGCCGCAGGCCGCGATCCGGAGAAGAGAATGACCGACATCCGTTTCCACAAGAACGATCTGCCGGACCTGTCCCGCTACAATGTCGGGGCGGTGGCCATCGACACGGAAACGCTGGGGCTCAACCCGCATCGCGACCGGCTCTGCGTGGTGCAGATTTCGCCCGGCGACGGCAGCGCCGACGTCATCCAGATCGCTCCTGGTCAGCGGAAAGCGCCGAACCTCGTCAGCCTGCTTAGGAACCGCACAATCACCAAGCTGTTTCACTACGGCCGTTTCGATATCGCTGTGCTCTACCACACCTTCGGCGTCATGGCCGAGCCGGTGTTCTGCACCAAGATCGCCTCGCGGCTGACCCGCACCTATACCGACCGGCACGGGCTGAAGGATATCTGCAACGAGCTGCTCGGCATCGGTCTCTCCAAGGCGCAGCAATCCTCGGACTGGGCGGCGGAAACGCTCTCGCCCGAGCAGCTCGAATATGCGGCATCGGACGTGCTCTACCTGCACCGGCTGCGCGAGGTGCTTGCGGCGCGGCTGGCGCGCGAGGGCCGTACCAAGGAAGCCGACGCCTGCTTCCGCTTCCTGCCGACGCGCGCCAAGCTCGACCTGATGGGATGGGGGGAAGAAGATATCTTCGCGCATAGCTGACGGAACCCGGCGCGTCGAGCGACGTTCCCTGCCGGTCCATGGAGGAGTGAAATGGCAGAGCGCAAACCGATAGCCAGCGCGCCGAAGGACGGCTCGAAGGTCACGATCATGTGGAAGGACGTCGACGGCGTGATCAACGAATCCGTCGGTCAGTATCGTGACGGCGGCTGGTGGGTCTACACCGACAGCAACACCCAGAAAAAAGTCGATCCGACGAGCTGGCGGCCGGCTTCCGGCGATGACGACGACCAGTGAGCAATCGCTGGCGGTTTCGGAAGCGAGCGTGGGGTCCGGCCGCAGCAAGGGGGCGCAATGAGACAGAACATGCTCTACCTCATCATCGGGGTATTGGTCGTCGTGATCGTCGGGCTTGGCGTCTACATCTATCGCGAGCAGACCAGGCCGAAAGGCGTGGAGCTCAAGATCGACGACAAGGGCATTTCGATCCAACAGAATTGATCCGGTCGCGTGCACATCTTGTGGCTTGACCGCCGTGCTCCGGACAACAGCTCCCATCAATCTTGCGGGAGTGGGACGGCAACAAGAGTGACGTCCGGGCGGTTCGGCGGTATCATCCTAGCATAGGGAGTTTGGGGCCAACCAACCTAGCCACTAGGAGGTTGCCATGAGGCACCAAACACTGGACCAGCTGCACGCCGTTGCCGAGGTCAAAACTGCCAGACCCATCATGAGCCGAACCCAGCGCCTCGCCCGTTGGGCGGAGCTTCTCGAACGTGAGCCAACCCGGCTGCTCACCGCGCTTACCGGCACCGAGTACCATGCCCGGGCCGAGCGCGATATCATGCGTGGTGACGGCTCGCCGATATCGGTCGCGCTCGAAGACCCGATCTTGCACGGCGAAGGTTTGAAGGACGACAGCTACGGGGAAGCAAAGCGCTTCTTCGAGCTGACCGACTATCAGTTGCATGAGATCGTCTGCTACTGCCATGTCGGCGATATCATGCAGGCATCGAGAGCGGCGCTGTCGGTCCGTGCCGTGCTCGATTAGTCCACAGCCGACTTGCCCGCCGGATGCAACCTGGCAAGGAGCGCGGCCGGATCCTCACGCCGCTCGCGCTCCGATCTGCGGACGGATGAAGTCATGCGTAAAACAATCTGGCAACGAGCTTTAGGCCGGAGCCGGCTCTACCGGAAGGTCGTAAAATGATGGTTGGTGATCTCCATCCAAACCCTGGATGATGCCTTCTTGCAACTCACCTCGAATTCGTGCGCGATTAGGGACAGAGCCTGCTCCATGCGCTTTGCGGCCATAGGAGCATTGCAACCCAAGTGGACTACGCTGAGTTTCTGAAAGCGATCCGTTTCCGGCTTAAAACGCCGGGTAAGGCGTTTCATGTCGGTGTCGACGGCAACCAATATCGCCTCATTCTTCATCGCGGTCTCACAAACCACGACATCGCTGGCGCCTTCCGCCAAAACGTCGTTGTGACGGATGACTTTGAAGCCCGCTGTCTCGATTACCTGGGCGACCGATTCCGGCGTGCTGGCGTCCAACAGGAAAACGAGATGGACGCCAGGCACGATTAAGCAGCGTTATCGTAGGCTAGTGCCGCCTCAACGTCCGATCGCGTCAAAGTCGGGTATTCCCGCATGATCTGCTCGACCGTGTAGCCGGTTTCGGCGAAAGCCTTGATATTCTCGACCGGTATACGGGTACCCGCAACAACCGGAGTGCTGAACCCCTGCCGTTTTTCGACCTGGCCTGCCCGGGTTTCATCTCGACGTCGCCACACTTTAACTCGTTCGATCATGTCGCCAGCGACAACTTCAAGCGGGATTTGGAGAACGCCTTGACCCGATACAACTTCCTCATGCTGCTGAGTTGCGGCGTTGACAAAAACGACCTTCCTCTTCCACACGTACAAGGTGGTTGAGATCCAGTTCTCGCCAAGCGCCAAGAGCTTGTCCTTAACCTCTCGCAGGTGCTGCATTGAGACGCGAGATTCGTTACGCAACTCGTCAAGGACGCGCAATGCGACTAAGTCCTTGAAACTGTAGAGCCGAGCATAGGAAAGGCTGCGATTTTCGTTCGCCAAGCTTGGGGCAAAGAACTTCGTCCGGTCCCAGTGGCGCAATTGACGCACCGAAAGACCGGTAAGACGTGCGGCGTCTTCTTCGGTGAAGGCCGCGATAACAATGTTCTCACCCTTTTTGCTCATTTGCATATTGTAACGCCTTGACATGGTAAAAATACCGTTCACCGGATAAATTTTTGTTGGCCAGCCAAAAGCCCGTTTCTATCCCTAACGGCTCTGACCGTTGTACCGTCGACCGCAAAGCAGCCGACCTGCCAGCGATTTGCGGGCTCTCGATCTGAGGGCATCCGGCCGCGGCAACGTGCGGTAGCGGATTTAGAAATTCGTAATAAAATTCAAAGGCCTGCATAAACCCTGCTTTAACCCGCCTTTAAACCGCCGCATCTACTCTGCAGCTCGAGCGCCATCGGCACCGGGGACAGCAAGCACAGCGCATGGCGAACCGCAGAGACAGTCGCATCGAACCAAGCTTCGAGGGCTCGCCGCGGGCGAAATCCTCCGACGGCTTTTCGGTCAGCGAGGAGGATCGCGTCGTGCCGGCCAATCGCAAATCCGCTGCAAAACGCAAATCCGCCAAGGCGAAATCGTCGCGTCGCGGTCGCGACCGCAACCGTCGCGGGCTGTTTTCCATTTTCGGCCGCCTGCTCTACTGGTGCTTCGTGCTCTGCATCTGGGGCGGCATCGCGGTGGCCGGCGTCGTCGTCTATTACGGCGCCAAGATGCCGGCGGCGACCACCTGGTCGATCCCCGACCGCGCGCCCAACATCAAGATCGTCTCGGTCGACGGCCAGCTCATCGCCAACAGAGGCATGAGCGGCGGCGAGGCTGTCGGCCTGCATGAAATGTCGCCTTACATCCCCGAGGCCGTCGTCGCCATCGAGGACCGCCGCTTCTATTCGCATTTCGGCATCGATCCGATCGGGCTGACGCGCGCCATGGTTACCAACGTTCTCGGCAGGCATTTCTCGCAGGGCGGCTCGACGCTGACGCAGCAGCTGGCGAAGAACCTGTTCCTGACGCCGGACCGGACGCTGGAGCGCAAGGTGCAGGAAGTGCTCTTGGCGCTGTGGCTTGAGCACAAGCACAGCAAGGACCAGATCCTCGAAATGTATCTCAACCGGGTCTATTTCGGCTCCGGCGCCTATGGCGTGGAGGCGGCCTCGCGGCGCTATTTCGGCAAGAGCGCGCGCGACGTCTCGCTTTCCGAGGCAGCACTTCTGGCCGGTCTGTTGAAGGCGCCGTCGCGGCTGTCGCCGGCGCGCGACCCGAAGGCGGCCGAAGAGCGCGCGCAACTCGTGCTCGCCGCCATGCGCGAGGAAGGCAAGATCAGCGATAAGGAATACAAGGTGGCGCTCAGCGCGCCGGCGACGCGCGCACCGTCCTACTGGACCGGCTCGGAAAACTATGTCGCCGACACGGTCATGGAGGAGCTGCCGGACCTGATCGGCGATGTGCGCGGCGACATCGTCATCGACACCACCGTGGATATCACCCTGCAGAAGCTTGCCGAGCAGTCGATCCGCCGGCTGATCGACGAGAGCGGCAAGAAGCTCAACGTCACGCAAGGCGCGCTGGTCTCGATCGACGATTCCGGCGCCGTGCGGGCCATGGTCGGCGGCTACGACTATTCGACCAGCCAGTTCGACCGCGCCTCGGAAGCCCGCCGCCAGCCGGGCTCCGCCTTCAAGCCGTTCGTCTACATGGCGGCGCTCGAGGCCGGCCGCACGCCGGACAGCGTACGCAACGATGCGCCCATCAGAATAGGCAAGTGGACGCCCGACAATTATGGCGGCAAATATTATGGCAAGGTGACGCTGGCCACCGCGCTGGCCAAGTCGCTGAACTCGGTGGCGGCGCAGCTCACAATGGAGGTCGGACCCGACGCGGTGGTCGAGGCGGCGCACCGCATGGGCATCCAGTCCGACCTGCAGTCGAACACCTCGATCGCGCTGGGCACCTCGGAAGTGACGCCGCTGGAACTGACCTCCGCCTATGTGCCTTTCGCCAATGGCGGCTACAAGCCGGACGTCCATTTCATCAGCCGCGTCACCACGGCCGGCGGCAAGGTGCTCTACGAGAACAATGGCGGCAGCGCGCCGCGCGTCATCAAGGCCGACATCGTCGGCATGATGAATTCGATGATGACGGGCACGGTCGAGGTCGGCACCGCCAAGAAAGCGGCCTTCAACTGGCCCTCGGCCGGCAAGACCGGCACCAGCCAGAATTCGCGCGACGCATGGTTCGTCGGCTACACCGCCAACCTCACCACCGGCGTGTGGTTCGGCAATGACGACGGCAGTCCGATGAAGAAAGTTACCGGCGGCGCGCTGCCGGCGCAGGCCTGGCACGAGTTCATGGTGGCGGCGCATGAAGGCGTGCCGGTCAGGCCGCTGCCCGGCACGTGGAAGTCGACGCCCTCCGATACGGTCGTGCCGGACGAAATCCCGTCGGCGGATGGCTCACAGCCGCCGCCGGCGCCGCCCGCGCCGGTCGGCCAGTCGGCGCCAGTGGCCCAGGCGCCCGCGCGCCGGGCGCGTCCTGCCCAGACGGTCGATGCCGACGGCTTCGACATGCCCAGCGACGGCGGCACCACCGCCTCGGTCGGGCATCCGGTGCCGCCCGGCGACGTCGGCGGCCCGAAGAAACGGCGGCAGACGTCTATTCTCGATATCCTGAACGGCGGCTAGATCGGATCACTGTTTAGCGGAAACAGCGATCCGCTCTATCTCTTTGTTTCTTACGCAATTCCGGACGGAAAACCGCTTCTCACTTTTCCTGGAATTGCTCTAAAGCCTGATCCCGCTTTCGGGATCATGGTCCAGCCGGCAACTCGCCTCTCGCCATGACAGTCGCCTTCGGCTACATGTCCGGCCGGAGATCAAGCCATGGCCGAAATCGACAGCAGAAAAACCATCGTGCTCACCGGGGCCAGCCGCGGCATCGGCCATGCGACGGTGAAGCGCTTTTCGCGTGAGGGCTGGCGCGTCATCACCTGCTCGCGCCAGGCCTTCGCCGAGGATTGTCCGTGGCCCGCCGGCCCTGAGGACCACATCAAGGTCGATCTCGCAGACCAGGAGGATGTCGGCATTGCCGTCTCGGAAATCCGGCATCGGCTGGAGGCGCATGGCGGGCAATTGCACGCGCTGGTCAACAATGCCGGCATCTCGCCGAAGCTGAAGGACGGCGGCCGGATGAACTCGATCGACACGCCGATGCATGTCTGGCGCGATGTGTTCCAGGTCAATTTCTTCGCGCCGATCATGCTGGCGAGAGGCCTGTTCAAGGAACTCGCCGCGGCCAAGGGCTCGATCGTCAACGTCACCTCGATCGCCGGCAGCCGGGTGCATCCGTTCGCCGGCACGGCTTACGCGACGTCGAAAGCGGCACTGGGCTCGCTGACTCGCGAGATGGCGCATGACTTCGGCCCGCACGGCATCCGCGTCAACGCGATCGCGCCGGGCGAGATCGACACGGCGATCCTGTCGCCCGGCACCGACAGAATAGTCGAGACGATCCCGCTCAGGCGCCTTGGCGCCACCTCGGAAGTCGCCGACATCATCTTCTTCCTGTGCTCGGGCCAGGCCTCCTACGTGACCGGCTCGGAAATCCACATCAATGGCGGCCAGCACGTGTGATTCCAAGCTAAGGACTGCTCATCCGGTCATGGTGAGAACAGCCTTGCCGCTGATGCTGCGCCGTCGCAGCGCGTCCAGGGCTTGGGCGATGTCCGTCCACGGCACGGTCAAGGCCACGCGGGTTTCCAGCCGGTTGGCCGCGACCAGGGCGAGCAGCGAGGCGATGTCGGTACCAATGGCCGGACCGGACGTGTAGTAGGCGAAAGTCTGCAACCGCGCCCCCTCGTGACCCGGAACGAACTGGCGGAATCCGACGGGCGTGAGTTCGCCGCTGCTCGAACCGAACATGACGATGGTCCCGCCGGGTGCGACGCGTTCGATCGCGCGTGCGAGGCTTTCGCCGCCGACCGACTCGGTGATCAGCGAAAACGGTCCCTCGGCCAGCTCGATCGCCTCGACCACCTGCTCGGCGCCCAGGCGACGAAGATCCTCGTTATGCCGGCCAGCGGCGACCGCGGTCACGCGCCCGCCCTGCTGACGGGCGATCTGGATCTGGAAACGACCGACCGCGCCGCTTGCGCCGGTGATGAGAACCTGCTGGCCGGTTAGGTCACCGCCATGGCGCAAGGTCCTCAGCGCCGTCGTGCCCGCGACCGGAAGCGTGGCCGCGGAAACGAAGCTGACGTCATCCGGCAGGACGGCGAGACGGTCGGTTGAAACGGCGACACGTTCGGCCCAGCCGGCCTGGTCGACCAAAGCCGCAACCCGGGTGCCTGCGACTGGGCCGGAGCCATCGGCTGCTGCGCGGTCGACAATGCCAACGATGTCCTGGCCAGGTATCCACCCGTCAGGGCGTATGCTGAGCAGGCGCAGCTCGCCACGATTCAACGACGTTGCATGAACGGCTACCAATGCTTCATTCGCATTGCAGTTTGGCTCGTCGGCCTCGGTGAGCTTCAGCCGGTTGGGGCTGGCGGGAGATATAGCGAGGGCGAGCATGGGTCGGGCCTTCCTGTGGTTTGCGTGGCGCTCACACGAACTGTTGCCCGCATGCGGAAACTGGAGCCTATCGACTTCCTCGCGCGAAGAATTTAGCTGTCATGGCGTTAAATCGCTAAAAGAGATCAATCATGAGACAGCCGCTCCGCTGGCCTTGGCTGGATTTCGACGTCGACGACGTGGCGGCGCCGGCGATCGCCGTTGGCGTCGATGTCACCGAGACAAGGGCCGAGGTGCGCGAGCACTGGCATCGCAAGGGGCAGCTCGTCTTCGCGCTCGGCGGCAGCGTAACTTGCCGCGTTCCGAGCGGGCTTTGGATGGTGCCGCCGCATTGCGCGGTGTGGGTGCCGAGCCGGATGGAACACAGCAATATCGCGACGGCCAATGCGCGGATTTTCTTCGTCTATATCGAGCCGGGCGCCGCCGACCTGCCGGACCGGTGCTGCACGCTTTCGATCTCGCCACTGCTGCGCGAGCTGATCATCGAACTGTCGGACTGCGCGCCGGAGGATGCGAGGTGCGATTTCCTGGGAAGGATACTGCTCGCCGAACTGCCGCATATGCCTGTCCAGCAGCTGCATCTGCCGATCTCGTCCGAACCGCGCTTGAGGCGGATCGCCGAAGCGCTGGCGGACAATCCCGCCGACCGCAGCACCCTGGCGGAATGGGCCAGCCGCGTTGCGCTGAGCGAGAGCAGCCTCGCCCGTCTCGTGGTCAAGGAGACAGGGCTGAGCTTCGGGCGCTGGCGCCAGCAATTGCATTTGATCGTCGCAATACGGGAGCTGGCCGCCGGCGCCAGCGTGCAGCAGGTTTCGGCCGATCTCGGCTATGAATCGGTCACCGCTTTCATCACCATGTTCAAGAAGGCGCTCGGCAAGCCGCCGGCGAAATATCTCAGCGACATCGCGCAAAACGGCGGTTCCGCGTTCGTTGCCTGACTGCCGCTCACTCCGCGCAAATCGGCAACGCGAAGAGTTGGTTTCAAGCCTCCGCCTTGACCGGCTCCACAACAGCCGCGCCCGTCACCGCCTGGACGATGCCGCGCGCGATCTCGCGCTCGCCCATGATCACCGTGTCAGCACCGAGGCCTTTTAGATGCTCGACCTCGGCATCGGAATGGGCACGGGCAATGACGCTTATGCCGGGATTGGCGGCGCGGGCGCGAAGCACGACCTGCCCGGCCTCGAAGGCATTGGGAATGGCGAGGATCAGCCGCTTGGCGCCTTCCGGATTGGCGGCGGAAAAGACCTCCGCATTGGCCGCGTTGCCGGCGACTGTCTCGATGCCGTCAGCCTTCAGCTTCGCAAGCGTTTTGTCCGCATCCTCGATGACCAGGAAGGGCAGGGCGGCCTCCTTCAGCGCGGCACCCACGAGGCTGCCGACGCGGCCGTAGCCGACCAGGATGGAATGATCGGCGAGCGCGGTCCGCGGCGGCGGGCCGTCTTCCTTTTCCGAAGCCGCCACCACCGAAGCCACCTGGCCGGGCTCGGTCGCCGGCCCGATCGGCCCTGCCTCGACTGGAGGCGCTGCTTTGGTGGCACGCGCTTCCAGCCATGGCTTCATCCAGTCGACGACGAGGAACATCAACGGATTGAGCAGGATCGACAGGATGGCGCCGGCCAGAATCAGGTCGCGGCCCTGCTCGGGCAACAGCTTCAGCCCGACCCCGAGCTCGGCCAGGATGAAGGAGAATTCGCCGATCTGGGCGAGGCTCGCCGAAATCATCAGCGCCGTCGCGATCGGATAGCGGAAGGCGATGACGATGACGAAGGCGGCAAGCGATTTGCCGATGACGATGATGGCAAGCGTCGCCAGGATCGGCAGGCCGTTGCTGATCAGGCTGAGCGGATCGAACAGCATGCCGACCGAGACGAAGAACAGCACCGAGAAAGCATCGCGCAGCGGCAGCGATTCCTCGGCCGCGCGGTGGCTGAGCTCGGACTCGCTCATGATCATGCCGGCGAAGAAGGCGCCGAGCGCCAGCGAGACGCCGAACAGCTTTGCCGCGCCGAAAGCGACGCCGAGCGCGATCGCCAGCACCGACAGCCGGAACAGCTCGCGCGAGCCGGTATGGGCGACATAATGCAGGATCCACGGGATGACCCTGCGGCCGACGACCAGCATGACGGCGACGAAAGCGGCGACCTTGGCCAGCGTCACGCCGACCACGCCCCATATGCCGTAGCTGGCAGGCAGCGAGAGCAGGCTCGCATGGTCGTCGGCCTGTGGCTGGCCGCCGAGCACACCGGCGAGCGCCGGCAAAAGCACCAGCGCCAGCACCATGGCCAGATCCTCGACGATAAGCCAGCCGACGGCGATGCGGCCGCGCTCGGTCTCGATCAGCCGCCGCTCCTGCATCGCGCGCAGCAGCACGACGGTCGAGGCGACGGAAAGCGCCAGGCCGAAGACCAGGCCGGCGCCCAAGGACCAGCCGAGCAGCCAGGCGAGGCCAACGCCGAGCAGCGTGGCAAAGCCGATCTGCACGACGGCGCCGGGCACGGCAATCGCGCGAACCGACAGAAGATCCTTCAGCGAGAAATGCAGGCCGACGCCGAACATCAAGAGGATGACGCCGATCTCGGCGAGTTCGTTGGCGAGGCTGGCGTCGGCGACAAAGCCCGGCGTGTTCGGCCCGACCAGCACGCCGGCCACGAGATAGCCGACCAGCGGCGGGATGCGGAAACGGTTGGCCAATGCTCCGAAGACGAAAGCAAGCCCCAAACCGGCGACGATGGTGGCGATAAGGGGCGTGTCATGCGGCATGGTCTATGGAGCGCCTTTCAGAAACTGCGATGTCGGATAAGCGCCGCCCGAGGCCGTCGCCTTTCGCAATATGGTGGGGAGAGCGGTGGTGATGCAACCGCTGGTGCGCTGAAATCGGCGCCCCGGAGGCCGCCGGAGGACGAAAACCGCAGCCGGCCGCCGTGCGGTGGTCGCGCAGCATCACCTCAATGGCGTTCGATAGCCTCTCGCTGCCTGGCTCAGGCCGCCTGGAGCAGCTTCTCGATCTCGGGAATGGTGTGGTTGGTCAGCGTCTTCGGTATCTCCGCCCTCACCTTGTCGCAGACCTCCTTGTGCAGCTTCTGGCGCATCTCGCCGAGCACCTGCGGTGGAGCGATCAGCACGACCTCGTGGAAGTCACCCCGATGCGCAAGCTTGTAGAGCCGGTTGGCAATATCGTCAGCAAAACGTTCCTTGCCGAGGCGATGCCAGTCGGTCTCCTCAATAGCGCTGCGGGGCCCTTCAGCGTAGCGGCCTGGCTTGTCTGTGCCTTGCTCCCGGGTGGCCGGGTTTTCCTGTTCCATTTCCTGCACGACCTGCAGGTCCGGATATTTGGTATCGCCCTGGTTGCGAAGGAAAAGCGCCTTTTCGCCGTCAGCCACGATGACCCAAAGATCGTGTTTCAGCCTGATGCTCATAGCGCTCCTCCTTTTCAGCTTCCGGGCCTGCCGACCGAGCTTCAAAATGCGATCTGCCGGCAGCGATGCGATCGTTAGCCAAACGTGCCGCCGAGCGCGATTGTTCCAGTCAGCGGTGACTGCCCGCTCGCTCCTTGCACGGCGCATCAAGCGGCCGCTCGGCGCGGGTACGGCTTTAATCTACTAACTTAGTAGAAATTAGAAAAAACTATTTTGCCGCCATGACCGGGCAGCGCTAAAAATTATGCTGGATCAATGGGCGACGGCGAGGTGTCTGGCCACCTCAAGCTCAGGCGTAGAATTTTTTTCTCCTGCCTTTCGCGGTTGCGAAAAAGCGATTGCCTGCCTCCGAGCGATGCGCGAGTGCTTGCCTTCTGGTTTTTGCCGCGCCCGCGTAAAACTGCCAAACTGTTCAACTATTGCTTATCGCCATGTCGCCAGCCAATGCCAAGCTCAACGCCTTCCCCGTCTTCGTGCGGGTCGACGGCGAAGCTGTGGCCATCGTCGGCAACGGCGAGGAGGCGCTTGCCAAGGCGAGGCTGCTTGCGCAGTCGAGCGCTTCGCTGCGCATCATTGCCGACAATGCCGATGCGGAGCTGCTTGCATTCATCGCAACCGCTGGCGCCATCCATATCGATGCCGCCTATGACGCCGCGCAGCTCGAAGGCGCGGCCATGGTGTTCGCCGCCAGCGGCGATGAGGCGCTCGATCGCCGCGTCGCCGAGGATGCGCGCCGGCTGGGCATCCCGGTCAACGCCGTGGACCGGCCGGAGCTCTGCGATTTCTTCACCCCGGCGCTGGTCAACCGGGCGCCGGTTGTGATTGCCATCGGCACCGAGGGCGCCGGCCCGGTGCTCGCGCAAATGCTGCGCGTGCGCATCGACCGCATGCTGTCGCCGTCGCTCGGCCGGCTGGCGGCCTTGGCGGCGTCGTTCCGTGCCGCGGCCGAGCGGCTGCCGAAGGGCAATCGCCGCCGCCGCTTCTGGAGCGATTTCTTCGCCGGCGCTCCGGCCAAGGCCATCGAAGCCGGAGAGTTCGACAGGGCGCACGATGCGGCGCTCGACCTTCTGGCTTCGAACGCGTTGACCGCAGGTCATATCGCGCTGGTCGGCGCCGGTCCGGGCGCGGAGGATCTGTTGACGCTGCGGGCCCACCGGCTGCTGATGGAAGCGGACGCGATCGTCTATGACGCGCTGGTGCCGGAGGCGATCGTCGCCATGGGCCGCCGCGACGCCGAGCGCCTGCCCGTCGGCAAGCGCAAGGGCTGCCATTCGAAGAGCCAGGAAGAGATCAACGCGCTGCTCATCGAGCTCGGCCGCGCCGGCAAACGCGTGGTGCGGCTGAAATCCGGCGATCCGCTGGTGTTCGGCCGGGCAGGCGAGGAGATGGCCGCGCTTCGCGAGGCCGGCGTCGCCTATGAGGTGGTTCCGGGCGTCACCGCCGCCTTCGCCGCCGCCGCCGATTTCGAGCTGCCGCTGACGCTGCGCGGCGTGACATCCTCGATGGTGTTCACCACCGGCCACGACCTCAAGGGCAACTCGCTGCCCGACTGGGCAAAGCTCGCCATCTCCGGCGCTACCGTCGCCGTCTATATGGGCCGCTCCGTAGCGGCCGAGGTGGCCGGCCGTCTGATCGAAGCCGGGCTGTCGCCCGATACCGCGGTCGCCGTCGTCGAGAATGCCAGCCTCGGCAACCGCCGCCGTTTCCACGGCACGCTGGCCGACCTGCCGTCGCTGGAAGCGCGCGCCGATCTCACCGGCCCGGTGATGACGATCATCGGCGACGCGGTCGCCGGCGCCAATTTCGAACGGTCCGAGCCGCTCGCGACACGCAGGCGCGAAGATACAGGACATGAAGAGGCAGCCAGCGTTGCGGGCGCCGAAGGAGTACGGGAATGAAAGTTCTGACCGCAAACAGGCTCTCCGACGGCATTGCCGTCTGGTACGCCGACGGCGGCTGGGCGGAGACGGTCGGCCATGCCGACATCGCCCATGACAAGGCGGCGGAGGACCGTCTGGAAGCGATCGGCGCCGTGGCCGCTGCCAACAACGAGGTGGTCGACGTCAACCTGATCGACGTCACCGTGGTCGATGGATTGGTCGAGCCGGTGCGGCTGCGCGAGAAGATCCGCGCCGCGGGCCCGACGATCCGCACCGACATCGGCAAGCAGGCGAGCCCGGAAGCGGTTCGGGCAGCCTGAGGGTTCAAGGAAAGCAGCGGGCGGACGCGCCCTGAAAGACGAAGCATGTACCGTTACGACGAGTTCGACCACGATTTCGTAGAGGCCCGTGTCGCCGAGTTCAGCGACCAGGTGCAGCGCCGGCTGTCCGGCGAGATCACCGAGGAGCAGTTCCGGCCGCTCAGGCTGATGAACGGCGTCTATCTGCAATTGCACGCCTATATGCTGCGCATCGCCGTGCCCTATGGCACGCTGAACAGCCGGCAGTTGCGCATGCTCGGCCACATCGCTCGCAAATACGACAAGGGCTACGGCCACTTCACCACGCGCCAGAACATCCAGTTCAACTGGCCGGCGCTGTCGGATATTCCGGCGATCCTCGCCGATCTGGCGAGCGTCGAGATGCACGCCATCCAGACCAGCGGCAACTGCATCCGCAACGTCACCGCCGACCATTTCGCGGGCGCCGCCGCCGACGAGGTCGCCGACCCTCGTCCCTATGCGGAAATCCTGCGCCAGTGGTCGTCGGTGCATCCGGAATTCTCGTTCCTGCCGCGCAAGTTCAAGATCGCGGTGACGGGTGCGGAGCGCGACCGCGCCGCCATCCAGACGCACGATATCGGCCTGCATTTGAAGAAGAACGCGGCCGGCGAGCTCGGCTTCGCCGTCTATGTCGGCGGCGGCCAGGGCCGCACGCCGATGGTGGCGAAGAAGATCCGCGACTTCCTGCCGGAAGCCGATCTTCTCTCCTACTGCACGGCGATCCTGCGCGTTTACAACCTCTACGGCCGCCGCGACAACAAGTACAAGGCGCGCATCAAGATCCTGGTCCACGAGACCGGCGAGGAAGAGATCACGCGCCAGATCGAGGCCGAATGGCTGGAGCTGAAGGACGCCGAGCTCAAGCTGCCGGAAGCCGACATCCAGGCCATCAACGCCTATTTCGCGCCGCCGGCATTGCCGAACCGGCCGGAAGGCGACGCGCTCGTGAAGCAGGCGCGGCTCGATTCCAAAAGCTTCTCGGAATGGCTCGACCAGAATGTGGTGACCCATCGCCACCCCGACTATGCGGCGGTGACGATCTCGCTGAAGGGCATCGGCGAGGTGCCCGGCGACGCCACCGACAGTCAGATGGAAGCGGTTGCCGACATCGCCGAGAAATACGCTTTCGACGAGCTGCGCGTCAGCCACGAGCAGAACCTGATCCTGCCGCATGTGGCCCGCGCCGACCTCAAGACGGTTTATGACGCACTGGTCGAGATTGGTCTTGCGACGGCCAATTCCAATCTGATCAGCGACATCATTTCCTGCCCGGGCCTCGACTATTGCGCGCTGGCTACGGCGCGCTCCATCCCGGTCGCGCAGGAAATCTCGCGCCGCTTCGCTTCGCTGGAGCGGCAGCGCGAGATCGGCGAGCTGAAGCTGAAGATCTCAGGCTGCATCAATGCCTGCGGCCACCACCATGTCGGCCATATCGGCATTCTCGGCGTCGAGAAGAAAGGCTCCGAGCTCTACCAGGTTACCCTCGGCGGCTCGGCGGACGAAAACACGTCGGTCGGCGAGATCATCGGCCGCGGCTTCTCCTCGGAAGAGATCACCGATGCCATCGAGCAGATCGTCGATACCTATCTCGGCCTTCGGCTCAGTCCCGATGAACGTTTTATCGACGCTTACCGCCGTGTCGGTCCCGCGCCGTTCAAGGAGGCGCTCTATGCTGGCGAAACCAAGGCCGCTTGACCGGGTGGGCGGCGTCGAGGCCGGCGTTGCCGCGGAAGCGGCGGGGCTCGACGCGCTGCTTGGCCATCTGAAGCCGATCGAGATCATCGAACGCTCGGTGCGCGAATCCTTCCGCGGCGAGGTCGCCGCCGTGTCGTCCTTCGGCGCGGATTCGGCAGTGCTGTTGCACATGATTTCGGAGATCGACCGCACCCTGCCGGTGATCTTCCTCGATACCGGCAAGCATTTCGAGGAAACGCTGGGCTACCGCGACGCGCTGGTCGCCGATTTCGGCCTGACTGATGTCAGGGTGATCAAGCCGGAGGAAGCCGCGCTCGAACGCGTCGATCCGACCGGCAGGCTGCATGAGACCGACACCGACGCCTGCTGCAACGTGCGCAAGGTCGAGCCTCTGGCGCGCGGCGTCGAGCCGTTCCGCGCCTGGTTCACCGGACGCAAGCGTTTCCAGGCTTCGACGCGCGCGGCACTTCCGGTCTTCGAGGCGGTCGGCTCGCGCATCCGCATCAATCCGCTCGCGCGCTGGACGACGTCGGACCAGGCCGACTACATGCGCGCGCATGCGCTGCGCGAAAATCCACTGGTCGCCTATGGCTATCTCTCGATCGGCTGCTTCCCATGCACGCAGCCGGTACAGCCCGGCGAGGATGCGCGCAGCGGCCGCTGGGCAGGGCACGCCAAGACCGAGTGCGGCATCCATCTGTCGGGACTGGAAAAGTCGCTGACCGACGCCTCACTTTAAGGATACGCCGATATTCAGGTGAGGCCGGCCTGCAAATGGCAGCTTCCTGCGCTTCCGGTGCTCGCGTACTTCAAGTACGCTCCGCTCCGGTTCTCGGAAGCCACCATTTTCGACTCGGCCTGACCTGAATAGCGGCATATCCTTGGAATCTTTGGGGCTTTAGGAATTTTGATGACTGAATCGACGATACCAGGTACCCGCCTCTGGACCCCGAAGGGTTTTCGGGAGGATGACTGGACCCACGCCGAAAGCGCCGAGGCGCTTGCCGGCAATGGCCGCTTCATTCTGCCGCTGCAGGCCTTCCTCGCGCTCGATGACGAGACCCGCAAGTCGGCCAAGGAGCGCATCGGCGTGCTCTTGCTTCCCGGTGATGAACTCGACAAGATCGTCGGCCTGCTCGACCAGTTGTCGCTGGTGGCGCTGGCCTTTCCGGCGTTCAATGACGGCCGCTCCTTCTCCAAGGGCGAGCTGCTGCGCGCCCGGCACAACTTCAAGGGTGCGGTGCGCGCCACGGGGCAGGTGCTGGTCGACCAGCTGCCGCATATGCTGCGGCTCGGCTTCGACGAGTTCGAGGTTTCCAATCCGGTGCTGTTGAAGCGGCTGGAGGAAGGGCGCACCGGCGGCCTGCCGGTCTACTATCAGCCGGCCGTGGAGCCGGAAGCCAAGGGCCCGAAATATTCCTGGCGGCGCAAGCGCCCGGGCTGACGGCATGACGGCATGCTGGTTCGTTTCGGGCCGGCCTGGTCGGACCAAGGCTGCGGATTTTCCCGGTTGCCTGGCGTTGCAATGAGCGGAAGTGGGAAGTCCGTCGCCGATCTGGCCGGACCACTTGCGCGATTTTCACTTCCCCTTCCGCCGTGTTGCCCTTAGGATTGGTTTATTATTTCGCGCCTCGAAATAAATAGCTGACAAAGGGAGGAATCGACATGGCAGGCAAGAAGATATTGATGCTCGTCGGCGAGTTCAGCGAGGAATACGAGATTTTCGCCTTTGAGCAGGCCATGCATGCGGTCGGCCACACCGTCCATGTCGTCTGCCCGGACAAGAAGGCCGGCGATGTGCTGAAGACGTCGCTGCACGACTTCGAAGGCCACCAGACCTATACCGAAAAGCTCGGCCACGATCACATCCTCAACAAGACCTTCGCCGATGTGAATCCCGCGGATTACGATGCGGTCTACGCGGCCGGCGGGCGCGGGCCGGAATACATTCGCATCGACAAGCGCGTGCAGGCGCTGGTCAGGCATTTCCACGAAACCGGCAAGCCGATCTTCACCATCTGCCACGGCGTGCAGATCCTGATCGCCGTCGACGGTGTGGTGCGGGGCAGGGAAGTCGCGGCGCTGCAGTATTGCGAACCCGAGGTGACGCTCGCCGGCGGCACCTATATCGATGTTGCGCCGACCGGCGCGCATGTCGACGGCAATCTGGTGTCAGCCAAGGGTTGGCCGGGGCTTGCCGCTTTCATGCGGGAGTGCCTGAAAGTGCTCGGCACCGAAATCCGCCATGGCGAAGCGCTTATGCGCGACGAGCGCAAGGCGGCCTAGTTCTTTCCGCCACGACACTGCGGAACGTTATTGGGGAGGCGCGGAGCAGCGCGACTATCGGCGCCGCTCGCCGCCCACCTGTTCCGCTTCCGCCCCATCCAGACGGTCGAGCAGATCCGTGAGCCGCTTGGGCACCGTTTTCTCCAGGCGAAATACCGGCAGTGTGCGCAGGAGGCGGTTGGTCGCTTCGCTTCCAACCTGTCGCCTGATATCGTTGGCGAGTCTGGCGCGCCTTTCACTGTTGTTGCCGCTCATAGTCCCAAAATCCTGTGTCGGCTTCGAAACTCCTCCAGCCGGCAATGGTTCCCGCATCGGCCGACAGAGGCAAGCAAAGCTGTGCGGTACGGTAAAATTTGAATTAATTTGGAATGACCGCGGGATGGTCGGCAGTGGCGCTTGCCCCTTGATTTTTAGCCCTCAAACCTCGATATCGGGCGCAAATCCAACCAATCCGAATGACGGGAAACGGCGA
Source organism: Mesorhizobium sp. LEGMi-168a (assembly GCF_058312955.1). NCBI lineage: Bacteria > Pseudomonadati > Pseudomonadota > Alphaproteobacteria > Hyphomicrobiales > Phyllobacteriaceae > Mesorhizobium > Mesorhizobium sp. LEGMi-168a. The sequence goes on from NZ_JBZEGV010000005.1 coordinate 261,464, forward strand.
TGAGCGACCAGGCAAAAGACGAACGCGCGCCCGAGGAAATCGAAGCCACGCAGGCTTCCGGTGCCCAGGCTTCCGCCGAACGTGCTGAAGGCGGCGTCGACGGCGATTATGAAGCGCTTGTGCGGCTGCTGAAGGAAAACGAGGAACTGAAGGACCGCGCGCTGCGCGTCGCGGCCGAAATGGAGAACCTGCGGCGCCGCACCGCGCGCGACGTGCATGACGCGCGCACTTACGCGGTGGCCAACTTCGCCCGCGACATGCTGTCGGTGTCGGACAATCTGCGCCGCGCGCTGGACGCCATTCCGGCCGAGGCCAAGGCCGCGGGCGATGCCGGCTTCAAGGCGCTGATCGAGGGCGTCGACCTCACCGAGCGCGCCATGCTGTCGGCGCTGGAGCGGCACGGCGTGAAGAAGCTCGCGCCCGAGGGCGAGAAGTTCGACCCGAACTTCCACCAGGCGATGTTCGAGGTGCCCAATGCCGACGTTCCGGCCGGCACCGTCGTCCAGGTCGTGCAACCCGGCTATTCGATCGGCGAGCGCGTCTTGAGGCCCGCGATGGTCGGCGTCTCCAAGGGCGGCCCGAAGGCCGCCGCGACCGAGGCGGCGGTCGAGCCGGGCCCGGTCAATGAGCAGGCTGAGAAGGATGCGTGATTAGGGGAGTAAGGGAGTAGGGCAGTAAGGCAGTAAGGGAGTAGGGAAGAGCCGTACAATTCATTCGGCTTGTGCTATTCAATTTTCCCTATTCCCCTACTCCCTTACTGCCCTACTCCCTTATGCCTTTGAATCCCATCGAGCTGCTCGACTATGCCGGCGTCGCGGTCTTCGCGGCGACGGGCGCGCTTGCCGCGTCGCGCAAAGAACTCGACATCATCGGCTTCCTGTTTCTCGCCAGCGTCACCGGCATCGGCGGCGGAACGCTTCGCGACGTCATCCTCAACCTGCCGGTGTTCTGGGTCGCCAATAGCGGTTATGTGCTGATCTGCGCCGTCGTGGCGGTGCTTGTCTTCTTCAGCGCCCATCGCGTCGAATCCCGCTACAAGCTCTTGCTCTGGCTCGATGCGATCGGGCTTGCCGCCTTTGCGGTAATGGGGGCCGCAAAAGGCCTGGCGATCACCGGCTCGCCGGTCGTGTCGGTCATCACCGGAGTGCTCACCGCGACCTTCGGCGGCATATTGCGCGACCTGCTGGCCGGCGAGCCTTCCGTGCTGTTGAGACCGGAGATCTATGTCACGGCGGCGCTTGCGGGTGCGGCGATCTTCACGCTTTGCGACCTTGTCGGCATGCCGGCGCTTTCATCCAGCCTGCTCGGCTTCGCGGCCGCTTTCCTGGTACGCGGGGGAGCGCTCAAATTCGGCTGGTCGTTCCCGGCCTATAAGAGCCGGCCCGGCCGGAGGCCGGAAGATATTCCGTGAGTGAGTAGGGAATAGTCAGTAGTCAGTAGTGACAGAATCGCGAGCCGTGATGTGTTCACTACTCACTACTCACTACTCACTACTCACTACTCACTACTCACTGGCTCAAGCCGCGAAACGCTGCCCTTCACCGCCATAGTAGTTGACGTAGCGGGCGCCGATTTCGTTGACCGGCATGACGACGAAGACATCGACGGTCGAGAATTCGTGGTCGATGACGCAGCCGTCGCCGATGCGGGCGCCGACACGCAGGTAGCCTTTGACCAGCGGCGGCATGGCGGCGATCGCCGCCTTGGCGTTGACGGCCTCGATCGGCATCAGGTCCATCGAGCAGTAGCGGCCGGCCACCGCCCGCACATCCCAGGCCTGGTCGGTGCGGCAGTGATGGGCAAGATAGGTCAGCGCCTCGGCATGGGCCGCCGGCACGATGCCATGGAAGGACGCGCAGCCGGTCATCACGCCGATGCCGTAATGGTTGATGTAGGCCCAGATGCCTTGCCAGAGCGCCTCGATGGTGCGCTTGGAACGGTATTCCGGCAGCACGCAGGAACGGCCGAGCTCCAGGAAGCGCTGGCCCGGATGGCGCGCGACCAGCTTGGTCAACTCGAACTCGCCCTCGGAGTAGAAGCCGCCGGCGGCCGTGGCGATCTCCTGGCGTAACAGGCGGTAAGTGCCGACGATGCGGCGATGCTCGGGGCCGGGAAGCGACGTGTCGAACACCAGAAGGTGATCGCAGAGCGGGTCGAAACGGTCGGCATCGCGCCGGTCCTGCGCCTGGAACAAATCCTTCCTCGCGCCAAGCTCGTCATAGAATACCCGGTAGCGCACTTCCTGGGCGGCGGCGATCTCGGCCCCGTTGCGGGCGAGCCGCACTTCAAGGTTGCCGATACGGCCCAGCGGTGCGCCGCTTGCGACAGCGTCGGCGGTACGCGCGCCGAGCAAAGCGCTGGCGTTCGGCCGAGTGTCGCATTCAGGCATGACTGTATGCACGAGTGATTCTCTCCTTCGAGCCATCCCTCTTGGCACGGGGATACGGTGTAGGTGCAACAGGATTGTGACAGTACCGTGATACGGCGAGCCCGGCAATACTTCGTCGGCTGGGCAATACCTTCAACCGGCTATGTTACGGCTGCGAAAGCCAAGCAATCCAAGGCGTTCGCGAAACCTAAAAAAATCGTTACGCCGCAACCTGGCCTTCGACGGCCTGGACCAGCGCATCGGGGTCGAGAGGCTTGGTGACGAAGCCGCTGGCGCCGTGGGCCAGCACGGTGTGGCGCGTCTTTTCCTGGCTGTCGGCCGAAAGAACCATGATCGGGATCGGCGGCACGGCAAGCGCTTCCTCATGGCGGCGGATGGCGGCGATCGCGTCCAGCCCGTCCATCACCGGCATGTGCAGGTCCATCAGAACCACGTCGAAACGGTGCTTGAGGCCGGCATCGGTGACGGCCTCGACCGCGGCCTTGCCGTTGCCGACGATCTTGACGCGATGCCCGGCCTTGAGCAGCGTGGCGCGGGCAAGCATTGCGTTGATGTCATTGTCCTCGGCGATCAGCACGGACAGGCCCTGGTCGCGGCGGCGCGCGGACGCGGCACCGCGCGGTTCCGGCCGCGGCTCGGCCGGCGCCGCCACTTGGGCGGTCAACAGAACACGCAGCAGCGTTTCGCCGCGTACCGGACGGGCGAGGAATGTCGCGTAGCCGTTGGCGCGGAACTCGCCAAGCATGCCGCGATCGGTCGGGGCGATCAGGGTGATGGCCTCGCAATCGACAAAGCCGCTCTCGCGCAGGCGCTTCAGCAAGCGGCCGTCGCTGTTTTCAAGCGCGGCATCGATCAGAAGCACGTTGCAGCCGGCGGCAAACGAAGCGGCCTGGCCATGCGTCGCGGCGATATCGACCGCGCCGCCATGGGCGCGGATGGCGCGGGCGATGGCGTCGGCCTCGACCGCGTTCTTGGACACGATCACCGCGCGCCGGTCCGAGAGGATGTTGTGGCGATGCGGCGGCGGCTCGGTCGCCGCGGTGGCGGGGATATCGAAGACGAATTCGGACCCTTCGCCGAGCCGGCTCGAAACCGAGATCGCGCCGCCCATGGCGATCACCAGCCGCTTGGAGATGGCAAGGCCGAGACCGGCGCCGCCATGCACCCTTGTCGAGGTGCCGTCGGACTGCTCGAACTCCTCGAAGATGCGCTCCATGTCCTCTTCGCGCAGTCCCGGACCCGTGTCGGCGATGGTGAAGCAGATGCGGTCGGTGCTCTCGGTGCGGGCGCGCGCGACGGTGAGCAGAACGCCGCCGGCGTCGGTGAACTTGACGGCATTGCCGATGAGGTTGAGCAGCACCTGGCGTACGCGGCCGGGATCGGCGGTGATCATCTGCGGCACATCGGGCTCGACGTAGCAGCCGAGACCGATGTTCTTGGAGAAGGCTTTCGCCGCCAGCAGCTCGATGATGTTGTCGGCGATCTCGCGTAGCGAGGTCGGCTGCGGCTCGGGATCGAAGCGGCCGGCCTCGATCTTGGAATAGTCGAGCAGGTCCTCGATCAGCGCAAGCAGCGCGCTTGCGGAAGTGGAGACGGCGCCGACATAGGTGCGCTGCTCCGGCGACAGGTCGGTGTCGGCAAGCAGCTTCGCCATGCCCATGATGCCGTTCATCGGCGTGCGGATTTCGTGGCTGACGGTGGCGAGGAAGCGCGACTTGGCCTGGCTTGCATATTCGGCCCGCTCGCGGGCGGTGATCAGCGAGGATTCGGCGCGCTTGCGGGCGGTGATGTCGCGCGCGATAGCCCGGTGCGACACCGCGCCCGTATCCTTGTCGCGCACCGAGAGCTCGATCCAGGAGAACCAGCGCGGCCCGTTCGGCGTGCGGACCGCGACATCGGTGGAGCTCAGGCATTCGTGGTCCGAGAAGGCGGCGTCGGGCACGACGCCGACATCTATGCCGAGCTCGGAAAGCGTCTTGCCGGCAAGGTCGCGCTGGTCGGTGTCGACAAGCGAGGCGAACACCTTGTTGGCATAGACGATGTGGCCGTCGCGGTCGCGATGGACGACGAGATCGCCGAGCGCATCGATCAGGCCGCGAAAACGCTCCTCGCTCTCCTGCATCTCCCACATGCGGTCGGCGAGCGTCTCGATCTCGGCGCGGCTGCGGGCGGCGGTCTCGTCGAGAAGAGCCGCGGTGCGGCGCTCCGTCCTCCTGTTGCGCAGATGCATGGCGATGCTGCCGAGGCCGGTCGCCAGTAGGCCGACGGTGATGAAGATCGGCGCTCCGGTGAGATGCGCCAGCCCGGCCAGCACGGTGATGGCGACGATTGTCAGGAAGGGCAGGCCTTCACGGCTGTCCGCCTGCAAGGCAGGGACCAGCGGCGGCGCGACGAGCACCTGCCGTTTCGGCGCGCCGGCGTCCAGCCCGTCGCCGCCAGCGGCTTTGCTGTCCTGTCTGATGTCGGAGTCCGCGAACATGCGGGAAACCTTGCCAGACAGAGATTATGGAAGCTTGCGGCGGATCGTTCGAATTTTAGTCTTCCGCGCCGATTTCACGCGGTTTTAGGCTGTTTTTGGCGCAATTCCGGGCGGAAAACCGCCGAACACTTTTCCTGGAAATCGCACTACATATCGACGACCACGCGGCCCCTGATCTTGCCGTGGACGATGTCCCGCGCGGCGTCGATGATGCCGTCGAAGCCGATCGACCGCGACAGGGTCGACAGCTTCTTCAAATCGAGGTCGGCGCCGATGCGGCGCCATGCCTCGAGGCGGACCGGTTTCGGCGCCATGACGGAATCGATGCCGAGCAGCGAGACGCCGCGCAGGATGAAGGGGGCGACGCTTGTCGGCAGGTCCATGCCGCCGGCCAGGCCGCAAGCGGCGACCGCGCCGCCATAGGACGTCATCGACAGCACGTTGGCCAGCGTGTGGGTGCCGACCGAGTCGACGCCGCCCGCCCAGCGTTCCTTGGCCAGCGGCTTTGCCGGCTGGCTAAGCTCGTCGCGCGAGATCACCTCGGCCGCGCCGAGATCGATCAGATAGGGGCTTTCGGCATTGCGCCCGGTGGAGGCGACGACATGGTAGCCGAGGGTGGAGAGGATCGAGATGGCGACCGAGCCGACGCCGCCGGCAGCGCCCGTCACCACCACCGGCCCGCGGTCCGGCACGATGCCGTGCCGCTCCAGCGCCATGACGGCGAGCATCGCCGTATAGCCGGCGGTGCCGACGGCCATCGCATCGTGCGGGCTCATGCCATCCGGCAGCGGCACCAGCCAGTCGCCCTTGACGCGGGCGCGCCCGGCATAGGCGCCGTAATGCGTCTCGCCGACACCCCAGCCGTTGAGGATCACCTTGTCGCCCTTTCGCCAGTCGGCATGGGAAGAGGAAATGACGGTGCCGGCGAAATCGATGCCGGGCACCAGCGGCCAGCGGCGCACGACCGGCGCCTTGCCGGTGATGGCGAGCCCATCCTTGTAGTTCACCGTCGTCGCCTCGACGGCGACGGTGACATCGCCCTCCATCAGGTCGGCTTCGGTGAGGTCGACAATTTCGACCGACTGCTTCTTTTCGGCGTCGCGTAAAACGAGGATGGCTTTGAAGGTATCGGGCACTTTTGTCTCCTCGGTTCTAACGATTTGTCTTTATGCAATTGCGAACGGAAAACCGCGGCACACTTTTTCTGGACTTGCCCCTGAAACGAATTTGGGGCGGCGGCCGCGCGAGGTCAATTGCCTCGGTCCTGGGGCTCGGTTTCCCGCCGCCAGCCGATCAGTTCGTCGAAGACAACCAGTGCCGCGCCCACGGAAATGAAGGCGTCGGCGAGGTTGAACACGGCGAAGGACCAGACGGGCGTGTGGAACAGAATGTAGTCGATGACGTGGCCGTGGACAGCGCGGTCGATCAGGTTGCCCAGCGCGCCGCCGACGATCAGGGCAAAGCCGATACGGGCAATGATGTGGCCGGCGGGCGTGCGCACGGCGAGATAGAGCACGAAGGCGACGACGAGCGCGGCGATGATCACCAGGCCGGTGTCGCCGAAGGAGGAGAACATCGAGAAGGCGATGCCGGTGTTGTAGGTGCGAAACAGCGCCAGGAAAGGCAGGAGATCGACCTTTTCCTGAAAGGCGAGCCCGTTCTCGACCAGCTGCTTGATCCATTGGTCGAGCGCGATTGCCGCGACGACCAGCAGGGCGTAAGGGGACCAGGATTTCACTTGGCAGTCCTCATCGCGTGTCGGTGGCGGGGTCGAGCTTCAACGCGCCGCGCCGGATCTCGAACAGCATCACGCCGGTGGCGACCGCCAGGTTGAGCGAATCGGCACGTCCGGCCTGCGGGATCCTGAGCAGCCGATCGCAGCTTTCGGCGAGGCTGTCGGGCAGCCCTTGCTGCTCGTTGCCCATCAAGAGCAGCACCGGACCCCTTGAGAAGTCGACCGAGCGGTAGTCGACGGCGCCCTTCAGATGCGTGCCGGCGACAAGGCCCGGAAAGTCGCGCCGCCAGGCGAGGAAGGCCTGCTCCGTCGCCTTGGCGACCGGCACGGCGAAGATCGAGCCCATGGTGGCGCGCACCGTCTCCAGCGAAAACGGATCGGTGGTGTCGCCGACCAGGATGATGCCCTTGGCGCCGACGGCATCGACGGTGCGGATGACGGTGCCGAGATTACCGGGGTCGCGCACGCGGTCGAGCGCGACCCAGACATCGCCGTCCGTGGCGCGGATGTCCCTCAGCGGCAGCGTCTGCTGCGCGAAGACGCCCACGACCATTTGCGGGTTTTCGCGGCGGGTGATTGCGGTGAGCACCCTTTCCGAGACTTCGAGCACGGTGCCGCCGGCGGCAACCGTGCGCGCCGCGACTTTTTCGACGGCCGCGTTGCCGCGCCCTGCCTTGGCGAAGACCAGCGTCCTGATCGACCAGCCGAGATCGAGCGCGTCGATGACCAGCTTCAAGCCTTCGGCCATGAAGGCGTTCTGCTGGTCGCGGAATTTCTTCAGCGCCAGCGCCTTGATGTCCTTGACCAGCGGATTGGCGAGGCTGGTGACTTCCTTGACCTGGCCGACCGGCCGGTGTCCGTCATATGCGACCATTTCAAGCCACCCAGCGCGAGAACAGCGAGGTCGAGAGCGCGCGGCCGGCGGATTTCTCGCGGATGATCAGCTCACCGGATTCGACCGTGCCGCCCATTCCGACGAAGGTGTCGCGCATCAGGGCATGGATGGCGAAGAAGGAGGCGCGGATCGAGTAGGCGGTGAGAACGACGGCCAGCGGCTTCGGCGTCAGGATCGAGCGGCAAAGGTCGGTGAGGCCCGGCAGGTCCTCGAACAATTGCCAGACCTCGCCCTTGGGGCCGCGGCCATAAGCGGGCGGGTCGAACAGGACGATGTCGTAGCGGCTGCCGCGGCGCTCCTCGCGCTCGGCGAATTTCACCGCGTCCTCGACGATCCAGCGGATCGGCTTGTCGGAAAGGCCGGCCATTTCCTGGTTCTCGCGCGCCCAGCCGATCGCCTTCTTCGAGGCGTCGACATGGGTGACCTCGGCGCCTGCGCGCGCCGCCACCAGCGAGGCAAGCCCGGTATAGCCGAACAGGTTGAGCACCTTCACCGGACGCCGGGCAGCCGCGATCAGCCCGGCCATATGGTCCCAGTGCGAGGCCTGCTCAGGGAAGACGCCGACATGGCGGAACGAGGTGAAGCGGCCGAGATAGTCGATGCCGTCATGCTTCATCGGCCAGGTTTCGCCGAGCGGCGTTTTTGGAAAACGCCAGCGGCCGATGCCTTCCTCGTCGGTGTCGCCGGTAAAGATGGCGTCGGCGCGCTCCCATTCCTTGGCGGGAAGCGCGCGCTGCCAGATCGCCTGGCCCTCCGGGCGCACGATGCGGTAAGGCCCGTACTGTTCAAGCTTCTCGCCGGCGCCGCTGTCCAGCAGCGCATAGTCGGCGTTGGGCGCGACTTCGAGGATCAGCGGCAGGCGCTCGGCGGGCAGCGGGCCGTCGCGGCGAGCAAGCACACGCGGCGCTGGTTTCTGCTCCTGGCGCTCGGCGGGCGAGCCGCCAATTCCGCGCGGCGGCTGGCTGGGACCGGGTTTCGCGGGCTGGCGCGTGCGGTTGTCGCGGTGTCGGTCGCGAAAGGACTTCAAGAAAAATCTCCGGAACGGCAGGCCGCTTTTGGCATAGGGCCTCCGCCTTCGCAACAAGATGGTCCATCGCTGTTCTGCCACGATGCAATGGACCTCGCCTAGAGAAACGGGCAAATCTCCGATCATGTCCCGCTCCGAACGCCTGCTCGACCTGATCCAGATCCTGCGCCGCCACCGCCGGCCGGTAAGCGGCCGCACGCTTGCAGATGAAATGGGCGTGTCGATCCGCACGCTCTACCGCGATATCGCGACGCTGCAGGGGCAGGGCGCGCCCATCGAGGGCGAAGCGGGGTTGGGCTATGTGCTGAAGCCCGGCTTCATGCTGCCGCCGCTGATGTTCACCGACGAGGAGATCGAGGCGATCGTGCTCGGCTCGCGCTGGGTGGCCAAACAGCCGGACAAGCGGTTGGCAGCGGCCGCGACGGACGCGCTGTCCAAGATCGCGGCTGTCCTGCCGGATGATCTGCGCGAGGATCTCGACGCCACGACGCTGCTGGTCGGGCCGGGTTCGGGAACCGTCGAGGCGATCGACCTCGGCGTGGTGCGGCAGGCGATCCGCGACGAACGCAAGCTCGGCTTCCTCTATCGCGACGCCGGGGGCGCCGCGTCGCAGCGCATGGTCTGGCCGTTCGCGCTCGGCTTCTTCGACAAGGTGCGGGTGATGGTCGCATGGTGCGAGATGCGCCAGGATTTTCGCCACTTTCGCGCCGACCGCATGTCGGGTCTCACTGCTACCGACATTCGCTATCCGCGCCGCCGCCAGGCAATGCTCAAGGAATGGCGGGCGACGCTCGACAAGTCGGACCAGACCGCGTCGAAGAATTCCGCGGGCTGAATGCTGCTGCCAGAATCTGACAGTGGTATCGCCTAAGATCACCAAGGTTCAAACAGCTTGGAGATTTGATATGGCTACGCCCAATTTCGTCATCCTCTACGTCGACAACCCCGAGCGGAGCGGTGCGTTCTACGCTTCGCTGCTCGGGCGCGAGCCGGTCGAGGCCTCGCCGACCTTCGTCATGTTCGTGCTCGACAAGGGTTTCAAGCTCGGCCTCTGGTCGCGCCACACCGTGGAGCCGGCGGCCGCCGCTGCTGGCGGGGGCGGCGAGCTCGTGCTTGCGGTCGAGAATTCGGCTGCGGTCGACGCCACGCACGCCGACTGGATGAAGCGTGGGCTAAAGATACTCCAGTCGCCGGTCGATCTCGACTTCGGCCGCACCTTCGTCGCGCTCGATCCCGACAATCACCGCCTGCGCGTCTACTGGCCTTTCGATGGAGCACAGGGATGAGCGCCTATTGGGTCGCGGTTGCTTCGGCCGAGCATGTGCGGATCGGCCGCCGAGCCGGCTTCATGCAGGTCAACCATGGCAAGGCGGCGCCGCTGCGCCGCATCAAGCCGGGCGACGGTATCGTCTACTACTCGCCGAGCACAGTGCTCGGCGAGAAGGACGGGTTGCAGTCCTTCACGGCAATAGGCACCGTGCGGCATGGCGAAATCTACCGGGGCGAGATGGGTGGCGGCTTCACGCCGTCGCGGCGCGACGTCGACTGGGCAGGTGCCAGGGACGCTCCGATCAAGCCGATGCTCGACCGGCTGGACTTTACCGCCGGCAAACCGAACTCGGGCTATCAGCTTCGTTTCGGCCTGTTCGAGGTCAGCGAACATGACTTTCGTCTGATCGCCGAGGCAATGGGAGCGAAGTTGGTGATGCCGGCTATTTGAGCGCCTCGTAGACCGCGATGCCGGCGGCGAGGTCTTCGAGGGCGGCGCCGACAGACTTGAACAGCGTGATCTCGCCGTCGTCCTGCCGGCCCTGTTTCTCGCCGCGCGCCAATTCGTGCAGGTCGGCGACGATCGCTTCCGGCTTCAGCACGCCGGAGGCCAATGGCTGGACGATGTCGCCTGCCTCCTTGGTGGCGCCGGCGCGGGTGTCGACATAGACACGCGCGCGGACGATGGCGTCGTCGTCGCTCTCGCGCATCTCCGGTGTGAAGCCGCCGACCAGATCGACATGGGTGCCCGGCTTCAGCAACGCGCCCTTGATCAGCGGCGTGGTCGAGATCGTCGCCGAGGAGACGATGTCGGCCTCGCCAAGCTCGGCTTCGAGATCGCCAGCAGCGCTGGCCGGGAGGCCTTCGGCGCGGAGCGCGCTTGCCACCTTTTCGGCATTGGCCGGCGTGCGGTTCCAGATGCGGATGGATTTGATCGGTCGCACCGCCGAGTGCGCCTTGGCGAGGAAGGACGACAGCGCGCCGGCGCCGATCACCAGCAGCCGCGACGCATCCTCGCGGGCAAGGTAGGATACCGCGAGCGCCGAGGCGCAAGCGGTGCGCCATTGTGTCAGCCGCTGGCCGTCGATCAGCGCTTGCGGTTCACCGGTCACACCGTCAAGCAACAGATAGAGGCCCATCACCGCCGGCTTGCCGATGGCGTTGTTGTCCGGCGACACGGTGACGATCTTGACGCCGATATGGCCACCGGCCGAGCTGCCGGCGGCGTTGAAGTCGGTCCAGGCCGGCATCAATAGCAGTGTCGAGGCGGCGCCATCCGGGCGCTCGACGGCGTGGTGATGACGCACCGGCTGCACCGCACCGTCGCGGAAGGCCGTGCGCAGCGTCTCGACCAGCCCTGGAAAGGTGAGCGCCTGATCGACCTCGGCGGCCGAGATGGTCAGCATGGAGAACTCCGTGAAAGCGAGGCGCTGCTAGACTATTTGTTTTTTGCGCAATTCCGGAGGGAAAACCGCCCCTCTACTTTCCTCGAATTGCCCTAGTTCGTCGGCTTGGGCAGCGCTGGTCCCTTAGGCGCCGCCGGCGCGCGGCTCACCGCCTGGCGCAGGTTCTCGGCCTCGATGCCGCGCTGGCGCGCGAGCTTGCGGTAGCGGCCCTGCTTCACCCAGGTCGCCAAGCTGCCGACGATCATGCCGATGGCCAAAGCCAGGAACAGGAAGATGAAAAGCGGCAAATTCAGCGTCAGCGCCGGATTGCCCGGATGGAACGGGTCGAGCGTGAAGGCGACCGGTCCGCGGTTGGCGACGGCGAGCGCAATCAGGATGACGGCCAGCGGCACGAGGACCACGACGAGCATGAAGCGATTAAACATCAGGTCTCCATGGAGAGGCGGCATAAAAGCGCATCGCGATCTTTCGAGTTCGCTCTGCGCTTAGGTTTTTGATTTTACACATGTCTTTGCCCCGAAACCGGTTCCCACTTTCGGGAGACATGCTTCAAGCGCCGGGACGTCGTTTCGATCCGCCGGCGGCGCCTATTTGCCGCCGTTCAGCCTTTCGCGCAACTCCTTGCCGGTCTTGAAGAACGGCACCCACTTCTCCTCGACCTCGACGGACTCGCCGGTGCGCGGATTGCGGCCGGTGCGGGCAGGGCGGTTTTTCACCGAAAAGGCGCCGAAACCGCGCAGCTCGACCCTGTTGCCTTCGGCAAGCGCGTCGGTGATCTCGTCAAAGATCGCGCCGACGATGTTTTCCACGTCGCGCAGGAAAAGATGAGGGTTGCGCGCAGCAATGATCTGCACAAGTTCGGATTTGATCATGAGAACGTTCCCCGTAACCACTGCGGTCAAATTATCAGGATGATTTTATTGCTTTTTTGGCTGGCTCCAACAGCATGTCAAGGGTGCCAGACCGAAACGAGACCGTCAAGAAACAAGCGGTCGGCGCCAAGTTCGTGAATGACGTCGCCGCCGGCGTCGGGCAGGCCGAGCGCATTGGCGATGGCCTTGGTCATGCTCCTCGAGAACAGGTAGCTGCGCCCCTCTGTGCTCTTCCATTCGACGACCTTGAGCTTGCTGTCGACGCCCTTGGTCGCCAGCCAGTCGATCGCCTCGGTCTCGCCGCCGACCGCGTCGACCAGGTGGTTGCCGAGCGCCTGGCGGCCGGTGAAGATCGAACCGTCGGCCAGCGCCTGCGCCTGCTCATGCGTCATTTTGCGCCGCTCGGCGACGATGCCGACGAACCAGTCATAGCTGTCGAGGATCAGCTTGCGCACCATGGCGCGCTCGTCGTCGTTGGTCGGCTTGAAGGGCGAGGGCGAAGCCTTGAGCGGCGAGGATTTCACCTCCTCGAGCTTGATGCCGAGCTTATCCATCAGGCCGCTGACGTCGGGATACTGGATCAGCACGCCGATCGAGCCGACGATCGAGGTCTTGCGGGCAACGATGTGGTCGGCCGCGCTGGCGATCATGTAGCCGGCGGACGCCGCCAGCGTGCCGACCTCGGCCACCACCGGCTTGTCGCCGGCAAGCTTGCGCACTTCCTCATAGATCGACTCGCCGCCGACCGTGGTGCCTCCGGGCGAATCGACCGACAGGATGACGCCCTTCACCGTCGCGGACTTGCGGATCGTCTCCAGCCTTTTGATCAGCTCCTCGTCCTCGGTGATGGTGCCCTCGATCTTGACCTTGGCGATATGGTCGACCGCTTGGCCGGTGAAATCCTCACCGTAGATCCATGCCGAAAAGGCGATCAGCGCCGCCGCCAGAACCACAAACGCAGCGACGCGCCAGAACGTCAGCTTGCGGCGCAAGCGGCGGCGGTCGATCAGGTCGTCGGCTCTCATTGCCATCGTCAGCCTCATGGGTCGGTGGGAAAGGACGCTTTTAAAGCAAGCCTCCGCGCGCGGCTACCGTTTCATGAGAACTCCGGCGCGGACGATCGGATGCTGGAGATGACCTCACGAAAAATTAACGCAGCCGGCCCCTATCTGCTATGAAGGGCTGGCAGTTCAGCCGAATTCGTCCTAGTCGTGCGGTAGTAGCCGTCACATTTTTGCAGTTTTCCTCCGCTTGTGCTTGCTTGCGGGGGCCGGCATACCACCTATAGGCGGTGTTTGGCGGGCAAGGGCTCATTAGAAAACAGTCATGTTGGCGCGATCTGACGAAACGAGCGATGCCGAAATGGTGTCGGCTGCTGCTGGCGAAAGCGGCACGCGGGGCGACGCGTTCGACCGTGCGCAGCGGCATTCGCGCCGCGTGCGCGTGCTGAAGTTCGCGGTGCCGCTGCTGGCGGCTGCAATTGCGATCGCCTTTCCGGTCTATTCCTATCTCGCCGCGCCGGTGTCGATCTCGGTGCAGGCCGAGGGCACAGCCTTTTCGGACGGCAAGCTGGTGATGGCCAATCCCAAGCTCAACGGCTTCACCAAGCAGAAACTGCCTTATTCGTTGACGGCGACCAGGGCGACGCAGGATGTCGGCAAGCAAGGCATCATCGACCTCGAAGGCATCAATGCCAAATTGCCCGTCGCCAGCGACAACGTCGTGTCGGTCAACGCCGCGCATGGCATCTACAACCGAGACGCCAACACGATGGACCTCACCAGCGACGTCTCGGTGACCACCAGCGACGGCATGGAAGCCAAGTTCAAATCGGTCTTCCTAGATATGGGCAAAGGCTCTATGAAGACGGAGAATCCGGTCGATGTCAGCCGCGCCGGGTCGCGCATCACTGCCGACTCGATGTCGGTGGAAGAGAACGGCAAGGTGGTGGTCTTCGAGAACCGGGTGCGCGTCAACATCGATGCAGCCAGTCTGAAGGCGGCAGAGGCAAAGAGCGGAGAGCAGAATGCGTCGCAGTAATTCGGCAAGGCTTGCAGCGGCGGCCTCTTTCCTGCTGTTGCTGGGGGCGGCGCCCGCGCTTGCCCAGTCCAGCGGCACCAGCCAGATGTCCGGCCTGAAATTGTCGGGCGACCAGCCGATCCAGATCGAAAGCGACAAGCTGGAGGTCCGGCAGGCCGACAGCGCGGCGATTTTCAGCGGCAACGTCACCGTCAACCAGGGGCCGACGCTTCTCAAGGCCGGCAAGATGACGGTCTTCTACGTCAAGGATGCCAACGCCCCCAAGGGCGCGGCGGCCGGCGCGTCGGCGATGACGGGTGCGGCCAATATCGACCACCTCGTGGTCGAGAACAAAGTTTATATCAAGTCGAACGACCAGATCGCCACCGGCGACAAGGGCACCTTCGACATGAAGACGCAGGTGCTCGTTCTTTCCGGCAATGAAGTGGTGCTCTCGCAGGGCGACAATGTGCTCAAGGGCTGCAAGCTCACCGTGCAGATGAAGAGCGGCCTTGCCAATGTCGACGGTTGCGGCAGCAGCGGCCGCGTCATCATGTCGATAACGCCCCAGAAGCAGGGAACGGCCCAGCAGGGAGCGTCGAGCAACTAATGACCGGCGTATCGTCGCTGCTGGCCCGCCTTCCAGGGCGGGCGGCCGCAAAACCGGCTGCCCCGGCAACGGCCGGTGTCGACAAGGCGAAGTTCAAGGGCACCCTGATCGCCAAGGGTCTGACCAAGAGCTACAAGGGCCGCAAGGTGGTGAGTGGCGTGACGCTCGGCGTGCGCGCCGGCGAGGCGGTCGGGCTGCTTGGGCCCAACGGCGCCGGCAAGACCACCTGTTTCTATATGGTCACCGGCCTCGTCCCGGTGGACGAAGGCACGATCGAGATCGACGGCTTCGACGTCACCTCGATGCCGATGTACCGGCGAGCCCGCCTCGGCATCGGCTACCTGCCGCAGGAAGCGTCGATCTTCCGCGGCTTGAGCGTCGAGCAGAACATCCGCGCGGTGCTGGAGGTGGTGGAAAAGAGCCGCAAGGAGCGCGAGCGCACCCTCGACGAGCTGCTCGAGGAATTCCACATCAGCCATCTGCGCAAGGCGCCGTCGCTGTCGCTGTCGGGCGGTGAAAGACGCCGTCTCGAGATCGCGCGGGCGCTGGCGACGCGGCCGGCCTATATGCTGCTCGACGAGCCCTTCGCCGGTATCGATCCGATCGCGGTCGCCGACATCCAGCAGCTCGTTCGCCATCTGACCGCACGCGGCATCGGCGTGCTGATCACCGATCACAATGTGCGCGAGACGCTCGGCCTGATCGACCGCGCCTATATCATCCATGCCGGCCAGGTGCTGACGCATGGCCGGGCCGACGAGATCGTCGCCAACGCCGATGTGCGGCGTCTTTATCTCGGCGAGGGGTTCACGCTCTGAGGCGTGTTGATATTCAGGTGATGCCGGCCTGCAAATGCCGAGTTCCTGCGCTTCCGGCCTTCGCCGGCCGAAGCATTCATGAGTCGCCGCGCAGTTAAGGCTACGGCCGGCGTAGGCCGGTTCTCGGAACTCGCCATTTTCGGCTCGGCCTGACCTGAATCTAAAACACGTCTTAGACGCGAAATTCGGGTTCTGCCGCAATTTCTCGCTGATTTTTTCCCTGTTTCTTGCCAGTTCTGCCCCGGATAACGCTCCGGTAAGCCGTCGCTGCTAGCGTTTGCCTTGACAAGCAAAAGCCGGGCCAGTTTCTATGCCCGACCGAAAAACGGCAGTTCGATGCGTAGACGAGGCGTTTGAATCCAACCATGGCGCTGGCGGCCAAACTGCAGCTCAGACAGTCCCAGTCGCTGGTGATGACGCCCCAGCTGATGCAGTCGATCCGGCTGCTGCAGCTCACCCATGTCGAGCTTGAACGCTTCATCGACGAGGAGATCGAGCGCAATCCGCTTTTGGAGCGGGCCGAGCCGCAGGACGATGCGGGCGGCGACCAGCCGCAGAAGGGCGAGGCCGCGCCTGAGCCGACGCCAGAGGGAGACTGGTTCGAGGCCGAAACGGAATGGAGCGCCGAGGCGATCTCGGAAAAGCTCGATTCTTCGCTGGAGAACCTGTTTCCCGACGATCCCGGAACGACCGAGAGGCTGGGGCCGGACCTCACGGCGCAGTGGAAGTCGGCGTCCGGAGGCAGCGCCGGCGGCGCGTCGTCGGAGGGTTTCGATGTCGGCGAGATGGCCGCGACCGTAGTGACGCTGCGCGAGCATGTCGGCGAGCAGATCGCGCTGGCCTTCCCGAACCCCGCCGAACGCCTGATTGCAGGCGAACTCGCCGATGGGCTCGACGAGGCCGGCTATCTGCGCGCCGACCTGGACGAGGTTGCCGCGCGGCTTGGTGCGGACAAGACGGCCGTGGCACGCGTGCTCACGGTCTGCCAGGCCTTCGAGCCGGCCGGCCTGTTTGCCCGCGATCTCGCCGAATGCCTGTCCTTGCAGCTTGCCGTGCGCGACCGGCTCGATCCGGCGATGAAGGGCCTGGTCGCCAACCTCGAGCTGCTGGCGCGGCGCGATTTCCAGACGCTGAAGCGCATCTGCGGCGTCGACGAGGAAGACCTTCTCGACATGCTGGCCGAGATTCGGGCCCTCGATCCGCGGCCCGGTATGGCATTTTCGGGCGGCGCGAGCGACGCGATCGTCGCCGATGTCGAGGTGCGGCCGGCCGCTGACGGCAGCTGGGCCGTTGAGCTCAACCCTGACACGCTGCCGCGCGTTTTGGTCGACAACGTCTATTTCGCCCGGGTTTCCAGCCACGCCAGGGACCAGGCGGAAAAGGACTTTCTCGCCGAATGCCTGCAGAACGCCAACTGGCTGACGCGCAGCCTCGACCAGCGGGCGAAAACCATCCTCAAGGTGGCCTCGGAAATCGTGCGCCAGCAGGACGCGTTCCTCGTCCATGGCGTGCGGCACCTGAAACCGCTCAACCTGCGCACGGTGGCCGACGCGATCGGCATGCATGAATCGACGGTCAGCCGCGTCACCGCCAACAAATACATGCTGACGCCGCGCGGCGTGTTCGAGCTGCGCTATTTCTTCACCGCTTCGATTGCCTCGGCGGAAGGCGGCGAGGCGCATTCCTCGGAAGCCGTGCGCGACCGCATCAAGCAGCTGATTGACGAGGAAAAGCCCGCCGACGTGCTTTCTGACGACGCCATCGTCGACATGCTGAGGGAACATGGCGTCGACATCGCCCGCCGCACCGTCGCCAAGTACCGGGAAGGCATGAACATCCCTTCATCGGTGCAGCGCCGCCGCGAGAAGCGGGCTTTGGCCAACGCCGGCCGCTAAGGTCGGTTGATGTTCAGCCGGCCTGCCCTCGTTGGTGTGGGCTTAAGGAGCGCGCGGATTTCCACAGTTTTCGAGCTTCATTGACAAGCTGCAATGAAGTGTCTAGAAGCCCGCCCGCATGAGCCGGGCCGTGATGCCCGCTCGCGAATGGGTCCGTCAAAGCGAAGGCCTCGGACGGCCAAGAAGGCGACTTGTGATCAACCGGAAAGTTCGGGTCTAAAATCGGCGCGCATGCCGCTGCAAAGCTTGTGCGCGCGCACCACGGGTATAAACTCGGGACAGTTTGAAGCCTGAGCAAGGAAGGTCAGTTTTCAGATGAATCTGCGCATTTCGGGAAAACATATGGACATCGGCGATGCGTTCCGTACGCGTATCAACGATCGTGTCAACGAAGCGATCGAAAAGTATTTCGATCGAGGTTTTTCAGGACATGTAACGGTCATCAAGGCGGGGTCACGCTTCTCGGCCGATTGCATGATCCGTCTCGATTCCGGCGCCTCGCTGCAGGCGACCGGCGACGCCCAGGATCCCACACTTGCCTTCGAGGCGGCCGCCGATCGCCTCGAAACGCGGCTGCGGCGCTACAAGCGCCGGCTGAAGTCGCGCAGTGCCGGCAACGGCAGCGGCGAAGAGCCTACCGACATCGCCTATACGGTGATGGCGCCGCTCGCCGACGATGAAGAAGACATTCCGGAGGACTTCGCTCCGGCCATCGTTGCCGAATCGACCATGACGCTTCGCACCATGTCGGTGGCATCGGCTGTCATCGAGCTCGATACCAAGGACAGCCCGGTCTTCGTTTTCCGCAACGCCGGAAACGACCATCTCAACATCGTCTACCGCCGGCCGGATGGGAACATCGGCTGGATCGATCCGTCGACGACCAAAGTCGCGCAGGGATAAGAAAGCCAGCCGTGCGAGGGGGACGACTGGCGCGGCAAGGCGAGCAAGGGATTTTTCAAGCATGGATCTCAGCGATCTCATCAGCGTCTCGGCTATCATGCCGGCGTTGAAGGCGAATTCCAAAAAGCAGCTTCTGCAATTGCTGTCGGAGAGGGCGGCGGCGATTTCAGGGATTCCGGAGCGGGAGGTGTTCGACACCATCCTGCAGCGCGAGCGGCTGGGCTCCACCGGCGTCGGCAACGGCATCGCCATTCCGCATGGCAAGCTCGCTGGCGTGAAGCGGATCGCGGGCGTGTTCGCCCGGCTGGAGACGCCGGTCGATTTCGAGGCGCTCGACGACCAGCCAGTCGACCTGGTGTTTCTGCTGCTTGCGCCCGAAGGCGCCGGCGCCGACCATCTCAAGGCCCTGTCGCGCATCGCGCGCGTGCTGCGCGATGCCGACACGGTGGCCAAGATCAGGGGGACGCGCGACGCGGTGGCGATCCATGCGCTCTTGTCGGATACGCAGGCCTCGCACGCGGCCTGAAGCTTCTCGCGCGAAACCTAGTTTTTTGGGATAAAACCTTTAGGGGCCGCAGGAAGCGGCCCTTTCCAATTCAGACGACGACCAGGGTCAGTGGATGGCGACCGTGGTCAGATCGTTCTCCAGCGCACCCGCCAGCGCCCGGTCACGGGCATCGGAAAGCAGGATCGGCTGGCCGTTGGCGGCAAACAGCGCCCACAGCTCCAGGCCGGGCGCGATCTCGTCGAGGCCGGGGAAGCGGCCGCGCAGATCGTCGCTCGATACTTTCCTCAGATAAGCGACCGAACCTTCGCCGAGATGGGCGAATTCGCCGCTGGTCATGGTCAGGGTTTCGTCAGTTCTGGTCATTTTCAAGCCTCCTTGGCGCGAGACGCCACTTCCGGCCGTCCCGCATTAGAGCCATCGGCAAAGATCAGTCTTTCACCGATATGTTTATTTTCCGTACCAGCCGTTCGGCCTCCGGACGGTCGAGATCGATCGACAAAAGGCCGTTCTTCAGCTCCGCGCCGACGACTCGCATGCCGTCGGCCAGCACGAAGCAGCGCTGGAACTGGCGCGCGGCGATGCCGCGGTGGAGGAACTCGCGCTCGGTGTCGTCGGTCTGACGGCCGCGCACGATCAGTTGGTTCTCCTCCGTGGTGACATCGAGGTCGCTTTCGGCGAAACCCGCCACGGCAAGCGTGATGCGCAGCCTCTCGGCGTTGCCGTCTGAGGCGCTCAGGCGCTCGATGTTGTAGGGAGGATAGCTGTCGCCCGACTTCGCCAGACGTTCGAGCGTCTTTTCCATGGCGTCGAAACCCAGCAGAAGCGGGCTGGAGAAGGGCGTCATTCGGCTCATGTTACACTGTCCTCTCAAGAGCGACATAAACTGGAAAAACCCGGATGGCATTTTTCCCGATGGTCTTGATATGGTCCGCCGCGCGATCAAGTTCAAGCCGTCAAAACCCCGCCCAAAAAGACTCCCCCAAAAGGAATTGAAATGCCCCAGTCACGAAAGATCATCATCGACACGGACCCCGGCCAGGACGATGCCGTCGCCATATTGCTGGCGCTCGGCAGCGCCGAACTGGAGGTCGTCGGCATCACCGCCGTTGCCGGCAACGTCCCGCTGAAACTCACCGAGAAGAATGCCCGCAAGATCTGCGAGCTTGCGGGCCGGCCCGACATCAAGGTCTATGCCGGCGCCATCCGCCCGCTGGCGCGCGAGCTCGTCACCGCCGAGGAAGTGCATGGCAAGACCGGCCTCAACGGGCCGCAACTGCCGGAACCGACGATGCCGTTGCAGGAAAAGTACGCGGTCGACTTCATCGTCGAGACTTTGATGAACGAGGAAAGCGGCACGATCACGCTCTGTCCGCTCGGGCCGCTGACCAACATCGCGCTGGCGCTGATCCGCGAGCCGCGGATTGCGCCGCGCATCAAAGAAATCGTGCTGATGGGCGGCGGCTTCTTCGAGGGCGGCAACGTCACGCCGGCAGCCGAGTTCAACATCTATGTCGACCCGCAGGCGGCCGACGTGGTGTTCAAATCCGGCATTCCGATCGTGATGATGCCGCTCGACGTCACCCACAAGGCGCTGACCACCGCCAGGCGCACCAAGGCCTTTCGCGAGCTCGGCACCAGGGTCGGCACCGCGACCGCCGAGATGCTGGAATTCTTCGAGCGCTTCGACGAGGAGAAATACGGCACCGACGGCGGGCCGCTGCACGATCCGTGCGTGATCGCCTATCTGATCAAGCCCGAGCTGTTCAAGGGCCGCCGCTGCAACGTCAGCGTCGAGACGACCTCCGAGCTCACCATGGGCATGACGGTGATCGACTGGTGGGGCGTCACCAAGCGCGAGAAGAACGCCATGGTGATGCGCGACATCGACCATGACGCCTTCTTCGCGCTGCTGGTCGAGAGGCTGGGGCGGCTGTAAGCGCTTCTTTTTGCCTTCTCCCCTTGTGGGAGAAGGTGGCCTCGCGAAGCGAGGTCGGATGAGGGGTGTTCCAGGGAACGCCAGCGTCTCACTCCGCTGGAACACCCCTCATCCGTCTCGGCGCTATCGCGCCGATCCACCTTCTCCCACAAGGGGAGAAGGAGAGGGCGCTACACCAGCCCGCGCTTCACCATCATTGCCTCAGGCGACGGCATCTTGCCGCGGAATTCCGTGTACAGCTCTTCCGGGTCTTTCGAGCCGCCGGCGGCGTAGATGTTTTTGCGCAGCCGCTCGGCCAGCGCCGGATTGAAGGGGTCGCCGGTTTCCTCAAAGGCGGAGAAGGCATCGGCGTCCAGCACTTCCGACCACATGTAGGAATAATAGCCGGCTGAATAACCGTCGCCGGCAAAGACGTGGCCGAAATGCGGGGTGCGGTGGCGCATCGCGATGGTGTCGGGCATATGCAGCTTTTCGAGCGTTTCAGCCTCGAACCGGAGCGGCTCGCCCGGTGCATCCGGCCTTGCATGGTAAGCCATGTCGATCAGCGCTGAGGCGGTGAACTCGACGGTGGCGAAGCCGGCGCCGAAGGTGCGGGCGGCGAGCATCTTGTCGAGCAGGTCCTTCGACATCGGCTTGCCGGTCTTGACGTGCAGCGCATGCTTTTCCAGCACCGCCGGCACTGTCAGCCAGTGCTCGTAGAGCTGCGAGGGCAGCTCGACGAAATCGCGGCTGACCGAGGTGCCGGAAACCGACGGCCAGGTGACGTCGGTCAGTATGCCGTGCAGCGCGTGGCCGAATTCGTGGAACAGCGTCTTTGCCTCATCGACCGACAGAAGCGCTGCCTCGCCGGCCGGCGGCTTGGCGAAGTTCATGATGTTGTAGATGACCGGCTTGGCGCCCGGCCCGAGCTTGTAGCCGGACTTCAGCGCGCTCATCCAGGCGCCGGAACGTTTTGACGGCCGCGCGAAATAGTCGGCCAGGAACAGGCCGCGCTCGCTGCCGTCGGCATTCTTGACCACGAACGCGCGGGCATCTGGATGCCAAACCGTGATGCCCTTCTTTTCCTCGAAGGTGATGCCGAACAGTTTTGTGGCGACGTCGAAGCAGGCCTCGATGACGCGCTCGAGCTGCAGGTAAGGCTTCAGCTCGGCCTCGTCGAAGGCAAACTTCTCGGCGCGCAGCTTCTCCTGGTAGAAGCGCCAGTCCCAGGCGGCGAATGTCTCGTTGCTGCCGGCCTCGGTCGCCAGCCGCTCCAGTTCCTTCCGGTCGCTAGCTGCCTTTTCCAGCGCCTTTTCCCAGACCGGATCGAGCAGGTCGTGCACCGCCTTCGGCGTCTTCGCCATGGTGTCGTCGAGCTTCAGCGCCGCGAAGGACTCATACCCAAGCAGCTTGGCCTTCTCGGCGCGCAGCTTCAGCATGTCGCGCACGACATCCGTGTTGTCGCTGGCGCCGCCGTTCTGGCCGCGCATGGTGAAGGCGCGGAAGGCGATCTCGCGCAGGTCGCGGCGCTCGGAGAAGGTCGAGAACGGCTCGTAGATCGAACGCGACAGCGTCACCGCGTAGCGGCCCTTCTGGCCGCGCATCTCGGCCGCCTCGGCCATGGCGCTCTTCAAAAAATCCGGCAGGCCGGCGAGGTCGGCCTCGTCGAGGAACAGCGCCCAGTCGCGCTCGTCGGCCAGAACGTTCTGGCCGAATTTGGTGCCGAGCGAGGAGAGCTCTTCATTGATGGCGGCGAGCCGCTTCTTGCCCTCGGCATCGAGCTTGGCGCCGGACCGCACAAACCCTTTCCAGGTCTTTTCCAGCACCCGCAGCGTTTCCGGGTCGAGGTTCAGGGCCTCGCGGCGCTGGTAGAGGTCGTCGATGCGGGCAAACAGTTTCTCGTTCATCGAGATCGCCGAGAAATGCCTGGACATTTTCGGCGAAATCTCGCGCTCCATCGCCTGGATATCCTCGTTGGTGTGGGCGCCGGCGCGGCACCAGAAGATCGCCGAGACATGATCGAGCGGCTCGCCGGCGAGTTCCAGCGCGGCCAGCGTGTTTTCGACGGTGGGCACTTCGCCGTTGCCGGCGATGGCGTCGATCTCGGCCTGGTGCGCCTGCAGCGCGGCATCGAAGACGGGGCCGAAATCATTGTCGCCGATGCGGGAGAAATCCGGCAGGCCGAGCGGGCCTTGCCAAAGGGTCAGCGGATGAGCGGCGAGATCGACGGTCTTCGAGGATGACATGAGCGGTTCCGGAGGGCTGATCTGGAGGCGGGCTGCGTCCGATGTAGGGCGGTGCCCGGCGCTACGCAACAGGGGGATAAAGCGGGATGACCTTTCTTCGAATCGTCATCCCGCTTTATCGATTTGTTTGAGCATGATCTTTTCCGAAAACCGCAACACACTTTTCGGGATCATGCTCTAGTAAGCGCTGCAGTCCTGCGCGATCGCGGTCTGGGTGCTGGCGATGATGCGGCCGCCGACGACGGTGAAGGTTTCGCGCATCAGCGTGTCGTTTTCGGGGAAGTCGTAGCAGGCGATCACCGTGGTCTCGCCGTTCTCGCTCTTCTCGATGCGGTGGCGGATCGTGGCGCCGGCGACCGCGCCCTGCCATTCGTCGATCGAATCGATGAATTCCTGCTTGTCCTGCACGATGCCGATGTCGTCGAGCTTCATGCGCACGTCGTCGGCCAGCAGGTCCGATAGCTGGGTGCGGTCGGCGACCAGGAGGGCCGAATACCAGCGGTCGATGATGGCGCTGTCATCGGCGCTGGCGCGGACGATCGCGGACAGCAGCAGCGCCGCCGCAAGGAAGAACCTCCACCGGATCCGGTTCATCAGTCCTCCATCAAAGCTCCGGCCGCTCGAAATCGCCCGTCTCCTTGTTCATCACCCAGAGCTCGCCGGTCGAGATGTCGAACCAGGCGCCATGCAGGGAGAGCCTGCCCTTGCCCTCGAGGATGGAGACACAAGGGAAGGTCCTCAGATTGGCGATCGAATAGCGGATCGAGATGCGTTCCAGCGCGGTCTGGCGCTCCGTCGCCGTCATCATCGTGCTGGCGGCGACCGTCTCGGCAGCAGGAGCGATCAGGCTCATCCATTTGCCGATGAAGTCGCCGGGGGAGAGCGGGGCCGAATTGGCGTCGAGCGCGGCGCGGATGCCGCCGCAGCGGCCGTGGCCCATCACCACGATGTTCTTGACCTTCAGGCTCTGCACGGCGAATTCGAGCGCTGCTGACGTCGAGTGGTATTCGCCGTCGGGCTCATAGGGCGGCACCAGATTGCCGACATTGCGCAGCACGAAGAGCTCGCCGGGGCCGGCATCGAAGATCGCTTCCGGGGCCGATCGGGAATCGCAGCAGGCGACGATCATCGTCTCGGGCGCCTGGCCCTCGCGCGCCAGCGAGCGATAGCGGCCGCTTTCGGCGGGATAGCGGCCGGTCATGAAGTTGCGGTAGCCGGCGAGGAGGTGCTCGGGGAGATGAGGCATGGGCGGCGTCTTGACCCTTTCCGGGTTGGATGCGGCTGCACGTTTTGTTGCGAAAAAGCCTCTAACGACAAAAGCCGGTCGCGGGCAATGCCGAATTGCGGATGGCTCCGTCGCATTCGCGATGCGACGGGCACCCGTTCGACTACGCCCAGATGGCAACCTGAATGCCGAAACGGTCGGTCAGCGGCGGATCGGGGGACGGCCTCGCTTCGCCGCTGGCGATCCTCCCGGCAATCAGCATCATGGCGGCCGCGTCG
Organism: Mesorhizobium sp. LEGMi-168a; assembly: GCF_058312955.1. Taxonomy (NCBI): domain Bacteria; kingdom Pseudomonadati; phylum Pseudomonadota; class Alphaproteobacteria; order Hyphomicrobiales; family Phyllobacteriaceae; genus Mesorhizobium; species Mesorhizobium sp. LEGMi-168a. The sequence goes on from NZ_JBZEGV010000005.1 coordinate 285,953, forward strand.
AGAAAGTCGTCGCTGGCTGCACCCTTCGGCGGCGCCTGGTCGAGAAAGCTCTTCTCGTAGCCACGCCGGCAAAGCAGCGCCTTGCGCTCTTCCATGCCGGCCGGATTGACGGCGCCCTTGATCTTCTTCGGCAGCGTCATCGAAATGCCGCCGTTCAACCGGCAGAAGGCGACTTCCGGATGCGATTCGAAGACGCGGCAGCGCAATTCGGGCCGCGCGATCAGAAGTGCGTCGATCTCGCGGATCTTGGCAAAGATGCCGAAAGCCTGGATGGAAACACCGCGCGGCGGATCGGAGGTCGTCATCGCCACCTCGCTTGCCCGCCGGTGCGCGGCATACCAGGCCCCGACCGTGGTGAAGTCGCTGGTGTCGGCGTAGAGCGCGCCGCGCGAGGGGATGGCAAAGACGCTCGATTGCCTGGCGCCGAGCAGCGGCCGCACAAGCGCTTCCGGCCCGCGGCCGCCGCGGCTGGAAAAATCCGGCAGGCCGATCGGCATGTCGACGGCGATCGTGGCATCGGGCAGGGCGTCGAGCAGCGCCTGGAAGCTCGGGAAGACCGAGACCGATGGTACGGCGCCGGCTTCGCGATGCACGGCGATCCAGCCGGCCCTGCAGCCGTCGACGCCTACCAGCGCGCCGCCTGGCGTCACGCCCGCTTGTCCCGCCCGGGATGGAGGAGATGGCGAAGCTGCACCATGGCCATCGGATGCGACAGGCTCTGCGCGTCGGTCTCGAGCTGCAGCTCGTCGCCGCCGCGTTTGGCGGTGCGCGCCAGGATCTCGTAGACGGCGGCTGTGGTCGACTGCAGCGCCTTTGCCGGCGGCTGGCCGGACAGGATGCGGGCGAGATAGACGGCCGCGGTCAGGTCGCCAAGCCCGTTCGGCGGCCTCTCGATCACCCGGTGCTCGGCAAGCAGCGCCTGGCTGCCGTCGAGCAGGAAATTGCCGGTGCCGCCCGCCAGCATCGACGGCGCCGAGGTCACCAGCATGGTGGAAGGACCGGCATGAAGGGCCGCTGCCGTCACCGCCTTGATGTCGGGCAGCGGCGCGCCGGCCATCCATTCCAGCTCGTAGCGGTTGGGTGTGGCGATGTCGGCGATCGGCATCAGCCTGTCACGCAGCGCCGCGGCCGTCGGCTCCGGCACGTAGAGGCCGCCGGAATCGCCCATCACCGGGTCGCAGACATAAAGGGCGTCCGGCGTCCTTGCCTTGACGGCGGCGACCAACGAGGCGACGGCCTCGGCCTGGCCGGCCTCGCCGAGATAGCCCGAGAGCACGGCCCGGACCTCGCCAAGCCACGGCGCGCGCTCGAGATCGGCCAACAGCGCCCTGAACTGGTCGAGCGGCGGCACGATGCGGGTGGCGCGGCTGTGGCCCGGGTGCCAGGGCAGGATGACGGTTGGCACCGCCCACACTGGAAAGCCCAAAGTCTCCAGCGCAAACACCGCGGCGCGGTTGCCGACCGAGCCGCGGGCGACATGGCTGGAGATGACGATGACCGCGCGCGGCGCGTCGGTTTTTTCAGCATTCATGGAGTTTGATTCCTAGCCACCCCGCGTGGCGACATACACCAGCCAGGCCAACAGCCCAATGGCGACGATGAGGCCGAGCGTTCGGCCAATGCGGGTGCCCCAATATTCGATCGGATCGGAGCGGTCGGCGTCAGCGGCGGTCACGCGGTCGCGTGTGTCCTTCGCGACGCGGGCGATAAAGGACGTGCCGCCCGGCGCCGTCTCGCGCGCCACGCGCTCGAGGATGCGGCGCGATTCGCTCTCGTCGTCCCGGCGCTCGGCCATGGCAAATGTCCTTTCCGAGCTTGAGCTTAGCCTGTTCGCCCGCGCATTCACAGTGGCTCGCGGCCGGATCGGGGCGCCGTCACGACCCGGTCATTTTCTTGCGGGCAGATTGTGCTATTGCTTCATATGCAACTTTGACCCGAGGGGACCAATCATGTTTGCCGAGCGCCTTTCCTTACCCTCCGCCTTCCGCAATTTGCCGGCCTTGCTGATGATGGCTTTCGTGCTGCCGCTGCTTGCCGGCTGCGGCTACAACACCATTCCGACGGCCGAGGAGAACGCCAGGGCGGCGTGGAGCGAGGTGCTCAATCAGTACCAGCGGCGCTCCGACCTGATCCCGAACCTGGTCGAGACGGTCAAGGGCTATGCCTCGCATGAGAAGGACACGCTGGACGCGGTCGTCGAAGCACGCGCCAAGGCGACGCAGATCACGGTCACGCCCGAAACGTTGAAGGATCCGGAAGCTTTGAAGAAATTCCAGGACAGCCAGGCGGGGCTGACCAGCGCGCTGTCGCGGCTGATCGCGGTGTCGGAGAACTATCCCGACCTCAAGGCCAACCAGAATTTTCTGGCGCTGCAGGCGCAGCTCGAAGGCACCGAGAACCGGATCGCCGTGGCGCGCCGCGACTACATCCAGGCTGTCAGGGATTACAATCTGACGCTCAGGACCTTCCCGTCGGTGTTGTGGGCGACGTTCTGGTTCCGCGGCAACGAGCCGTTCGCCAACTTCACCGTCGAGGAAGACAAGATGCAGGTGCCGAAGGTGGATTTCGGCACGAGCACGAAGCAGGGCGGGTGAGCGCCTTCGGGTGAATTTGATCGAGCTTTCAACGTTGCGTTCCTTCGCGCCCCCCTCTGTCCTGCCGGACATCTCCCCCACAAGGGGGGAGATTGGCAGCTTGACCGCCGGATCTCCCCTTCCGACGTTGGAGATTGGCGAAGGTGGATGCGACATCCAATCTCCCCCCAAGTGGGGGAGATGTCCGGCAGGACAGAGGGGGGCGCGAAGGAACGCCCACCTAACCTTCCTTGGCCTTCTTCTCTGCCTCCTTCTCCCCCTTGCCGCATTCGCCGCCGATCTCCCCGCCCTCACCGGCCGCGTGGTCGACAATGCCGGCATCATCGACGCCGGCACGCGCGTGGCACTGACGCAGAAGCTCGCCGATTTCGAGACGAAAGGTTCCGACCAGATCGTCGTTGCCACCATTCCCAGCCTCGGCGGCGAGGAGATCGAGCCTTACGCCAACCGCCTGTTCCGCTTCTGGAAGCTCGGCCAGGCCAAGGAGAACAACGGCGTGCTGCTCTTGGTCGCGCCGAACGACCGCAAGATGCGCATCGAGGTCGGCTATGGGCTGGAAGGCACGCTGACCGACCTGCACACCAAGCTGATCATCGAGAACGACATGGTGCCGGCCTTCCGCGCCGGAGATTTCTCCGGCGGCATCACGAAGGCCGTCGACGACATGATCATGGTGCTGGAGGGCAATCCGGAGGAGCTGGAAGCGCGCGGCAAGCGCAACGAGCAGGCGCCTTTCAACTCCGACAATCTGTTCTTCGCCGTCTTTATCTCCATCTGGGTGCTGATCTTCTTCGGCAGCATCGCGCTCACCGTGCTGCCGCCGATCTTCGGCCAGAAGATCGGCCCCGGCCGCTACCGCTGGCTCGGCATGACCTTCGAGCCTGGACGGCGGTCGTCCTCCGGCGGCGGCGGCTGGTCGTCGGGCGGCGGGGGCTGGTCCTCCGGCGGCGGCGGTGGCGGCGGATTTTCCGGCGGCGGCGGCTCGTCGGGCGGCGGCGGCTCCTCGGGAAGCTGGTGAGGGACCATGGCAACGCGACCGATCAGCCTTGAGGACCATGACCGCATCGCCGAGGCGATCCGCACTGCGGAAGCAAAGACCGACGGCGAGATCTATTGCGTCGTCGCCCATGCCAGCGACGGCTATTTCTTTCCGGCCGCATTCGCGGCGGCTCTCGCAACACTCGTCGTCAGCCTGGCGGTCGCCTACGGGCTCGAAGCCTGGTGGCTGACCATCCGGCTGCCGCATTTCGTGCTCGCCCAATTGCTGGCGCTGGGCTGCATGCTGGTACTTCTGTGGGCGCTGCCCGGCTGGCGAATCCACCTCGTGCCGCGAAGGCTGCGCTACCAGGCGGCGCACGCCAATGCGATGAAGCAGTTCCTGGCCCGCAACGTCCATCGCACGAGCGCGCGCACCGGCGTGCTGATCTTCGTCTCCATCGCCGAGCGCTACGCCGAAATTGTCGCCGACAGCGGCATCGACGCCAAGGTCGGCCAGCATGTCTGGGACGGCGTGGTGCGCGACCTTACCCGACACGCCGGCGACGACCGGCTCGCCGACGGTTTCGTCCGTGCGATCGAATCAGTCGGCGCGGTGCTCGCCGAGCACTTCCCGGTCACCGAAGGCGATCCCAACGAGCTGGACGATCATCTCGTCGAAATCTGAGAGCCGGCCTGCAAGCGCTACTCTGCCGGACGCCTGACGCGATTTTCTGCGCTTCCGATGCTCACAGACCCGAAAGTCCGTTGCGTTTCGGGCCTCGAAAATCACGTCATCCGCCTCGGAAGAGCGCATTTCCAGGGCCGGCTCCACCTAGTCTCACCAGCGTGTCGTCTCCTTGTGCGAAAGCGTGGGCGCGACAGTGCGGACTCTTTGCAATCGGGCGAAGCGGGTCTATGGTTAACAAATCATGAACACGCTGACGATCGATATCCGCAAAGCCGACCCTCGCGACGCAATCGCCATCGCCGAAGTGCATCAGGAAGCATGGCGCGGCGCCTATTCCGGCATCATCCCGCATCGCACTCTGACGGCCATGATCAATCGTCGCGGCCCCGACTGGTGGGCGAACGCGATTCGCCGCGCGGCCACCGTGCTGGTGGTCGAGATCGGCGGCACGATCGCCGGCTATGCCACGATCGGCAAGAACCGCGCCCGCGAGCTCAGGCAGCAGGGCGAGATCTACGAGCTTTACCTGCGCCCGGAATATCAGGGCATCGGGCTCGGCAGCCGGCTGTTCAAAGCCGCGAAGACACGCCTCGCCGACCACGGCCTCAGGGGCCTGGTGGTGTGGGCGCTGGAAGACAATTACAACGCTTTAGCCTTCTATGCCGGCAATGGCGGCCGCGACGTCGCCGAGGGCGTCGAGGTCTTCGAGCAGAAGGCGTTAAAAAAGGTCGCGTTCGTCTGGGAATGACGCGCGCCGCTTTACCCGCATTGGGTTACAACTCATCACAAACTGTGCGCTCCCATTAGCGTTCAGCACCATTCGCCGCATTGCACCATGACGCGTGTCCCGCTATCGGTCTCACAAGATTGAGAGGGATTTGAGCCATGCGTATCGAAGCCGTGCCCACCGGAAAGAACCCGCCAGAGGACGTCAACGTCATCATCGAGGTGCCGATCGGCGGCGAGCCGATCAAATACGAGATGGACAAGGAGGCCGGTACGCTGTTCGTCGACCGCTTCCTGCACACCTCGATGCGCTACCCCGGCAATTACGGCTTCGTGCCGCACACGCTGTCTGGCGACGGCGACCCGATCGACGTCCTGGTCTGCAACACGCGCGCGCTGGTGCCCGGCTGCGTCATCAATGTGCGGCCGATCGGCGTCTTGATCATGGAAGACAATGCCGGCCAGGACGAGAAGGTGATCGCGGTGCCGTCGCCGAAGCTCACGCTGCGCTACGAGAACGTCACCGAATACACGCATCTGCCGGAGATCACGCGCCAGCAGGTGCAGCACTTCTTCGAGCACTACAAGGACCTCGAGCCCGGCAAATGGGTCAAGATCGAGGGCTGGCACGATTCCAAATATGCCAAGAAGATGATCGTCGAGGCGATCGAGCGGGCGAAGGCCGGCAAGTAATCAGTTATCGACGCGGCCGAAGTCCGGCACTTTGCCGATCACTTCGCGCTTGTCCTTGCCGCAAGCGAAAGCCTTGGCCTTTTCGTCGGCGAGCTTGCGCGCCTGGTCGTTGGCCTGGGGGTTGCCGGTGGCGAGCACCAGGCCGACGGTGCAGCCCTCATGCTTCTCCGGCTGCGCCACCTTGGCGACGACCAGAACCTCGGTCGGCTTGTTCTCGTCTTCGGGGTTGCTGATCTCACGACGGTGAATGACCGCGAAGGGCACGGCCTTGTCGCCGTTGGTCTCGATCCGCCACTCGACCTTCGGACCCGCGGTGTTGAGCCCGGAGAAACTCTCCCAGACGGCGGTCATGTCGTCGGAGGGAAAGCCGTAATAGACGGACTCGCGGGCGTCGTCGTAGCCGATCAGCACCGGATAGCCGCGATAGCCGGCGCAGGCGAGGCTCGCCCAATCGCCGTCGCCTTCCTCTGACTGCGCATAGGTCACGCAGTCCTTCTTCCAGTCGAGATCGGTGTAGGCGCTGGATATATCGCCGGCATGGGCTGCCTGGCAGAGACCGGCGAGGGCGAGCGGGATCAAAAGAGCACGCATGGCGGATGTCCAGTGGAGGTCGCTTGAACGTATCGCCAAATTACCAACCAGCCTAGATGCGTTACCGCCAAATGCGGGCTCTCCCTTCTCCCCTTGCGGGAGAAGGTGGCCTCGCGAAGCGAGGTCGGATGAGGGGTGCTCCAGCTTGGCAATGACGGCGATCCGGCCAACACCCCTCAACCGTCTCGGCGCTAACGCGCCGATCCACCTTCTCCCACAAGGGGAGAAGGAAGAAGGTCTATTTCTTCAAGCTGGCTTCGATCAGCAGATCGGCGTTGCGGGCGACCGATGCCGCCGGACCGCCAAGGCCGAACAACTGGCCGCTGATATAGGCGCCCTCGATGAGGAGCAGCAGGCCGTCGCCGAGCGTGTCGGCATCGCTCGCGCCCATCGCCGCCGCCATGGCGCGCAGGCGCCGGCGCAGTTCCTGCTTGTTGTTCTCGCTGACGATGCGGGCCGGATGACCGTGCTCGGGATATTCGACCGCCGCGTTGGTCATGCCGCAGCCGCGATAGTCCGGCTTCTGCGTGCGTTTGCCGACGCGGGTGAGGAAAGCGATGATCTGGGCGCGCGGGTTGCCCGGATGCGCATCGACGGCTTCGTCGAAACGCTCCCAGAACTCGAGGTCATACTTGCGCAGATAGGATGCGGCGAGCTCGTCTTTGGATGGGAAGGTACGGTAGAGGCTGGGCTTGGTGACGCCGGCGCGCTTGACGATCTCGTCGACGCCGATCGCGCGGATGCCTTCGCGATAGAACAGGTCGCGCGCCACGTCGAGGATCTTGTCGGCAGCCTTCGGCGCCGGCGCCTCGCTGGCCGACGCTTCAATTTTATTGTCCGATGGCATTCACCAAACTCGCTTGACAATGTTACTGACCGGTACGTATGTATGGCGCCATCCCATTGCAACGTACCGGTCAGTAACATGATAGCTCAGTCCCGTCCGTTTGGCCAGCGCTACGCCTTCGTCGTCGTTGCCGTCATCTTCCTCTGCCTGCTGATCGCCGCCGGGCTCCGTTCCGCGCCATCCGTCATGATGCTGCCGCTGGAGGAGAGCTTCGGCTGGCGCCGCGACGTCATCTCGATGGCCGCCGGCGTCGGCATCCTGCTCTACGGCCTTACCGGTCCGTTCGCGGCTGCTCTGATGGAGCGGATCGGACTGCGTCGCACGCTGCTCGCCGCGCTGTTGATCATGTCGGGCTCGACGGCGCTCAGCCTGTTGATGACCGAGCCCTGGCATCTTTTCATCACCTGGGGCGTGTTTTCCGGCATCGGCTCGGGCGCGGTGGCGAGCGTGCTTGGCGCGACCATCGTCAATCGCTGGTTCAAGACCAATCGCGGCCTGGTGATGGGCCTGATGTCGGCCTCCAGCGCCACCGGCATGCTGGTGTTCCTGCCGTTGATCGCCTCGCTCGCGCAGGCCGGCGGCTGGAAGCCGGTGGCAATCGCCGTGGCGCTGGCAACCGCCGCGCTGATCCCGCTCGTCCTCCTGCTGGTGCCGGAACGCCCATCCTCGATCGGCCAGGTCCGCTACGGCGCCGACGCCGATGACGTGCCGCCGGTGTCGCCGGCCTCGCAGGGCAATTTCCTGGCGCATACGCTGAACACGTTGCGCCGTGCCGCCAGCACCAGGGTGTTCTGGTATCTGTTCGCCACCTTCTTCGTCTGCGGCTTCACCACCAACGGCCTCGTCGGCACGCATCTCATCGCCTTCTGCGGTGACATGGGCATCGGCGAGGTGCAGGCGGCCGGGCTGCTGTCGATGATGGGCATCTTCGACCTGATCGGCACGACGCTGTCCGGCTGGCTCACCGATCGTTTCGATCCGCGCAAGCTGCTCGGCGTCTATTATGCCGTGCGTGGCCTGTCGCTGATCTATCTGCCTTATTCGGGCTTCTCGGCGGTCAGCTTGATCATCTTCGCCGTGCTCTACGGTCTGGACTGGATCGCTACGGTGCCGCCGACGCTGAGGCTCGCCAACGAAGCCTTCGGCGACCGCAGCGGGCCGATCGTGTTCGGCTGGATTGTCGCCGGCCACCAGGTGGGCGCGGCCGCGGCCGCTGCCTTCGGCGGCACCATGCGGGAACTGCAGGGGAATTACGAGCTGGCCTTCCTGATCGCCGGCATGACGGGCATCGCGGCGGCCTGTATCTCGCTGCTGATCAACACGAGCAAGCCGGCGTTCGATCCGGAGCCGCAGGCGGCTTGAGGCGTGTTGAGATTCGGGTGAGGCCGGCCTGCAAACGGCAGTCTCCTGCGCTTCCGGTGCTCACGTACTTGAAGTACGCTCCGCTCCGGTTCTCGGAGACCGCCATTTTCGGCTCGTCCTGACCCGAATCTCAACACGCCTTCTGGCGTCGGTTTCTCCTTCTCCCCTTGTGGGAGAAGGTGGCCGAGCGAAGCTCGGTCGGATGAGGGGTGTTCCAGCTTGGCAATGACGGCGATCCGTCACCCACCCCTCAACCGTCTCGGCGCTGCGCGCCGATCCACCTTCTCCCACAAGGGGAGAAGGGAAGGCCCTGTTCACTGTTATCAAAACTTCATGGTTCCGATATGCGCCTGAAACATTGAGGCGAGAGCTTGGCGGTCCCGTTCAACGCCATCCGGAGACAGCCATGAACAAGCTCTCATTGACCCGCCGCGCTTTCGTCACCTCGGCCAGCGCCTTTGGCCTTGTCGGCGCCTCCGGTCTCGCAATGCCCTATTACTCCCGCGCCAATCAGCGCCCGGCTTTCACCCATGGCGTGCAGTCCGGCGATGTCGACGCCACCTCGGGCATGGTCTGGACCCGCACCGACCGTCCGGCGCGCGTGATGTACGAAGTGTCGACGACGGAAAGCTTCACCGACGCGACGAGGCTGGCTGCGCTCGATACCTCGCCCGCCAGCGATTACACGGTGAAGCGGCTGCTCACCGACCTCGCCTCCGACCAGGATATTTTTTATCGCATGGTCGCGGCTGATCTTTCCGACATCAACGCCGTCTCCGAACCGATCGTCGGCCGCTTCCGCACCGCGCCGGCCTCGAAGCGCGACGTGCGCTTCGCCTGGTCGGGCGACACCGCCGGTCAGGGCTGGGGCATCGACGAGACCGGCATGAAGACCTATTCCACCATCGCCAAGCACACGCCGGACTTCTTCCTGCATTCCGGCGACACGATCTATGCCGACGGCGCCATGAAGGACGAGGTCGACCTTCCCGGCGGCGGCAAATGGAAGAACGTCGTCATGGTCGACGGCAAGCGCAAGGTCGCCGAGACGCTGGATGAGTACCGCGACCAGTGGAAGTACAACATGATGGACAAGCACGTGCTGGGCCTCTCCGCCATCTGCCCGACCTTCTACCAGTGGGATGACCACGAGGTGCTGAACAACTGGTCGGATTCGAAGAACCTGACCGCGGATGACCGTTACAAGGAAAAGTCGATCCATGTGCTGGCGGCCCGCGCGGCGCGCGCCTTCCACGAAATGACGACGATCCGCTACGAGCCGTCGGAACCGGGCCGCGTCTACCGCAAGATCGCCCACGGGCCGCTGCTCGATGTCTTCTTCCTCGACATGCGCTCCTATCGCGGCCCGAACGGCCCGGACATGGAGGAGACGCTGACGCCGAAGTCGCGCATGCTCGGCGAACAGCAGACCAAGTGGTTGAAGCGGGAGCTGGCGAACTCCAAGGCGACCTGGAAGATCATCGCCGCCGACATGCCGCTCGGCCTGGTCGTCTGGGACGATGCCGCCAAGAAGGCCGGCGCCGAGGCGGTCAGCAATGGCGACAATGGCGCGCCCAAGGGCCGCGAGCTCGAATTCGCCGATCTGCTGCGCTACATCAAGAATGCCGGCATCACCAACACCGTGTGGCTCACCGCCGACGTCCACTACACGGCGGCGCACTACTACAACCCGGACAAGGCGCAGTTCCAGGATTTCAATCCGTTCTGGGAGTTCGTCTCGGGCCCGATCCATGCCGGCACGTTCGGCCCCAACGGTTTCGATATGACCTTCGGCCCCGAGCTGAAGTTCATCAAGGCGCCGACCGCCGAGCAGGGCCAGAACCTGCCGCCATCGGCCGGGCTGCAGTTCTTCGGGCTGGTCGATATTTCCGGCGCCACCGAGCAGCTCACCGTGCGGCTGATGGATCGCGACGACAACGAGCTCTACAAGGTGACGCTCGATCCGGTGCGGTCGGCGTAAGGGGCGCTCGAGGAAATCAGGAATGCCGGCGGGACAGCGCCCCCTCTGGCCTGCCGGCCATCTCCCCCACTTGGGGGGAGATCAGCAGTTTCGGCGCTGCGCTCCTTCTGCAACGTCGGCGATTGGCGAAAGCGAGCGTGACAGCCAAATCTCTCCCCAAGTGAGGGAGATGCCCGGCAGGGCAGAGGGGGGCGCGAAGGATCGCAACGCTTGCCGCGTTCCTGTTACGGCAGGTCAATCCGGATAGCAGGTCGCGGGAACATTTGGCCAGACGGCGCTGTCGCAGTTAGCGGCCTTCTGGCGCTGCTTGAAGGCAGCGCTGACCGGGCCGGTGACGATCGGGTCGACCCCGTCTGGGGCGTCGGCGAACATCTGCTGCGCGGTCTTGGCGTCAGGCGGCGAGATCGGGTCAGCTTCTCTCAGGGCAGCTGCCGATTGCGCGGCACCCGCCGCGACCAGCACGCCAAGCGCCGCCCACGCGAAAACCGGACGCAATCTGGACATCTGATCGGTCATGAACATCGAACTGCCCGGCCCCTCAAAGGTTCCGCCTTGGTTAACAGAATCATTTCACACCAAGACGTTTAAGAATCAGTGACCACGTATTTGGGACGGGGCCTCCCCTTTCGCAATTGCGAAAAACCTTGTATGAGCCGCGCAACCGAAAAAGGCGGCGCTTTTGGGCCTGCTGCCTGCAACGCTCCCGAGACCAGACAATGAACCTCCGCAATATCGCGATCATCGCGCACGTCGACCATGGCAAAACCACCCTCGTCGACCAGCTTTTGAAACAGTCCGGCGCCTTCCGCGACAACCAGCGCGTCGCCGAGCGCGCCATGGATTCCAACGACCTCGAGAAGGAACGCGGCATCACCATCCTCGCCAAGGCGACCTCGGTCGACTGGAAGGGCACCCGCATCAACATCGTCGACACGCCCGGACACGCCGACTTCGGCGGCGAGGTCGAGCGCATCCTGTCGATGGTGGACTCGGCGATCGTGCTCGTCGACGCCGCCGAAGGGCCGATGCCGCAGACCAAGTTCGTCGTCGGCAAGGCGCTCAAGGTGGGTCTCAGGCCAATCGTCGTCATCAACAAGATCGACCGTCCGGATGCTCGCCATATCGAGGTGGTGAACGAGGTGTTCGACCTGTTCGCAGCGCTCGACGCGACCGACGAGCAGCTCGATTTCCCGATCCTCTACGGGTCCGGCCGCGATGGCTGGGTGTCCGAGAATCCCGAAGGCCCGAAGGACCAGGGCCTCGCCCCGCTGTTCGATCTCGTCGTCAAGCACGTGCCGGCGCCGACGGTCCATCCCGGTCCGTTCCGCATGATCGGCACCATCCTCGAAGCCAATCCGTTCCTCGGCCGTATCATCACCGGCCGCATCGAGTCCGGCACGCTGAAGCCCAACCAGGCGGTCAAGGTGCTGCACCATGACGGCACCCAGATCGAGACCGGACGTATCTCGAAGATCCTTGCCTTCCGCGGCCTCGAGCGCCAGCCGATCGAGGAAGCGCAGGCGGGCGACATCGTGGCGATCGCCGGCCTGTCGAAAGGCACCGTCGCCGACACGTTCTGCGATCCGGCGGTGACCGAACCGCTGCACGCGCAGCCGATCGACCCGCCGACCGTCACCATGTCCTTCCTCGTCAACGACAGCCCGCTTGCCGGTACCGAGGGCGACAAGGTGACCAGCCGCGTCATCCGCGACCGCCTTCTGCGCGAGGCGGAAGGCAATGTGGCGCTCAAGATCGAGGAATCGGCGGAGAAGGATTCCTTCTTCGTCTCCGGCCGCGGCGAATTGCAGCTTGCCGTGCTGATCGAGACGATGCGCCGCGAAGGTTTTGAGATCGCGGTGTCGCGCCCGCGCGTCGTCATGCAGAAGGGTGAAGACGGCCAACTGCTCGAGCCGGTCGAGGAAGTCGTCATCGACGTCGACGAGGAGCATGCCGGCGTGGTCGTGCAAAAAATGTCGGAGCGCAAGGCCGAGATGGTGGAGCTCCGCCCCTCCGGCGGCAACCGCCAGCGCCTGGTCTTCCACGCGCCGACCCGCGGCCTGATCGGCTACCAGTCGGAGCTGTTGACCGATACGCGCGGCACGGCCGTGATGAACCGGCTGTTTTATGCCTACGAGCCTTACAAGGGCGAATTGCCCGGCCGCACCAATGGCGTGCTGATCTCCAACGAGCAAGGCGAGTCCGTCGCCTATGCGATGTGGAACCTGGAAGACCGCGGCCCGATGATCATCGATCCGGGCGTCAAGGTCTATCAGGGCATGATTATCGGCATCCACTCCCGCGACAACGACCTCGAGGTCAATGTGCTGAAGGGCAAGAAGCTCACCAACATCCGCGCCGCCGGCAAGGACGAGGCGGTGAAGCTGACGCCGCCGGTGCGCATGACGCTCGAGCGGGCGCTGGCCTGGATCCAGGACGACGAGCTGGTCGAGGTGACGCCAAAGACGATCCGGCTCAGGAAGCTCTATCTCGACCCGAACGAGCGCAAGCGCTTCGAAAAGTCGGCCCGGGTGATGGGCGCGGCGTAAGCTTTTTTCGCAAGCAGTCATAGGGGGAGGGAGTTGTTGCTCCCTCCCTTTTCATTGTGCGCCTGCGGCCGAGAGGATGGTGTCGCGGTCGGCCTCGCCGGACAGGTCGATGTGGACCGCCGTGCCATCGCGCGCCGGCTTGCGCAAAGCCTTGGCGTTGCCCGGTTCGACGATGAGCCGCGTTTGCTCTTCCCAGCCCTGCAGCCTTGACCGGGAGATGCCCAGTTCGCCTGCAAGCAAGCGGTCGAGCCGCAAGGGTGTTGCGGCGTCGAGCCGAAGCTCAAGCCAAAGCGCGGTCGCGCATCCTGGACTGCCATCCAGCAGCTCCTTGCGGACCGTGACATCGGGAAATTCCTCGGTCCGTCCGATCCGGTTTCTGAGCGCAGCGGCATCGAGGGCGTGGAGGCGCGCGAGTGCCGGATCATTGCTTTCGAGCGCTGCGAGCAGCGTCGGTTCGATGTCGCGGCGGTTGCAGCGCTCCAGAATGGCGCGGTTCCAGGAATTGTCGCAGCCGATGCAGCGGTAGATCAGCCAGGCGTCGATCCGCTTGCCGTTGGCGTTGACGCGGAATTTGCCGCTGCATCGATAGGGTCTTACGCCGCCGCAGCGGTTGCAGTTGATGAGAGGTCGCGGTGCGATTTCGGGCGCGATCGCCCAGCGGATACGCAACAGTCCAGACATGCCGGTAGGCCCTTCCCGTCGGGAAGTCCTTCAGGCCGGCGATGTCCGAGATGCCTTTTTGTTGAGCATGATCTTTTCCGAAAACCGGGTACCACTTTTCGGGATCATGCTCGTGCGGGCACGGTGTGGCGAAGGCTGCGTTGATGGAAATCAGGCGCCGGCGGGTTGCGCGCGACGGCGGCTCAGCAATGCCAAACCGGTCTCGAAATCGCCGCCTGAAGAACACATGAAATTGATGCAGGGCGCAGCCAAGCCGCGCCTGCGGTGCTTTCGGGGAGTAGACGAGACCGGCGGTTACTGAGGCAAAGTCAGGCTCGAAATCGGTGAAGGTCGGCTCTTCTAGCCGCACGGCGGCGGGCAGGCAAGGCCGGCGCGCTGCCCGCCGTTCCTGCCACAGCCGCGCTGCGCGTTCCTGAGTGCTACATCACTTCGATGATCGGCGCGATCTCGACGCTGAAGGCCGGGTTCGTCAGGATCGGGCAATCCTTGGCCTTGGCGACGGCATCGTCGATGTCCTTCGCTTCGACGATCGTGTAGCCGGCGGTCGGGTTGCTGCCGCCATTGTTCTCGACCGAGCCGCCGGACAGCACCGTCTTCGACATGCCGACTGGATTGCCGCCATCGACGACGGCGGTGCCCAGCTTGTCGTACCAGCCGGTCCAGGCGTCCATCGCCGCTTTCCGTTCTGCCTCGTCGGTCGGCATCTTGCCGGAGCCGTGATAGACATAGAGATATTTTGCCATGTTCTCCTCCCTTGTTGGCGGCGTCGAACCGGCATGCGGCCACGCCGCTTGCGATATGCGGCTTTGCCGCAATCCGATATGCGGCCATGCCGCAATCGTTGATCATCGGACTAATCGGCGGGGCGGGCAAACGAAAATTCGCACTACCTAATATACAGCGGACCGTAACCGCGATCCCATTGCACCGCGTCCATCACTGTTTGATGTTTAGACTTTGTCCAGCAGGCCCATGCTGTCGGACGTGCCGACCTTCCAGCCGGCGAAGCATCCTAAGACGCCACAACCCGAGCATCGAACCCCGATATAAAGCCAGCGAACGCCGTCACGCTGCGGGTAAATGGAAAACCCGACTCCAACATTCGTGACTTCAGAAGCGCATTCGATACAAACCCAGCGTTCCGGCTCGGATCCGCCCCGGAACTCCTCGCTGTCACAGATAAGATGCTCGGAACCGCACACCGTGCATGTCCGTCGCGCCACGCCTTCATCATCGTCGGTATCGAGAAGAAACGAAGCGGAACCGCATTTGCATCGCGCGAGCCTGAAGTCGTGGACTTCATAGCCTTCGCTTGCGTAGCCCCTCAGGTATTCTGCGATATCGTTCGGCTCGCTGCCAACCCACCATTCGCCGGAAGTGTCTATTGTCATGGGTCACCTTGCCATGGTGTGGTATTCGTCGTTAGGCCGCATGTCGACGGCAGCCGCCACCCGGTTCGACATGTTGAAGAAGGCCGCGGTCGAGGCGATGTCCCAGATGTCGCGCTCGGAGAAGCCGGCCTGCCGCAGGGGGGCGCGATCGGCCTCGACGATCTTCGCCGGCTCCTCCGTCAGCTTGACAGCGAATTCCAGCATCGCGCGCTGGCGAGGGGGCAACTCGGCGGCGCGAAAGTTCATCACCATCATCTCGCCCAGCGCAGGCTCGCCCGACAGCTGACGCACCGCCGCGCCATGCGCGGTTAGACAGTAATAGCAATGGTTGATCGAGGAGACGGCCACCGCGATCATCTCGCGCTCCAGCTTCGACAGGCCGGAATCGCCCAGCATCAGGTCGTTGTACATGTCGGTGAAGGCGCGCAGCTTCTTCTCGTCGAAAGCGTAAGCCAGAAGCACGTTGGGCACGAGGCCGAGCTTCTCCTCGCATTTGGCGAAATAGGCTTTCGTCGCCTCGCTGAGCTCGGCCTGGACCAGGTCGAGCGCGGTAATTCTGTCGGTCATGGTCGTTCTCCTCGCGGGGGGCGATGGCATCGGTTCGATTTTTTTAAAGCGTCGTCAAACCTTTGTCGCCAAACAGCGGTCATCTGGCTACCATAGTCGCAAAAGCATGCCACGGGAGGGAATTGGCGTCATGGCCAGCGTGAAATCCAAGCCGAAGAAGAAAGCTGCAGCGGCCGCGAGAGCGGAGGAGAAGCCAGCGGGGCTTGCCGACTATCTGCTTGCGCGCGCGCCGGCGGAGGATATCGCGGCCTATGACGTGGCCGACCTGGAACGAGCGGCCGATCTCGCCGGCCGGGCGGTCGCCGGTCACAAAAAGGGCGACAGCGTCGTGGCGGTCGAAGCCGATTCAGGCGTTTCCTGCGGCGGCAGGCCGGTCACGATCATCACCGTCGTCAACGACAACATGCCGTTCCTGTTCGATTCCATCCTCGGCGAGATCGCCGAGACAGGGGGCGAGCCGACCCTGGTCACCCATCCGATCGTCACAGTCAGGCATGACAAGAACGGCGTCGCCGAGGTTCTCGGCGACGGCGGCAAGGACGACGACGACCGGCTCAGCGTCGTTCATGTCCATGTCCCGCGGCTGACCGCGGAACAGGCGACCGCGCTCACCGAGCGGCTGCGCAAGATACTCGGCCAGGTCCGCGCCGCCGTCACCGACTGGAAGCGGATGCTCGCTCGCCTCGACCAGGCGATTTCCGAATTCCGCTATTCGGCCGTGCCGCTCGACAAGAAGAGCGTCGCCGAGGCGATCGCCTTCCTCGAATGGCTGCGCGACGACAATTTCACCTTCCTCGGCATGCGCGAGTTCAAATATATCGGCGAGCAGGAGAGCGGCTCGCTGGAGCGCTCCGACAAGCCCGGCCTCGGCATCCTGTCTGATCCGGACGTGCTGGTGCTGCGGCGCGGCACCGAGGCGGTGACGACGACGCCGGAAATCCGCGCCTTCCTGCACGGACCGGAGCCGCTGATCGTCACCAAGGCGAACGGCAAATCCCTGGTGCACCGCCGCATCTATCTCGATTACATCGGCATCAAGACCTATACGGCCAAGGGCGCGCTTGCCGGCGAGCTGCGCATCGTCGGCCTGTTCACCTCGACCGCCTACACGCGCTCGGTGATGAAGATCCCCTATCTGCGCTCGAAGGCCGAGACCGTGATTTCGAAATCCGGTTTCGACCAGCACGATCATTCGGGCAAGGCGCTGATCAACACCCTGGAAAGCTATCCGCGCGACGAGCTTTTCCAGGTTCCGGTGCCTGTCCTCAGAAAACATGCCAACGCCATTCTCGGGCTGATCGAGCGGCCGCGGATCAGGGCGCTGGTGCGCGTCGACCAGTTCGACCGTTTCGTCTCCATCATCGTCTTCGTGCCGCGCGACCGTTACGACAGCGTCGTGCGCGAGAAGATCGGCACCTATCTCAAGACGGTGTTCGAGGGCCGGCTCTCGGCCTACTATCCGGCCTTTCCGGAAGGCGGGCTGGCGCGCGTTCACTTCATCATCGGCCGTTCCGGCGGCAAGACGCCGAAGGTCGAGCAGTCGGCGATAGAGGCGGCGATCCGCGACATCGTCCGCACCTGGGAGGATGCGCTCTCCGACGCCGCGGAAGCGGCCGGCAGCGACCCGACGCTGAAGTCGATCGCGGCGCGCTTCCCGGAAAGCTACCGCGATACCTTCAGTGCCGCCGTGGCGCTCGCCGATGCCGGGCGCATCGTCAGGATCGGTCCCGACAATGCGATCGCCATCGACTATTACCGCCATGCCGACCAGAAGCCGCACCAGGCGGCGCTGAAGATTTATCATTATGGCAGCCCGGTGGCGCTGTCGCGCCGTGTGCCGGTGCTGGAAAACATCGGCTTCCGCGTCATCAGCGAGCGCACTTTCGAGGTCGGCGACGAGGGCCCCGGCACGGTCTTCATCCACGACATGGAGCTGGAGAACAGCTTCGGCAAGGCGATCGACCTAACCGACGGCGGCGCGCTGTTCGAGGACGCCTTCCTGTCGGTCTGGCGCGGCGACGTCGACAATGACGGCTATAACGGCCTCGCCCAGACTGCCGGCCTATGGTCGGGTGAGATCACCATCCTACGCGCCTATGGCCGCTACCTGCAGCAGGCCGGCATTCCGCAGAGCCAGGATTTCATCGCCGCCGCGCTCAACCGCTATCCCGAGATCGCGCGCGGCCTGCATCAACTGTTCGTCGCCCGTCTCGGGCCGAAGGCCGAAACGGACGGCGTGGTCGCCGCCAAGCACCTCAAGGCCAAGATCAAGGACGCGCTGGAAGAGGTGCCCAACATCGATGACGACACCATCATTCGCCGCTACCTCAACTTGATCGAAGCCTCGCTGCGCACCAACCATTTCGTAGCCGATACGAAAGAGAAGGGGCAGTCGCTGGCGATCAAGCTCGACTCGCAGGCGGTCGACGGCCTGCCGGCGCCGCGGCCATGGCGCGAGATCTTCGTCTACGGTTCGGAGGTTGAGGGCGTGCATCTGCGCTTCGGCCCGGTCGCGCGCGGCGGCCTGCGCTGGTCGGACCGCGCCCAGGACTACCGCACCGAAGTGCTGGGTCTCGTCAAGGCGCAGCAGGTCAAGAACGCGGTCATCGTGCCGGTCGGCGCCAAGGGCGGCTTCTATCCGAAGAAGCTGCCGATGAGCGCCGGCCGCGACGCGATCTTCGAGGCCGGCACCTCGGCCTATAAGAACTTCGTTTCCAGCCTGCTTTCGATCACCGACAATATCGGCGTCGACGGCGTCATCCCGCCGGCCGGCGTGGTGCGGCGCGACCAGGACGATCCCTATTTCGTCGTCGCCGCAGACAAGGGCACGGCGACATTCTCCGACACCGCCAACGCGATTTCCGAGAAGCACGGCTTCTGGCTGGACGATGCCTTCGCCAGCGGCGGCTCGGCCGGCTACGACCATAAGAAGATGGGCATCACCGCCAAGGGCGCCTGGGAAGCAGTGAAGCGGCATTTCCGCGAGATGAACCGCGACATCCAGACTTCATCCTTCAGTGTCGTCGGCGTCGGCGACATGTCGGGCGACGTGTTCGGCAACGGCATGCTCCTGTCGCCGGCGACCAGGCTGATCGCCGCCTTCGACCACCGTGACATCTTCATCGATCCCGACCCCGACATGGCGGCCTCGATGGCGGAGCGTCAGCGCATGTTCGCGCTGCCGCGTTCGTCCTGGCAGGATTACGACAAGTCGAAGCTGTCGGAAGGCGGCGTCATCGTCTCGCGCAGCCAGAAGTCGATCACGCTGCCGCCGGCGGCCGCCACCGCGATCGGGCTGGGGAAGACCACCGCGACGCCGGTCGAAATCATGAACGCCATCCTCAAGGCGCCGGTCGACCTTCTGTGGTTCGGCGGCATCGGAACCTATGTCCGGGGTTCCGGCGAGAGCAACGCCGATGTCGGCGACCGCGCCAACGACGCCATCCGCGTCACCGCACTCGACGTGCGCGCCAAGGTCATCGGCGAAGGCGCCAATCTCGGCGTCACGCAGCGGGCGCGCATCGAATTCGGCATGAATGGCGGCCGCTGCAATTCCGATGCCATCGACAATTCGGGCGGCGTCAACTGCTCCGACGTCGAGGTCAACATCAAGATCGCGCTGGCGTCCGCCATGCGCAAAGGCTCGCTGGCGCGGCCGGCGCGCAACAAGCTGCTCGCCGAGATGACCGACGAGGTCGGCGCGCTGGTGCTCTCCAACAATTACCAGCAGACGCTGGCGCTTTCGCTGGCGCGCAAGCGCGGGCTGGCCGACATCGCGCATCAGGCCCGCTTCATGACGGCGTTAGAAGCGCGCGGGCTGCTCGACCGCGCGGTCGAAACGCTGCCGTCGCCGGCCGCCCTTGCCGAGCGCGAGGCGCGCGGCGAGCCGCTGACCCGGGCCGAACTCGGCGTGCTGCTCGCCTATGCCAAGATCGTGCTGTTCTCCGACATCGTCGCCAGCGACGTGCCCGACGATGCGCATTTCGACCGCGACCTGATGGGCTATTTCCCGGAGCGCATGGCAAAGAAATTCGCCGGCGAAATCCGCGACCACCGGCTGCGGCGCGAGATCATCGCGCGCGTCGTCGCCAACGACCTCGTCAACCGGGGCGGGCCGTCCTTCGTCAACCGGCTGCAGGAAGCGACGGGACGCACCGCGGCCGCTGTCGTGCGCACCTTCGCAGTGGTGCGCGACGGTTTCGCGCTGCCGGCGCTCTATCGCGAAATCGACGCGCTCGACAACCAGATCGACGGCCAGACCCAGCTCGATCTCTACCAGGCGGTCAGCCGGCTCATCTTCGTGACCGGCGGCTGGTACCTAAAGAACGATGCGGGTTCGGCGCCGCTCAGCCAGCGCATCGCCGAACTGCAGGAGGCGCGCAAGGCGCTGGAGCCGAAGCTCACTTCGCTGCTGCCCGCCTTCTCGCGCGAGCGGATCGAGGAGCGGCGTCATGGCCTGTTCAAGGGCGGCGCGCCGGAGAAGCTGGCCGAGAAGCTGGCGCTCGCCGAGGTGGGCGAACTGATCCCGGACATCGCGCTCACCGCGCGCGCGGCCAACGCCGACATCGTCAGCGCGGCCAAGGCCTTCTTCGCCGTCAGCGATGCCTTCCGCATCCCGCGCGTCGAGGAAGCCGCCCGCTCGATCATGCCGCCGGACTATTACGACCAGCTGGCGCTGTCGCGCGCGACCGACACCATCGGCGCCGCAAGGCGCGGCATCGCGGTGGCGGCGCTCACCTCCCATGGCAAGGCAGCCGATCCTGTCGCGGCCTGGCTGGAGGCCGGCGGCGAGCGCGTCGGCCGCATCCGCGAGCGGCTGCAAGCGCTGACCGAAGGCGGCGACATCACCGTGTCGCGGCTGTCGGTGGCGTCTGGGCTGATGAGCGACCTGACGGGGATGTGAAGGCCATTCGTTCGCAAGGTGGCGGCAGCCGGATGAGGGGCGGCGCCGACCTTCAGGCCGAGACGGTGCGAAGGGTCGCACAAACGCTTGTGGTTTGCACGGCAGCGAGAAAACATGCAGACATGGCGCCGGCAACTGGACCGTTGGAGGGGACATGGCCGAAGTAGCAGTGCAGCGGGCGACGGGGCGCGGCATCTGGGGCTGGATGTTCTTCGACTGGGCGGCGCAGCCTTTCTTCACCGTCGTCACCACCTTCATCTTCGGGCCTTACTTCGCCTCGCGCATGGTCAGCGATCCGGTCGTGGGACAGGCTGCCTGGGCCTGGGGCATCGCCGCCGCCGGGCTGGTCATAGCCGTGCTTTCGCCTGTATTGGGCTCGATCGCCGATCAGACTGGGCCGCGCAAGCCGTGGATTGCCTTCTTTGCGGCAATCAAGATAACCAGCCTCACGCTGCTTTGGCTCGCCGCGCCCGGCTCGAACGTATTCCTGATCGTGCTGTTGTTCTCGCTGGCCTCGGTGGCTGCGGAGTTCTCGACCGTGTTCAACGATTCGATGATGCCGCGGCTGGTGCCGAAGAGCGAGATCGGGCGCATCTCCAACATCGCCTGGGGCCTCGGCTATCTCGGCGGCATGATCGCGCTGATTTTCGTCATTCTGTTCATGGCCGGCAATCTGGAAACCGGCAAAACCGTCATCGGCCTCGATCCGATCTTCGGCCTCGATCCGAAGCTCGGCGAAGATGCCCGCGCCACTGGGCCAATGTCGGCCGGCTGGTACTTTCTGTTTATCCTGCCGATGTTCTTCTTCACCCCGGACGCCGCCAAGGGTATTCCGATCGGGCCGGCAGTGCGCGAGGGTCTGTCGGAGCTGAAGTCGACGCTGGCCGAGGCGCGCAAGCGCAGTGGTATCTTCCGTTTCCTTGTCGCCCGCATGATCTATCAGGATGGCGTCAACGCGCTGCTTACGCAGGGCGGTGTGTTCGCGGCAGCGATGTTTCATTGGTCGATCACCGAAATCGGCATCTTTGGCATCATTCTCAACGTCGTCGCCATCTTCGGTTGCTGGATCGCTGCCCGCCTCGACACCGCACTCGGCTCCAAGGCGGTGGTGATGATCGCGCTGGTGATGCTGACAGTGGCCACAGCCGGCATCATCTCGACCGGACCGGGCTTCACGCTGCTCGGCCTGATACAGCTCCCGGTGGCTGATTCCGGCGGCCTGTTCGGCACTGCGGCCGAGAAGGCTTATATTCTTTACGGGTTACTGATCGGCCTTGCCTTTGGCCCGGTGCAGGCCTCGTCGCGCTCCTACATGGCGCGCAGCGTCACGGCCGCCGAATCGGGCCGCTATTTCGGCATCTACGCACTGTCCGGACGGGCGACCAGTTTCCTGGCGCCGTTCCTGCTCGCGACGATCAGCTATCTCAGCGACTCATCGCGGCTCGGCATGGCGGTGATCATCCTTTTTCTTGGCATCGGCATGGCGATCCTAGTCAGGACACCATATCCGGCGGACAAGCCGGTGGAGTAGCGGTTCTTCCTTCTCCCCTTGTGGGAGAGGGTGGATCGGCGCGCAGCGCCGAGACGGATGAGGGGTGTTCCAGCTTGGCGAACGCGCTCGTCCAAACGACGCATGGCGATCGGATCGCCAGCGCCTCACTCCGTCCAGCACCCCTCATCCGTCGCCTTCGGCGACACCTTCTCCCACAAGGGGAGAAGGAGAGGGCGCTAATGCCTAAAATGCCTTACGCCAGTGAACACCATGGCGATGCCGTGCTCGTCGGCGGCGGCGATGACGTCGTCGTCGCGCATCGAGCCGCCGGGCTGGATCACGGCGGTGGCGCCGGCCTCGATCGCCGACAGCAGGCCGTCGGCGAAGGGGAAGAAGGCGTCGGAGGCAACGACCGAGCCCTTGGTCAGCGGCTCGGCCAGGCCGGCGGCTTCCGCCGCGTCGAGCGCCTTGCGGGCGGCGATGCGCGAGGAATCGACGCGGCTCATCTGGCCGGCGCCGATGCCGACGGTGGCGCCGTCCTTGGCGTAGACGATGGCGTTCGACTTGACGTGCTTGGCGACGCGGAAGGCGAATTTGAGATCGGCCATCTCGGCCGGCGTCGGCGCGCGCTTGGTCACTACCTTCAGCTCGAGGTCGTCGACCACCGCATTGTCGCGGTCTTGCACCAGGAGTCCGCCGGCGACCGACTTCGCAACCATGCCGGCGGCGCGCGGATCGGGCAGGCCGCCGGTGGTGAGAAGGCGCAGGTTCTTCTTGGCCGCGACGATCGCGACGGCCTCGTCCGTGGCGTCGGGCGCGATGATGACCTCGGTGAAGGTCTTCACGATCTCCTTGGCCGCTTCCGCATCGAGGATGCGGTTCATGGCGACGATGCCGCCATAGGCCGAGACCGGATCGCAGGCCAGCGCCTTGGCGTAGGCCGCCTTCAGCGTCGCGCCTTCGGCGACGCCGCAGGGATTGGCGTGCTTGATGATGGCGATCGCCGCCGAGCGGGCGGGATCGAATTCGCCGACCAGCTCGAAGGCGGCGTCGGTGTCGTTGATGTTGTTGTAGGAAAGCTGCTTGCCCTGCAACTGCTTTGCCGTCGCCACGCCCGGCCGCTTGTCGCCGGAAAGATAGAAGCCGGCGCCCTGGTGCGGGTTCTCGCCATAGCGCATCACCTGGTCGAGGCGGCCGCCGAAGGCGCGCCAGGTCGGATGCTCGATCTCGAGCGTCTCGGCGAACCAGCCGGAGATCGCCGCGTCATAGGTCGCGGTGCGGGCAAAGGCCTTGGCGGCCAGCTTCTTGCGGAAATCGAGCGACAGCGAGCCGAGGTTCATCTCAAGCGCATTGAGCACCGAGGCGTAGTCGGCAGGGTCGGTGACGATGGCGACATAGGCGTGGTTCTTCGCTGAGGCGCGGATCATCGCCGGGCCGCCGATGTCGATGTTCTCGACGATCGAGGCGTAGCCGGCGCCGGAACGGCGCACCTCCTCGAACGGGTAGAGGTTGGAGACGACGAGATCGATCGGCTGGATGTGATGGTCGTGCATGGCTTTCGCGTGTTCGGGGTCGTCGCGGACACCGAGCAGCGCGCCATGCACCGATGGATGCAAGGTTTTCACGCGGCCGTCCATGATCTCGGGAAAGCCGGTCAGCTCGGAGACATCGCGGACAGCAAGGCTGGCCCCGGCGATCTCCTTCGCCGTGCCGCCGGTGGAGACCAGCTCGACGCCGGCCGCGGCCAGCGCCTTGGCGAAGTCGATCAGGCCTGTCTTGTCGAAGACGGAAAGCAGCGCGCGGCGGACCGGAACGAGGTCGGGCGCCGGAATGTTCTTGGCGGGGACGGCCATGGGCAGGCGGCCTTTCAAGGCTGGTTGGGAAACGTTCGCGGGCCGTAGCATATGAGGCCCGGAAATCAAGCGCGCAGCTGGGCCCGACCGGTCAGGCTACGTTGTTTTCGGGGTAGCCGGCGATGTGGGTGCGCGTCAGCTGCCAGTGCACCTCGGCGATCTCCGAGGCCTTGAAGCCAAGCACGATCTGCCGGCTGCGGCGCGGCCCGCCGAGCCCGGCGAAATAGATCGATTCCTCGACCTCCGGCGCCACTTCCGTGCAAGTGAACATCCAGGTGTCGCCCTGGGAGGCCGTCAGGGCCAGGCGATCCTGCTCGTCCTGCAGCAGGCTGATGTCGGGATGGACGTGGAAGCGCACGGTGACGAAGTCGCGGCCATTGTTGCGGATCGCGCCTCCCCCGGGGCGCAGGAAACGGTCGCGGCCGGTCAGCACATTGCCGTTGGTCGTCAGTTTCAATTCGCGCTCATGCAGGAAGCCGAAGCGTGCCGCGTAGCCGTCGTGGCGGGCGACAAAACCGTGCACGCCCTTCTGGTCGATGCGCTTGCAGGGCACGTGCTGCGGCCCGCCGATCAGCGGTGAGCCGAGGAGGTCGCTGACCCGCAGCGAATGGCTGAAGCGCGCCGACGACGTATCGTTGACGGTGGCGGTCGAATGCGCGGCGGTGGCACGCGCCAGCGGCCGGAATTCGGCGGCGCCATAGGTGTCGATGCCGGCATTGACGATGAAGTGCTGGCGCCCGGAAGAGAGCTCGAAGGCGAGGCACCCGGCATGCGCGGCGTTGGAGACATCGACAGGCGGCGGCGCGCCGGTATCGGCGATGACCGTCACGCCGCCCATCGACAGGCGCTCATAGCCGGAATGCGGCGCATGCAGCAGCGGCGCGCCGGCCGTGTCGTCGTGGCGCAGGATGGTGGCGATGCGGTCGTGGATCGTGGCGCCCATGCCGTTGAAGCGGGCAAGGCTGCCGTCCTGGTGGCGGAAGAAGCGCAGCGCCGGAAGCATGCGGTCGATGGCGCCTATCAGGGCGGCCGGCGGCGCCTCGGCCTGATTGGCATAGGTCTGGCGCAGCGGCAAAAGGTCGGCCAGCAATTCCAGCACCGTCATCGGGTTGCGCGAGATATGGCCGCCGTCAGGCAGGATCTGACGGTCGAGCTCATCGGCCAGGTTGCGGGTCGAGCTGCGCAGCGCCGAGGCCGGCGCCGGCAGCGACAGGGCGGCAAAGGCAAGCGCGATGCGGGCGCGCAGCCGGTCCTTGCCGTCCGGCATCTCGCGCGCCATCGACCGCAGATAGCGGATCTGCATGGCGAGCGATTTGAGGAAGGCGCGGTAGAAGGGAAACTCGGCGCCCTGCAGCACGACGGAGGAATGCTGCAGCCAGGCAATCACCCGCTTGGCCGCCGTGCCCGGCTCCCAGGCGACGCCGGAAATCTGGGTGCCATGCATGGCGATCCAGTCCGAAACCAGGGCGCGAGCGTTGGCGGCCGCCAGCTCCGTGCCGGCGGCGCGCATGTGGCGCAGCCAGCGGAAGCCGTGAAGCGATTTTTGCCAGCCGCGATTGGGCACGTTGATCTGGAAGGGCGATTTGCCGCCGGTCTCGACAAGATGGCCGGACAGCGGATAGCGGCCATAATAGATTTCGAGCGCGATCTGCGGATCGGCGAGCCTCAGATCGGGCGGCGCGATGAGGACGCGCTCGGGCGTGCGGCCGGAATAGCGCCAGCGATAGATGGGGCCGGCACGAAGGCGCCGGCGCGTCTTGCGCCAGAACTCCCTCGCGACAAGCGTCCAAAGACGTGTCGTGCTGCCGGCAACAAGTGCCAAATCCCCTCCTGATCGTCCGCTATCCCAAGCACAAGCTTATATGATTCAAGAACTTATGCGAAGGCGGATTTCGCCGAAGTGAAACCCTTCACGCGGCTCCGCCGGGGTCGTCCCTAAAAAAGTCGGCAAGTTTAATGCAATAACGATCTAAACCGCTCTTTGCATCCGTGCGGCAAAGAAGCCGTCCAGGCCGGAAATGCCGGGCGATTCGAGAACCATGTCGGCGGGCGTCGTGCGCAGGGTGCCATCCGGCGTCAGCAACGAATCCATGCCGGCGAATTCACCCGGTTGGATCGGATCGGCGGCCACGCCTGGGACCTCTGCGAGGAAAGCGCGATAAAGCTCCTCGCCCTCGATCGGGTCGAGCGAACAGTTGGAAAAGACGATCCTCCCGCCGGGTTTGACGAGGCCGACGGCATGGGCGAGCAGCCGACGCTGGAGCGCGGCGAGCTTCTCGACATCGGCCATGGTCTTCGTCCATGGCACGTCGGGGTGCCTACGCACGGTGCCGGTCGAAGAGCAGGGAGCGTCGAGCAGCACGGCGTCGAACAGTTTTTCCGGCTGGTAGTCGAGCAGGTCGGTCTGCACCAGCTCCGCCGACAGGCCGAGGCGGTCGAGATTCTGCGCCAGCCGCGCCAGCCGGTTCTTCGAGGTGTCGACGGCGGTGACGTCAGCGCCTGCGAGGATGAGCTGCGCAGTCTTGCCGCCGGGAGCGGCGCAAAGATCGGCGACGCGTAGCCCCTTGATGTCGCCGAACAGGCGTGCCGGTAAAGCTGCCGCCGCATCCTGCACCCACCAGGCGCCCTCGGCGAAGCCGGGCAGGTCGGTCACGCCGGCCTGCAGCTTCTCGACGCGCACCGTGCCGGTCGGCAGCACGATGCCGCCCAGCTTCTCTGCCCAGAGCACCGGGTCGGATTTGGCTGTGAAGTCAACCGGGGCTTCATGGCGATGGGCGGCAAGGATGGCCCGCGCTCTGTCGGCGCCATAGACGGCGATCAGCCGGTCCGCGAACCATTGCGGGGCTTCGTTCGTGGCGGCAAGCGCCGGCGCAAGCTCGGCCTCCTTGGCGCGCGCCAGCGAGCGCAGCACACCGTTGACGAGACCTGAGAAACGCAATGTGCGCGGGTCGGACTTGGCGTGGGTCACCGCGAGGTCGACGGCGGCGCTGTCGGGGATATCGAGGAACAGGATTTGTGCCGCGGCCACGTGCAGGATGTGGGACAGCGCCGTGGCATTGGCCGGCAGCGGCCTCTCCAGCCGCCTGGCCAGCAGGCCGGCAATGGTCATGCGGTGACGCAGCGCGGTGACCAGGATGGCGCGGACCAATGCGCGGTCTCGGGCATCGAGCGCCCTGTATTGCGGGTGGCCGTGCTCGTTGTCGGTCAGGCCGTCGAGCGGGGTGCGGGCATCGATGACGGCGGCGAGCAGCCGCGCGGCCGCCTTGCGCGCGGCAAGGCCGGCGATCTGCTCGCCCGCATTGCCGTCACGTCTGCCTGGGTTTTGCGGTCGGCGCTTTGCTCCGCTCACGACCACGGACCTTTGGGTCCTGCGCCGCGGGGTCCGGTCGGGTTGCGGCCCCACGGATTTGGCTTCGGCCGCTCCGGCTCGGGCGGCGGAGCGGGCTCAGCAGACTTGCCCCAAGGTCCTGCCTGCGGCTCATCCGGCTGGCTTGGCGCCGGCGCCTCGCGCCGTGCCGTCTGCGCGGCGCCGTCCATCCCGCGCGCCATCTGCTGCAACGCGGCGATGCGGTTCTCGGTGCTCGGATGGGTCGAGAACAGATTGTCCATGCGCTCGCCGTGAAGCGGATTGATGATGAAGAGATGGGCCATCGCCGGATTGCGCTCGGCGTCCGGGTTGGGAATGCGTTCGGCGCCGCGCGCGATCTTGTCGAGCGCGGAGGCCAACCACAGCGGCTGGCCGCAGATCTCGGCGCCGCGCCGGTCGGCCTCGTATTCGCGGGTGCGGCTCACCGCCATCTGCACGATCATGGCGGCAAAGGGCGCGACCAGCATGGCGACAAGCACGCCGACGAAGCCGAACGGGTTGTTGTTGTCGCGGTTGCCGCCGAAGAAGAAGGCGAAATTGCCAAGCATCGAGATCGCGCCGGCAAGCGTCGCGACGATTGTCATGGTCAATGTGTCGCGATGCTGCACATGGGCAAGCTCATGCGCCATCACCGCCGCGACCTCCTCGTGGCTGAGCCGCTCCAAGAGCCCGGTCGAGGCGGCCACGGCCGCGTTCTCCGGATTGCGGCCGGTGGCGAATGCGTTGGGCTGCGGGCTGTCGATCAGATAGGTCTTCGGCATCGGCAGGCCGGCCTGCTTGGCCAGCGCCTGGACGATCGCGTAATATTCAGGCGCATTCTTCTCGTTGACCTCGACGGCGCGGTTCATCGACAGCACCATCTTGTCGGCATTCCAGTAGCTGAACAGGTTCATGCCGGCGGCGATCAAAAGCGCGATCATCATGCCGCCGGAGCCGCCGATCAGGAAGCCGACGCCCATGAATAGCGCGGTCATCGCGGCAAGAAGCATGGCGGTGCGAAGCGTGTTCATCGTCTCATCCGTTGCGGTTGTGGCGAATAGGGGTCGATCCGTCTTGCATCATGGCTATATGATGGGAAAGGCCGGTCGTCGTTTCAATCAGCCCCTGTTTTAATCGGCCCCCGTTTTAATCGGCCCCCTGTTTTAATCGGCAAGTGATATCGCATGACCGAACAACCCAGCAAAACCGAAACCGCAGCCGAAGACGGGAAGCCGCGAAAGACGCTGACTCCGGCGGCGGAACGCGCGCTGGCGGAAGCCGAAGCCAGGCGAAAGGCATATCGCGAGGCGGAAGCCCGCCTGCCGAAGGAGATCGGCGGCCGCGGCGGCAAGGAACCCGGGCGCTACGGCGACTGGGAGGTGAAGGGGCTGACCAGCGATTTTTAGCCCGATGTGCCGATATTCAGGTGAGGCCGGCCTGCTGCGTCGCGACAGTGCGGAACATTTGAGATGCTGGCGGGACAGCGCCCCCCTCTGGCCTGCCGGCCATCTCCCCACTTTGGGGGAGATCGGATGTCACGCCGGCTTTCGCTAATCACCAACGTTGCTGAAAGAGCGCCATCGGCGAAGCTGCCAATCTCCCCACTTGTGGGGGAGATGGCCGGCAGGCCAGAGGAGGGCGCGAAGGAACACTACGCATCGCATTAATCCTGTGCATCGAGAAACCAGCCAGAGCTAGCAGGCTGCCGCCGCGATCTGTTTCGTCTCAATGACAATCCAGCCATTGTCGTCTGTGGCAATGCCGAGCGCATCATAGGAAGCAATGCTTGTGTGCTGCGTCACAACCGGATGGACATGCGTGGCGCTGATCACCATCACCGAGGCGCCGGAAGCTTCGCCCGCCGCGATACCGGCCGGCGCATCCTCGAAGACCAGGCAATCGCGCGCCTCGACGCCGAGACGCTTAGCCGCCAAAAGGAAGCAGTCGGGCGCCGGCTTGCCGCGGGTGACATCCTCGGCCGAGACCATCATGGCAGGCACCGGAATGCCGGCCGCAGCAATGCGCAGCAGCGCCAGCTCGCGCGGCGCCGAGGTGACGATCGCCCAGCGCTCCGGCGGCAGCGATTGCAAAAACGCCACGGCGCCCGGGATCGGCACGATGCCGTCGAGGTCTGCCGCCTCTGCCTTGAGCAGCGCATCGGCTTCGACCAGCGGATCGACGCCGGGAAGCTTCAGCGCGGCGATCGTCTCTCTCGCGCGCCTGCCATGGATCGTCGGCAGGAAGCTCGCCACGTCGAGACCGTGGCGAGTTGCCCATTGCGTCCACACACGTTCCGCTGCGGCGATCGAATTGAGGACAGTGCCATCCATATCGAAAAGGAAGGCGGCGAACTTTCTGCCTGCGAACATTTGATTTCCTGGAGAATCGTTTTCGGGGAGGGCGAAACGCAATCACAGTCTAAACCGCCTAACGCCGCGTGAGAAGGCGCGGGCGCTTCAACCTGCCGCATCATGGCGTCGATCGCATGGCAGGCGCGCAGATGCTGGCATGGGCCGGCCGGCTATTTCACTGCGGCTCTTGCATCGCTGCTGAGCCGCTTCGGCACAGCCCCTGCTGTGCCGAAGCGGGAAGGGCCGCGGTCGGTTCGGGGAACATGGTAAGCGCTTCATGAACGGCATTTCATCACAGCTTTTTTCGTTTACCCGCCGTTCACCTTCCTGGCTGCCGAAGGCAAACAAAAACAATTAGTTAACCGACCATTAAGCATTTTTCCGCCGGCCGCCGGCCGCGTCTGGCTGAAATCCTGCAACGCTTCCGCCGCAGACAGTGGAGGCGGAAGGATGCGGCAGTTCAAAGCTCTCGTTCGTGGGGTGGACGGCTTTGCCCGAGATTGCGGAGGCAATTTCGCGGTTCTGTTCGGGGCTGCCGCATCGGTGCTGGCGCTGGGGGTGGGATTCGCGGTCAATATCTCGCAGCTCTACAATGCGAGATCGAGTTTGCAGAGCGTCGTCGACGCCGCTGTGACCTCGACGGCACGCGATCTCACCCTCGGCGTCATCAAGGAAGCCGATGCCAACGCATCGGTGCAGGCATTCCTCGACGCCAACAGCACGGCGGGGATCCTGCAAGCCAATCAGATCGTGCTCGACAAGCTCACGATCAACAGGACGGCGAAGACGGTGCAGGCGGATGTGCATGCCGATATCGGCCTTTATTTTCCGTTGTTCAGCATGGGCAACATGCAGCGCGTGACCACGTCGACCACCGCGCTCTATTCCGACAAGAAGATCGAGGTGGCGATGATGCTCGACATCACCGGCTCGATGGCGGCCAACAGGCGCGCGAAGACCAACAAGATCGGCGACCTGCAGGCGGCCGCGTCGCAAACGGTCAAGGATCTCTTGGGACAGAACCGGGATCCCAGCGACCCACGGGTCCGGGTGGCGATCGTCCCCTATGCCGAGGCGGTCAACACGGGTGGCCTCGCCAACACCGTCTTCGTCGAGACGGCGGACGGGCCGAAGGTGCCGCCGCCGATCGATGCGCCGCTTTCCGTTTCCGTGACGACGGCATCCGACAAATGCGCCACCGAGCGCAAGGACAAGGACGGCTATGCCGATTTTTCGTCTGACGGCCCCTATGCGCTGCGCCGGGACAACAAGGGCAAGACATATCAGGCCAAGGTCAATCGCGACTATCGCATGAGGGTATGTCCCTCGGCGGCGCTCATTCCGCTAACGGCAGATGAAGACAAGCTGCTCGACACGATCGGCCATTTCAGCGCCGCGGGCGTAACCGCCGGCGGCATCGCCGCGCAATGGGGCTATTACATGCTCTCACCGTCGTGGCGCTCGGCTATCGCCGACGCCAGGCTGGGCACCGGCCCTGCCAACTTCGATCAGAAAAAGGTGGCCAAGATCGCCATCCTGATGACGGACGGCCAGTTCAACACCGCCTTCGCCCGCGGGCGCGGCGCGGCCGCGTGGCAGGACCAGGGCGAGACGTCGCGCGCCAATGCTGAAGCCATCTGCGAGAACATGAAGCGCGACGGCATCGAGATCTTCACCATCGGCTTCGATCTCAATGACCCGTCGATGACAACCATCGAACGGGATCAGGCGAAGTCCGTGCTCAAGGATTGCTCGACCGACGACACGTCCTCGCTGAAGCATTATTACGAGGCCGCCACCGGGGCGGAACTGTCCGATGCTTTCGGCGAGATCACCCGCAACATCGAGAAGCTCACCATCAACCGCTGACCGCACAACTCCAGACCGCTAACGGAAAAGGCCGCCGCTTCTTGACGAAGCCGGCGGCCTTCCGTGTTTCCGTCCATGACGCGGCTCATGGCGGCGACCCCACCGGGTTACCTGCCGCGCGTCTCGCGCCTTAACGGGAAGACTGCTTCCCGGAAGTGCAATCCGCTGAGCTCACGTTCTGGAAAACGAAATCACTCGACATCGGATCACCTCCTTTCGGTTTGTTGAACACGCCCAGATGATGGGGTGCGTCGCGGCAAAAGACAAGATGACGCTGCGGAATGGCCATGCCTCGGGCGGGAAATCCTCCTCCGGCGATGTTTTTGCGCAACAGGTCGGGATTGCGGTCGAGGGAGCAATGCCTCCCCCGATGTCACCTTCGGAGCCTAGCCGCGCTACGTCACGTCTGCTCTTCTGCTTCTCCTTCCAGTTTCCGGCGAAGCGCCTTCACGACAGAGTGTGTGGTCTCCAGTTCGCCGACCTCGATCCCCTCCGAGAGCCAGTTCACCCAGGGCGCCTGCAGGCGCATGGCGGCGTCGAACGCCTCTTTCCCCGCGTCCGTCAGCACCACGAGCTGCGCCCGCCGGTGATGCGGGTTGGGCTTGAACGCGACAAGTCCCTCTTCTGCCAGATCGTTGGCGATGCGCTGGACGTTCTGACGGTTGGCTCCCATGTCGCGCGCCAGCCACGCGACCGGCTGCGGCCGGTCCGCCGCGACGATGGTGCCGAGCACCTGCCAGCGGGCGCTCGTCAGGCCCAGCTCCGCGACGAGCCTGTCGCCCGAGGTGATGACGAGGTTATTGAGCCTGAACAGATCGAGAAAGAGACCGGTCAACGCGGTGGCGGCCTTGGTTCGCTTGGGTCCATGCATATTTGTCACCATACAATGATATTGACATCATGGTGTCAAATAGATATATTGGCTCTATCGCACCAAATTGACATCATGAAACCATATCGAGCGGAGTTTGTCATGTCGCATATGCGCCCATTGGACCCTGCCTTCCCGATCGAACGCCAGATCGCCGTCGACGCTTCCCCCGTCGTGCTCGTCAACGTCTTCACGCTCGACAAGGCCGACGAGCAGACCTTCCTGGATGCCTGGGAGGCTGACGCGCATTTCATGAAGCGGCAGCCGGGTTTCATCTCGACCCAGCTTCACCGGGCCCTAGGCGACAGCCCGACCTACCTCAACTACGCCGTCTGGGAATCGACGGCTGATTTCAGGGCCGCGTTCATGCATCCGGAGTTCAGGGCGAAGCTCTCGGCCTATCCGTCCTCAGCCGCAGCTTCCCCGCACCTGTTTCAGAAGGTTGCGGTGTCCGGCATCTGCGTTGCGTAGCTTTGCCGGAAGCGAGCGGGGATGCCTTGCGCCAAGGAACTTCCGCCGGGCGCCGATCCGGCGGTCAACTCTCTCGTCTCCTCGGCCTTTGAATTTTGTTGAGCTCCCGACATAATCCGGATGTCGGCGCCGTGACAGGTTGCGCCGCATTGGGAGGTGGGAATGGACGCCGCCGACAGAGCCGCGCGGATCGTGCGAACAGTTGTCGAAACGCTGAAGCCGGGTTTTGCGGTCAGGCTGTGGACCGGCGAGCGGATCGGCCCCGCCGGCGGCCCGGTGCTTGCCATCAACGATCAGGACATCGTCTGGCAGCTGGTTCGCCGGCCGGCCTTCTCGACGCTGGTCGAGATGTGGATTTCCAAGACCGTCGATATCGAAGAGGGCACGCTGTTCGATTTCTACGCCTTGCCGTCGCAAGGCAAGCTCAAGACGAAGCTCAGATCATTGCCGAAGCTGGCGATCCTGCGCGATCTGCCGGCGGTGCTTTTCTCTCGGAAACAGATGACGGCGCGGGGCGATCTCTCCGGGCGCAACCCCTATGTCAGCGGGTCCAACAAGGAAGCGATCCAGCATCACTACGACATTTCGAACGCGTTCTACCGGCTCTTCCTCGACGAGCGCATGGTCTATAGCTGCGGCTACTTCAGGGATTTCGCCAACGGCATCGACCAGGCGCAGATCGACAAGCTCGACCACATCTGCCGCAAGCTCAGGCTTCGGCCGGGCGACAGCCTGCTCGACATCGGCTGCGGCTGGGGCGCGATGCTCATCCATGCGGCGAAGCATTACGGCATCGTCGGGCACGGCGTCTCGCTGTCGGAAGCCCAGACGGAACTTGCCCGCGAGCGCATCCGCGCCGAAGGGTTGGAGGATCGCATCACCATCGAGATAAAGTCCTATGCCGATCTCTCCGGCACCTTCGACAAGATCTCGTCGATCGGCATGTTCGAGCATCTCGGGCTTGCCAACCACGCTGCCTACTTCTCGGCAGTGCAGCGCCTGCTGAAGCCAGGCGGCATCTATCTCCACCACGCCATCACCAGGCGCAGCAAGGGCGACATCAGGAAGACGCTGCGCAAGGGGCCGGAATACAAGGCGCTGATCAAATATATCTTCCCCGGCGGCGAGCTCGACACGATCGGCATGACGCTTGGCAACCTCGAGGCGCATGGCTTCCTCGTCCATGACGTCGAGAACCTTCGCGAGCACTACGCGCGTACCTGCCGCCTGTGGGCGGAGCGTCTCCATGCGCATTTCGACGAGGCGATCGCCGAGGTCGGCGAGGCGAAGGCGCGGCTCTGGCTGCTCTATCTCAGCGGCTGCTCGATCGCCTTCGAGCGCGCCTCGGCGCAGATCTTCCAGACCGTCGCCACCAAGCGCGCGCGTGGCCCGAGCGGACTGCCGCCGACGCGTGCGGATCTCTATCGGTAGGACGAGGTGTCAGGCAAAGCGCATCGGCGCGCCGATCTCGACGCGCGCCGGCCTGTCCACGGTGCAGTAGACGCCGATATTGTGGGCGTTGTGGCGGACCAGGTTGCGCAGGATGCCGGGATCGTTGTCGAAGCCGTCCTGGGCAATGATGGTGAAGCCGCAGCGGCGGCAAGGCTCCGAGACCGTGAGCAGAAGATCGCCGACCGCGAGCTTGCGGCCGATCCATTCCGTCTCTGGGAAGGAGCCTTCGACCGGCTCCATATCGACGACGATGTTGGGGCGGAAGCGGCGCGGGTCGGCCGCCCCTTCCGGATGCAGCGCCTTGAGCCGCGCCAACGAGGCGGTGGTGAGCAGGTGGATCGGCGCCTTGCGGTAACGCGCCTGGGTCAACGGACCGGCATAGGCCGGCGGGGCGCTCTCTTGGCCGAACGGCCGGATCGAGGCAGTGAAGCCGAGATAGGCAGACACGGCACGATCGCATTCGACGCCGGGCGCGCTCAGCCAATCGCCGCCGGGGACGGCCACCTCCAGTTCGCGATCATTGGTCAGCCGTGTGCGGATGCGCGGCACCTTGTGCCATTTGGCGTCGCGGTCGGGCCGGGCAATCTCGTTGTCCGAGGCGTCGACGAGGCCGAACATACGGTCGCCGTCGATGGTTTCGCGGCCGACCGAGATCGCGTCCTGGCGCTCGCCGGCGAGCGAGCTCGCCGGATAGCGCCACAGCTGGCTGACTGTGCCGAGTGCCGCCCGGTCTGTCATCAGCCCTTCCTGTTCTGCCGGTTGGCGACGAGATCGTCGACGACGGCCGGGTCGGCGAGCGTCGAGGTGTCGCCGAGCGCGCCGTAATCGTCCTCGGCGATCTTGCGCAGGATGCGGCGCATGATCTTGCCCGAACGGGTCTTGGGCAGGCCCGGCGCGAACTGGATCTTGTCTGGTGTGGCGATGGCGCCGATCTCCTTGCGGACATGGGCGACGAGCTCCTTGCGCAGATCCTCGCTCGATGTCTCGCCGGCCATCAGCGTGACGTAGCAGTAGATGCCCTGGCCCTTGATGTCGTGCGGGTAGCCGACGACGGCGGCTTCCGAGACC
This sequence comes from Mesorhizobium sp. LEGMi-168a, assembly GCF_058312955.1. NCBI lineage: Bacteria > Pseudomonadati > Pseudomonadota > Alphaproteobacteria > Hyphomicrobiales > Phyllobacteriaceae > Mesorhizobium > Mesorhizobium sp. LEGMi-168a. The sequence continues at coordinate 321,274 of NZ_JBZEGV010000005.1, forward strand.
TTGTCGTGGCTGACCAGCGCCGATTCCACCTCCGCCGTGCCCATGCGGTGGCCGGAGACGTTGATGACGTCGTCGACGCGGCCGGTGATCCAGTAATAGCCGTCTTCGTCGCGGCGGCAGCCGTCGCCGGTGAAGTACTTGCCCTTGTAGGTCGAGAAATAGGTCTGCACGAAACGGTCGTGGTCGCCATAGACGGTGCGCATCATGCCGGGCCAGGAATCGGTGATGCAGAGATTGCCGTCGGCCGCGCCTTCCAGAGCCGTCCCGTCGCCGTTGACCAGTTGCGGCCTGACGCCGAAGAAGGGCCGTGTCGCCGAACCGGCCTTGAGGTCGGTGGCGCCGGGCAGCGGCGTGATCAGGATGCCGCCGGTCTCGGTCTGCCACCAGGTGTCGACGATCGGCACCTTGGCGTTGCCGACGACGTTGAAATACCACTCCCAGGCTTCCGGATTGATCGGCTCGCCGACGGTGCCCAGCACGCGCAGCGACTTGCGCGATGTCTTCTTCACATGGCCGTCGCCGGCGCCCATCAGCGCGCGCAGCGCCGTCGGCGCGGTGTAGAAGATGTTGACCTTGTGCTTGTCGATGACGTCCCAGAAGCGCGACTGCGACGGATAGTTCGGCACGCCCTCGAACATCAGCGTGGTGGCGCCGTTGGCCAAAGGTCCGTAGACGATGTAGCTGTGGCCCGTCACCCAGCCGACATCGGCCGTGCACCAGTAGATGTCGCCGTCATGGTAGTCGAAGACATATTGGTGCGTCATCGAGACATAGACGAGATAGCCGGCGGTGGTGTGCAGCACGCCCTTCGGCTTGCCGGTCGAGCCCGAGGTGTAGAGGATGAACAGCGGGTCCTCCGCCTTCATCTTCTCCGGCTTGCAATCAGCCTTAACGGTCGCCGCCTCGTCGTGGTACCAGACGTCGCGACCCTGCACCCAGCCGGTCTTGCCCCCGGTGCGGCGCACGACCACCACCTTCTCGACCTTGGTGCCGGCCTTGGCGGCGATGTCGACCGCCTTGTCGGTGTTGTCCTTCAGCGGGATCGGCTTGCCGCCGCGCAGGCCTTCGTCGGCGGTGACGACGATGGTCGACTTGCAGTCGTCGATGCGCCCGGCGAGAGCATCGGGCGAGAAGCCGCCGAAGACGACCGAATGGATGGCGCCCAGCCGGGTGCAGGCCAGCATCGCGTAGGCCGTTTCCGGGATCATCGGCATGTAGATGGTGACGCGGTCGCCCTTCTTGACGCCATGCTTCTTCAGCACATTGGCGAAACGGCAGACATGCGCATAAAGCTCGTTATAGGTGATCTTCCTGTCATCGTAAGGGTTGTCGCCCTCCCAGATGATGGCGGTCTGGTCGCCGCGCTTCTTCAGATGCCGGTCGATGCAATTCCAGGAAACATTGGTCTGGCCGTCCTCGAACCACCTGATCGAGACCTTGCCGTTAAAGGAGGTGTTCTTGACCTTGGTGAAGGGCTTGAACCAGTCGATGCGCTTGCCGTGCTTGCCCCAGAACTTGTCCGGATTTTTCACGCTGTCGGCATACCATTTCAGATAGGTGTCGTTGTCGATCAACGCGTTCTTCTTCCACGCCGGCTGGACGCGGTGGACATGGACATCGGACATTTTTCAGCTTTCCTCCGAGACGGTCCGCTGGCTTGAAGCACCAGCGGCATCGCGGCAAAGCAGCCGCGAATTCGCGGGCATTATTAACAGTTCCGCGCCGACGGCAACATTAGACGTTGGATTCGCGTGGCGGGATGACGCAGCGTCGCTGCGAAACGCTGTCAGCACTCACCGCCTGTCGCTGCTAACTACCTGTTTTAGCGATGGAAAACTCGCCTTGGAGCTGCTAAGATCGATAGACAGTTAAGCAACTGAGCGCAGAATCGCGCGTTGGGAGGAAAGGAGATCGACCTAGGGGGCTGCGATGCGTGACCATTCCGAAATGGACCTGATGCTCAAGGGCTATGGGCTGACGACGGCCAAGATTCTCTATCACTTCCCCGATCACCCGCATCTGCTGCAGAGCTATATCTGGCAGGACTACGACATCGCGCCGAAGTTTCCGGTGCTGATCCGCTTCATCGAGTTCTGGAAGACCAGGCTCGACGGCCCACTGCATTCGGTCACCTACACGCACCAGAAGCTGATCGCGCCGAACGAGTGGCGGAAGGTTGATGGGGAGTTCTTGTTGCACTGAAGCGTCGCGCCCAATCTCCCCCCTCGAGGGGGAGATGTCGCCGAAGGCGACAGAGGGGGTCGCGGGGGGGGGGGGGGCCGCCGCGGGGGGCGGT